>JAEWGR010000010.1 GCA_023388195.1 Bacillota bacterium
TATCAAGGTCGTGCGCGCCGGTGAGACAGGTCTGGCCGTACTCTCCGATCTATAATGTACGAACTTTGATGAAGGGGAGATCAAGGCAATGAAAATCAAATTTTTAGGTATCATTGGTATTGTTATGCTGCTGTTATCTTTACTTGGCTGCGGCTCTCCTAAACAGCCCGCCAGTCCGGGCGAGGGCAGTATAAGTATTGTTGACGATTTGAATCAAACAATTGTTCTTAAGCAGCCGGCAAAACGTATCATTTCTTTGTACTCGGCCCATACTGAAAACCTGATAGCCCTTGGTCTTGGACCGGAAATTATCGGCGTTAGTACGACTGAGTCCGATTCTGTTGCCCAAAGCAAGCCGGTATTTGATTATCGCGCCGACCCGGAGAAGGTCCTGGCTGCAGAGCCCGATGTGGTTATTATCAGACCTTTCATTAAACAAAGTTATCCGGATTTTATTAAGACCTTAGAGCAGGCGAATATCAAAATTGTTTGTCTTTATCCTGAGAAATTCGAGGATTTTGACAGCTATATTCATAAACTTGCTGTATTAACAGGCCGGGAGCAACAGGCTACCGACCGTCTGGCCGCTTTTCATAGCAAACTTACCGAAATTGCTGCCCGTACCGCCAAGGCGCCTGCTAAAAAACAGGTTTATTTTGAGTCAACGGCCACTGAATACCGGACAATCACACCGGCAAGCATGCCGGGAATCGTACTTAATCTGGCTGGTGCCATCAACGTGGCTGCTGACGCCCAGGCCATAAAAACCGCCAGCAGTATCGCTGCTTATGGCAGTGAACGCCTCTTGATGAAGGCCGATGAGATCGACGTCTTTCTGGCCCAGCGGGGGCCAATGAACCCTGGGATTACTGTAGACGCGATTAAGCAACGCCCGGGTTTTGACAAGATCAAGGCTGTGCGGCAAGGACAGGTTTATATTGTTGAAGAGAGGTTGGTCTCAAGTCCGACTTTCCGTTTAGCTGAGGGAGTTGAGCAGCTGGCAAAATTGATTTATCCGGAAGTGTTCTGAAGTAATTAATTGCAGCGGGTTTACTGATTTTCTATAGAATAATGATCGCACTTATATTTGAAGTCACCTGAAAGAGGTATAATAATGCAGCAAACACAACAAATGCAACAGCAAATTTGCGGGAATTGTAAAACCGTTTGTGGACAGGAAGAGTTACGCTGCCCCCGCTGCCATAAGTTGCTTCGAGCTTATTGCGATGGGAAGTGCAGTGAGTGCAAGGCGAAAAAGAAGTGTTATGAATGAAAAGACAAGACCTCAGAGCCGTTAGCTCTGAGGTCGTTTTCATTCATAGCACTATTTATCCATATCAGCGGGGTCCATAATGGCAATATCGCCTTCTTCGCCGGTCCGGATGCGGACAGCATTGGCAATAGGGTAAACAAAAATTTTTCCATCACCAATTTTTCCGGTACGGCAGGCTGCTTTGGCAGTTTCCAGCACCTGCTCCACCGGTACTTCGCAAACAACAATTTCGACTTTTACTTTAGGTACCAAATTAATATTGTATTCTTGTCCGCGATAAACCTCCCGGTGTCCTTTTGTCAGGCCGCAACCGTACACCTGGGTTACTGTCATTCCGGTAACGCCAATATTGTTCATAGCTGCTTTTAGTTCCTCAAGCTTTTCCGGGCGGGTTATAATTTCAATTTTTGTTATTGGCCGCATTCGGGTCCCTCCTAACCTAGAAATATTATTAAGTATAGTGTAAGTCATCAGGAAGGGTTTGGCAACCATTTCCCGTTGTGTAAATATGAGGTTATATGGAAGAGCCTCAGAGGCAGCTGGCACTGCTCTCTGAGGCTCTCTCAAAAACGGATAAAACTTATTTTGGCATATCAGCCGGATCGACAATGGCAATATCGCCTTCTTCACCGGTACGAATGCGAACTGCATTAGCGATTGGGTAAACAAATATTTTGCCATCGCCAATTTTACCGGTTTGACAAGCCTGCTTAGCAGCCTCCAGTACTTTTTCCACCGGTACCTCACAAACAACAATTTCGACCTTAACCTTAGGTACAAGGTTAATAGTATATTCCTGGCCGCGATAAACTTCAGTATGTCCTTTAGTGAGGCCACAACCGTAAACCTGAGTAACTGTCATGCCGGTAACTGCAATTTTATTCATGGCTGCTTTGAGCTCTTCTAATTTTTCCGGACGGGTAATAATTTCAATTTTGGTTATTGGTTTCATGCCGGTTTCCCCCTTTTCTCAGAGCATAAATTTTAATTAAGTTACGCTAACGTTGTTTTTTTGACAGATGAATCCTGACTGGCTGAGCCAAGTCCGATAGGTGAACCAGTCATAAAGTCTTGATAGGCATAACCGCGTTCGCCGTGCTCAGTGATGTCAAGGCCCTGAATCTCCTGGTCGGCGGTAGCGCGGACTTGCATGAAGAGACCAATGATTTTTAAGATAATGAAGGTCATTACTGCGGCTACTACCCAGCTGACACCAACACCGATAAGCTGGGTAGTGAGCTGACCTGCATTACCGTAGAACAGGCCGTCAGCACCGGCCGGATTAACTGCAGTAGAGGCGAACAAACCTGTTGCGATTGCCCCCCAGGTACCACCAATACCATGAACACCGAAAGCATCCAGTGCATCGTCATAACCGAGTTTTGCTTTCATTACCGCTACTGCCAGGAAGCAGATAACACCTGCGCCAAGGCCGATAATCAATGCGGGAACAGGGCTGACGAAACCGGCTGCGGGGGTAATGGCTACAAGACCGGCAATGCAACCGGAGGCCGCACCCAGGATAGTAGGTTTGCCATGCTGCAACCATTCAATGAGCACCCAGGAAACGGTTGCGGCGGCAGCAGCAATCTGAGTTGCAGCGAAAGCGCTGGCAGCAAGGCCGTTGGCCGAGAGGGCGCTGCCTGCATTAAAACCAAACCAGCCAAACCAGAGCAGGGAGGCACCGATAACTGTCATTGGCAGATGATGGGGCATCATAACGTCAGTACCATAGCCTTTGCGTTTGCCAATCATCAGTGCAATGACCAACCCGGAAACACCGGAAATAATATGAACTACAGTACCACCCGCGAAGTCCAGTACACCCAATTCGCGGATCCAGCCGCCAACTCCCCAAACCCAGTGAGCGACAGGATCATAAACAAATGTTGCCCAGGCTAAAGTAAATACAACAAAAGCAGGAAACCGCATGCGTTCAGCAAAAGCGCCGGTAATAAGAGCTGCCGTAATAACAGCGAACATTCCCTGGAAAATCATAAAAGCCTGATGGGGAATTGTTGCGGAATAATCAGGATTCGGATCCAGGCCGACCCCGCTAAGACCTGCCCAGTCTAAAGAACCGATGAAATGGTTAATATCAGGACCAAAGGCCAGCGAGTAACCAAAAAGAACCCATTGCACAGTTATAAGGCCGAGAATAAAGAAGCTTTGCATGATCGTGCTGAGTGCATTTTTTGTTCTTACCATACCACCATAAAATAGTGCTAAACCAGGAGTCATAAGCATAACAAGTGCTGCGCTCATCAAAACAAAAGCGGTGTCGCCGGTGTCAATTGCCGGCGGCTCTGCCGGCGCGTCGCTGGCAAGAACTACCGGAACCAGGATAAACATTAACAGTAGACACATAGAAAAAATAGTATACAATTTCTTCATAGGTAATCCCTTCCTTTTAATTAGATTTTTTGAGGTAACAGCAGTTATCTGGAAAATGCATCCCCCCCATGGGCCCAAAACAGAAAGCGTCCTATAGGTCAAAAAACCTTTAGGACGCCATTGTCCGGATAACCAGGTAATTAGACAGAAAGAGCCTTCGCTATAGTTGCGAAGGCTCCATTGCCTAAGTCATTTTCTTATTGTAGTCACTATACCAAATTGAATATGCCTGTGTCAAGAAGAATTTCTGCAAAACACAAGAAATGTTTGCTGCTAGTAGAAAAAAGGTCTGTATTGCCGGGAATAGTCTCTCTACCTTGAATAATTCCCCAGCCCGTGATATATTATATACGTTAGATGTATGGGAGTGGATGGGGCCTGGTGGCTTCTGCAGTCTTCAAAACTGTCTGTTGGGCGCTAACCCGTCCAAGGTGGGTTCGATTCCTACACGCTCCCGCCATAACAGATCCGGGTATATTACATATTGTGTTATAGAAGCATGTATTTGCCGGCAGGCAATATGATGCTTCTTTTTTTTGCAAACACTGGTTTTGAGCTGATCTAAAGAATATGATCAGTTTCCCAGTTAATAATCAACCATCCAAGCAGGGATTTTATGGAAGGATTGAGAAGAGTGCTATAAGATCTTTAATTTTTCAGTTGAATATATAACTTGATTACAAGGGGGTTAGGAAAAAACAATGAACAGTGCAAGTGAGTGGCTGAACCAGGGGGGCACCATTGAAGTGCGAGCGATTACGCCTGCTCTGCTTCAGGATTTTCAGGCAATGCAGGAACTGGAGCAACTGGTTTGGCAGATGCCCTCCTCCATACCCTTACATCAACTAATAACTGTAGCTAAAAACGGTGGTATTCTGCTGGGGGCTTTTGCCGGCAGCCTTATGGTTGGGCTTTTGTATAGCTTCCCCGGTTATCTCAATCGGCAGGTTTATCTATGTTCACATATGCTAGGAATCCGGGAGGGCTGGCGCAAGTGTGGGTTGGGGAGAAAACTAAAGCTGGCCCAGGCGGAGGTTGCGAAAGATTTAGGCTATTCATTGGTTACCTGGACATATGATCCGCTGGAGTCAGTTAACGCCAATCTTAATATCTGCAAGCTGGGCGCTGTTTGCTCGACCTATATTATTAATTGTTATGGCGAGATGAATGATAGTCTCAATCAAGGGTTGCCGTCCGACCGTTTTCAGGTAGCCTGGTGGCTGGATCAGCCGCCGCTACGATTGCCACAAGGCTCAGAATATGAGGCTGTCCGCTGGTGCCATTGTGAACAGGATCTGATTGAACCGGTAGAGGTGGCCGAACTGGGAGCTGATATGCTGACGACGGTGGCACAGGTAAGGGTTGTGGTACCGGCGGATATTCAGGCAATAAAACTAATGAATGCCGGCTTGGCCAAGAAATGGCGGTTGATAACCCGACAGGCCTTTGTTGCTTTATTTAATGCCGGCTGGGCTGTGGCCGGGTTTCGGAGCTTGCCGGGAATCCCGGCTAATGAATATATCTTGGCGCGTTTGGAACAACTGGGGTTACCTCAGCCCCCCTGGGTAAAAGTGTAAAGGAAAGGATGATGAGAATGCGGTTGGCGGCTGTGACCTTACGGGCGATGCGAATGCGTTTGAAGGCCCCTTTTACCACAAGTTTTGGTACAGAGTGGGATAAGGATTTTATTCTGGTAGAAATCAAAGATACAGAAGGGCGCTCCGGCTGGGGCGAGGCCGTAGCGATGAAAGCGCCATTATATAACGAAGAAACAGTAGGTAGTGCTTGGCTAATGCTAAAGGAATTTCTTATTCCTTCACTCCTGCGCCAGCCCCCTGGCCACCCCCGGCAAGTAGCCGATATTTTTCGGCCAATCCGGCGAAATTATATGGCCAAGGCTGCTCTGGAAGGGGCTGTCTGGGATTTGTACGCAGTAGCGGGAAATATGCCCTTGTATCAGGTTCTGGGAGGAACCCGGAAAACAATCGATGTAGGTATCAGCCTGGGAATCGAAAGTACAGTCGATAAGCTATTGGCACAGGTGGAAAAATATGTGACTGCAGGATATAAAAGAATCAAAATAAAGATAAAACCTGGCTGGGATATTAATACTGTTGCGGCAGTCCGGCAGCGGTTTCCGTCAATTCAGCTAATGGCAGATGCCAATTCAGCATATACACTGGCCGATTCGGCCCACTTGGCTGCCCTGGACCAGTATAATCTGATGATGATTGAGCAGCCTTTGGCTCATGATGATATCATTGATCATGGCGTATTGCAAAAGCAATTACAGACGCCTATTTGCCTTGATGAAAGCATCCATTCAGCAGAGGATGCCCGTAAGGCGCTGATGCTGGATAGTGGCCGGATCATTAATATCAAGGTTGGCAGAGTAGGGGGGCTGACAGAAGCCAAAGCGATTCATGACTTATGTATGAGCAAGGGTGTACCGGTTTGGTGCGGCGGGATGCTTGAATCAGGGATCGGCCGGGCTCATAATATTGCTATTACAACCCTGCCCGGGTTTACTTTGCCTGGAGATACTGCTGCTTCCGGCCGGTACTGGGAAGAAGACCTGATCGAACCTGAGGTTATCGTTGAGGATGGTGTTATCCAGATACCTGACCGGCCAGGTATTGGCTATGCTGTGTGCAGGGACCGGATTGAAAAATATGAATTATATAGTGAAACATTCCGGCTCTAAGTTATTCTTGTCATCAATGATGCGGCAAATATTTAGAGCTCCCAACCACCATTTGGCGGAGGCGATGCGGGCGTGAATATTAAGTCTAAAGTTCTTGAGAATTATGAGGTGTTACATCAACTGCCAGAACTAGGTTTCACCGAACAGCAGACAGCTGCATTTTTGGCGGCGGGTTTGCGTCAGGCCGGTTATCAGGTAACCGATCAAGTCGGCGGGACAGGCGTAATTGGTTGGTTGAGCGGCCACCAGGCCGGGCCGGTAGTGGCAGTCAGAGCGGATATGGATGCTTTGGCGCATTGGGTAGATGGGCGGGAAACAGCGATTCATTCCTGCGGGCATGATGCTAACTCATCTATGGTGCTGACTATGGCTCAGGCCATCGCGGCCAGGGGCCTCCGCAAAGGTGTGTTAAAAATAATCTTTCAACCTGCGGAAGAAACCTTACAAGGCGCTAAAAGGATGATTGAGGCCGGCGTTGTCGATGATGTGGATATGCTTATAGGTATTCACTTGCGGCCTATCGAGGAAGCTCAGCTTGGCCAGGCGGCTCCGGCTCTTTATCACGGGGCGAGTGCTATTATGGAAGCGGAAATTAAGGGCGTTTCTGCTCATGGTGCGAGGCCTCATCTGGGGGTCAATGTGATTGATGCGGCGGCGGCAGTGGTGCATGCCGTTAATGCGATTCATGTTAATCCAGTAGTACCGGCAACGGTCAAAGTAACAAAACTGCATGCCGGGGGGCCGGCACTTAACGCGATTCCGGACCGGGCAGAGCTGGCGCTGGATCTTCGGGCCCAGCAAAACCAGGTAATGGAGGAGTTGATCGCTAAGACCGGGGGCGTCGTGGTTGCTGCGTCAGCTGCGCTTGGGGCAACGGCAGCGATCCGGATCAAGGGTTTAGTGCCGGCTGCAGAATATGACACTGCGCTCATTCAGGCAGCTGGCGAAGCAATCACCGAAATCCTGGGCCCGGAAGGATTAATTGCCAATATTTATACCCCAGGGGGCGAAGATTTTCATTTTTACAAGCAAGCAAAACCTATGCTCAGAACCTGTTATATCGGGCTAGGCGGCGATGTAATACCAGGTCTCCACCATCCAGCGATGCGCTTTAACACCGAGGCTCTTGGCCATGGCACAAACATTCTTCTGCAGTTAGTTAATAGGATATTGATGTAACGGCAGCATTGGGTACTCAGTGGCAGGTTAACAGATAAGGCGTTATTCAGGGAAAATATTGTCAGGCATCAAGTTTCCGCCCGAATTAATTGTTTTCTGATGTAAAGATTTTTACAGAGTTTTATTTCTCTCTAGGCTAAAATATTAGTAGGTATGGTCAGGTAGGCAGTTGCCGATGGGTCCGAAACCAGAATGGAATTGCAACTGGGAGACAATAGAAGTAGCCTGCCTGAGTAAAAAGGCAGGCTACTCATTTAATGCATCTTCGTGTTTATTTCCTCGTAATTACAGATAATATTTGCGGCTGAGTGTTCTACCACATATATACAGAACAGATAATTTAGGGTGGGTCGCTGTGATGCGAAAAATATAGTAAATAGTAGAGGGTCGAACGAGGTATGACTAATAAAGGCTGTTTATGTTTACGTGATAATACGTTGTTTTTCGGGTTAAGTATGGATTTCTTCAAGCATATCTGCTGGGCTGCCAATAAACAACAAATGCGAAAAGGACAAATTTTGTTTCAGCAGGGAGAAACGGCAGATAGCATTTATGTTGTCAAAGAGGGGCGCTTTAAGCTACTGCGAATGACGGCAGAGGGAAATGAGACAATTCTACAGATTGTGGGTCCTGGTGAAATGCTGGGAGAAACTGCATTATTTCGCCGGGATGCTGTTCAAGTGGCAACTGCAATCTCGCTGGAAGAGGCTAAAGTTTGCAGTATTAACAGAGCTACATTCGAGAACGTAGTCAAAAAAGAACCTGATTTGGCATTAGAGATCATTAGAAATCTGAATGATCGCCTTTATCATGTTTGGGAGCAAATGTCTGAAGAAAACAGACAATCAACCCAGGAGAAAATACTGGGGTTGATGATCCGCCTGGCCCGCGAGCATGGTGAGCTTTGTGCCGCCGGGACACGTATTACTATTTATTTAACTCAACAAGAGATTGCTGCGCTGGTGGGAGCCTCCAGGGTAATGGTTTCCCAGTCCATCAAGGAGCTAACGGCCAAAAACTATCTCGGCCGTGAACAGAGATACTATATTCTAAAAAATAGATGTTTTTGACAATCAATGTTAAATAGTTAATAGCATGTCCTCCATATTATCGCGTATTCTTGTATTAGTTACTGGATAGCAAATACAAGGAGTGATAATGTGAATACTGAATTGAAAGCCACACTTACCCCTGCGGTGAAGGAAGTAATTTTAGCATCGCCTTTTATTGCTTTGTTGTCTGTCTCCAACCAGGGTGACCCGCATTTGATCGTAGTGGGCAAAGTAAAACAGATAACAGAGGAAGGCCAATTGATCTTTGGTATTTATAAGATGGAAAAGACACAGGTGAATGTACTGGAAACCGGCTGCTTACAGGCGGTTGCGGTTTCAGGGAAGCAGGGTTACCGATTTACCGGTAAGGCCATAGTTGAAAACGGGGAACTTATATTCTCAATACAGACAATTACGGCATTACTGTAAAGGGGATATGTAAGATCGGGTTAGATATGGGATGGAGTCGCTGATATAATCGGCAGGACTAAACTTTATGAAGCCTGTATAATTTGTGTATTGAATGTTTTGAGGGTACAGAGTATAATGTTTATAATAATTTGATATTTTTGTTTGTTAATCCAAAGCGGCAAAAATATATAAACATGATCTTTAAGAGGCTTTATTTGTCAATTTAGGCAAATAGGGCCTTTTGGATATCCATATCTGAACTGATAATAAAACCTATGTACTGCCAGCAAAGACTTAAGCACAAAGGAGCGGGGAATATGCCTATTAAGATTCCTAATAATTTACCGGCTGTCAATATCCTCGAAAAGGAAAATATCTTTACAATGGATGAGGATCGGGCCTATGCACAAGACATACGTCCGCTTCGGATTTTATTATTAAATCTGATGCCTACCAAAATAGTGACTGAGACGCAATTGTTACGGCTGTTGGGTAATTCTCCGCTTCAGGTGGAATTTGACTTCATATATACCGCTACCTATGAACCCAAAAATACCTCACAGGAACATTTGGTCAAATTCTATGAAACCTTCAATGATGTAAAAACGCGTAAATATGACGGCATGATTATTACCGGAGCCCCAGTGGAACAGATTCCTTTTGAAGAAGTGGTGTATTGGGATGAACTCTGTGAGATTATGGACTGGAGCAGGCGTAATGTTTATTCAACATTTCATATCTGCTGGGGTGCCCAAGCCGCTTTATACCATCATTATGGCATACCTAAATATGATCTGGCCAAAAAAATGTTTGGTGTTTTTCCGCATTCTGTAAATATTAAAGAGAAAATGCTGTTTCGTGGTTTTGATGATGTTTTCTATGCGCCGCATTCCCGGCATACAGAGGTAAGGCGGGAGGACATTAAGAAAGTACCGCAATTATGCATATTGTCTGAATCAGAGGAAGCCGGCATTTATGCGATCATTGACAAAAAACACCGGCATTTGTTTATCACCGGTCACTCCGAGTATGATCCGCTGACCCTTAAAGCAGAATATGACCGGGATGTTGCGCAAGGGCTGCCGATCAATATACCTGATAATTATTATCCTAATGATGATCCGCAGCAAACACCGGTAGTACGTTGGCGCAGTGCAGCTAATTTGCTGTTTTCAAACTGGCTGAATTATTACGTATATCAGGGTACGCCCTTTGACTTGGACAGATTGAATGACTCGGGAGATTTAAGCGGTCTCCATGGGGATGGCATCTAGGGCAATCCTGCTGACTGGTTAAGGTACCTGGGGCCATTATAGTCAGTGTTATAGCCGATGATCTTTGGGACTCAAATATTTAAAGATTACCCAGCCATGACTGCCTTTGTGCTCAACCTCAAGGTATTGTCCATCCGGGGATTTCTGATATACTTTAACTACATCACCTAAACGCAACACACTTACAACAGTGCCTGACGGGGCTGGTTCGGAAAAAATTTTGACCTGGTCGGCATTAGTTACTGCTGTAAAGACAAATAAAGCGAAAACTGTCAGAATGAATTTTAAATTGCTCATAGTTAACCTCCGTAATTTTTTATGATATTGCCCTATGGGGCTCGTTAAGAGCACTATGGCTGCATACCTTTTAGTGTCTTTACAGCCCTGGCTGTAAAGACTTTTTTCATGATCAGAAAGTATTTCGGTTCCAGACGTCTTCTGCCAGCGTTCTCAAGGAGTGGGCGAATCAAGTTTTCAATACACTGATATAATTTATCTGGCCATATGTAGGGATTTAGCAATCCGGTGCGAATACATAAATATAGTTAAGCCGAAATATAATCATACAGCCTGACAGAGTTCAACCCCAAAAAAGATCGCAGGCTAACAACAGAAGAAAGGCAGGATCCCAATGATTGATCTGATTGAAGATTATAAGTATTTATTGGCTCTCCATCTGCAAGATATTAGCAAGCGGTACGGAATACTTTATTACGATGTTCTTAGGGGCAAAATGCCGGATGAGGTTCAGGGTGTTTATGCCGAGAGCCTGGCCAGGGTATTTGACTATATGAGTGTTCGGCACGGATTGGACATGAATGATATTATGGCAGTGCATGAGACCGTAATGGAAACGGCACTCACTGAGTTTATTGCTGTGGCTTTACACAACCCCATGTTAGATAATCCGCACACACTACATTGATTAGCAACAGTGTATTTGATTAATAATAGGAATGTTGCTGATGAAAATAAGGAGGCTACATGTTGCAGACTAACATGGCATATACAACGCGCATTGCAATTCTAGCCAGTGCAGCAGCAATTTTAATGGCGCTAGAACTGCCGGTTATTTTTATGCCTGGTTTCTTAAAGCTTGATTTTAGTGATATACCGGCTATAATTGGTGCTTTTGCATTAGGTCCGCTGGCTGGGAGTCTGATTGTATTACTAAAAAATCTGATCCATTTAACCAGTACACAAACAGCCGGCATTGGCGAGATGGCAAATTTATTTGTGGGAACAGCTTTAGTAGTACCGGCGGCTATAATTTATAAAGGCAAAAAAAATCGTACTGGAGCAATTCTTGCGCTGTTAACGGGTACGATTTCAATGACGCTGGCAGCAGCAGCGCTTAATTACTGGGTGTTGATACCGTTGTATCAAATTGCACTGCACTTACCGCCGGAGGCAATTGTTAACATGGGCAGGGTTGCAAACCCGCTAATCATTGATATAAAAACATTTATCGTTTTTGCTATAATACCATTTAATTTGTTTAAAGGGATTGTTGTTTCAATAATTGCAATGCTGGTATATAAAAAGGTTTCTCCTGTCTTGCACTAACAGGATTTTAGGAGGTTTATCATGGCTGAATTAAAACCGGAAAAACTAAAGCCGGGAATTTACCGGCACTTTAAAGGTAAACGGTATCTGGTGATAGGTGAAGCTGCCCATAGCGAAAACCTTGAATCCATGGTGGTTTATCGGGCTCTCTATGGTGATTTCGGTTTGTGGGTCAGGCCAAAAACAATGTTTTGTGAGTGTCTCGTTATTGATGGGCGGGAAGTTCCCCGGTTTGCACTGGAGTTAATAACTGACTGACATAACAAAGAAAATCGCCTGCCACGAACGACGGGGGATGCTGTCCGTATTGAGAATAGCTAATTTCGCTAAGATTAGAGAGTGTTAGTTATAATTGATGGGTAAATAAAAGCCGCCAAATTGAAGTGACCCCAAAAGTTAGACATGTGATAGAATGAACATGTTAAACTTTTGGGGTGCAGTTTTTCGTGGCGGCCTCTTTTTTTAATCTACCCGAATTTATAAATAAATTCAGTGGATATAAGAACGACTAGGGCTTTTCTTGCTCAGTCTGGTGAAGGGGTTAGTTTGCCTGTAATCGCCAGTATTTGCCGTACGGCGCTATCAAGGCAGCCCGTATTTTTTACAACATAGTCAGCTGTTTGCCAGTTGTTAAATTCACCGGTACTATTGGCGTATTCAAGACGGCGATTGATCAGGCCATTATCATCACCGCGATCCAATAACCGGCTAATGACAGTATCATAGTCGACCATAATAAATATTGATGCAACGCGGTTGGCGAGCAGCTTTTTCAACTGGACAAAACCCTGTGTTTCTACCGCTACCGTACTGACAGGATGACGGTTAACTTTGTCTAATACTTCAGTTTTACTCAGTCCATAGACACTGCCGGAATATTCGACCCGCTCAATAATTTCCGTTTTCTGAAACTCTTCTCTACTCACAAAATAATAATGGGTACCATGCTGTTCCCCGTCCCGGGGTTTGCGTGTGGTATGGCTGAGCATGGCGGGAATGCCATATTTGAGTAGTTCCTTTTGAATAGTGGTTTTGCCGGCAGCCGGAGGACCTATAAGCGCATATACTTTATTCATAAATCCTGCTCTTTCTATATGATATTTTGCAATACAAGTATAAGTGTTGAAAAAACTATCTTGCCCAAAGTACGTAAGGCATGCTGACACAAGACGCCTGGGCCGGTTAGTGCATAGGTATTTTAATTATTATCAGAAAGAACGATCTGGACAATGAAAAAAACTCCCGGTTATCCCAGAAGTTTACGCAGATATATCGATGTAATTGCCTAAATGAGACGGTGAAATACTGGCAGCTGTTGCCGGCAGCAGCTCAAGCAAGCCCTGGTTTTGCGTGGAAGCAGCTGCCATGACTTTTTTCATTACCAAAATACTGGCTTGATTACTGATACTCGCTTGCGAGACCGCTGAGGAAAGTGCTGCAATATCCATATTATTTGCCTCCAATATGATATATGTTAATTATATCCCCGAATAGCAATACAAGTCAATGTATGTAAAATAATTGATGATTGTGTTAGGCTGTGTAGCTAGACTAGGGAATAATTTTTCGTGATATTGTTGCAATGGAGCAGGAATATTGAAAAAAAAAGCTAATATAAGCAAATATTAGCTTTGTAAACCGGTTTCCTAAACCGGTTTACACGAAGAAAGGATGAAGTAAATGATACCTAAATTAAATGTTTTGCAAAAAATTATGGATGCTGGAGTGGTGGCTGTTGTACGGGCAGAGACCTCTGAACAAGCAGAAAAAATTGCTGATGCCTGCCTTAAAGGCGGGGTTGCTGCAATTGAGATTACATTTACGGTGCCTGGCGCTGCGGCGGTAATTAAGGACCTTGCCGCTACTTATAAAAACGGTGAAATCATTATTGGGGCAGGTACAGTACTTGATCCGGAGACTGCCCGTATTGCCATATTAGCCGGTGCTCAATATATTGTCAGCCCGTCATTTAACCCGGAAACTGTCAAACTGTGCAATCGATATCAGATACCGATCATGGCTGGCTGTATGACAATTAAAGAGGTTGTTGAAGCTATGGAGGCCGGTACTGATATTATAAAATTATTCCCGGGCGAGGCATTAGGGGCATCTTTTGTCAAAGCGCTGAAAGGGCCGTTGCCTCAGGCGCCGGTTATGCCAACAGGTGGTGTCAGTCTTGAGAATGTGCAGGACTGGATCAAAGCCGGTTGTGTAGCTGTCGGTGTGGGTGGGAATCTAACGGCTGGTGCTAAAAAAGGTGATTATGAGTCGATTACCGAGATTGGCCGACAATTTATTGATAAAGTGCGGCAGGCTCGTGGTAAATAAGTATAACAAATATTTTAAGAGGTGAATATTTTGAGTAAAGTCGTTTGTTTTGGGGAAATTATGCTGCGTCTGGCACCGGTGGGATATCAGAGATTTGAACAAACTCCCAGTTTTGAAGCCGTTTATGGCGGTGGCGAGGCAAATGTATGTGTATCACTGGCTAATTATGGGGATGACGCTGTATTTGTAACCAAGGTACCGGAAAATCCTATCGGACAGGCTGCTGTTAACGAAATGCGCCGCTATGGCGTTGATACCCGGCACATGATCCGGGGCGGCGAACGGCTGGGAATCTATTTCTGCGAAAAAGGAGCTTCCCAACGCCCTTCCAAAGTAGTGTATGACCGTGCTCATTCCTCTATCTCGGGGGCTAAGAGGTCAGACTTTGACTGGAGAAAAATATTTGAAGGTGCAACCTGGTTCCACTTCACAGGGATTACGCCTGCTTTAGGGGATGATGTTGCCGAGTGTGTGCTGGATGCCTGTAAAGCCGCTAAAGAAGCGGGTCTGACTACAAGCTGCGATCTCAACTTCCGCAAGAACCTGTGGACAAGTGAAAAAGCCGGTACAGTTATGGCTCAGTTTATGCCTTATGTTGATGTATGCATTGCCAACGAAGAAGACGCGGAAAAAGTATTTGGGATTAAAGCCGATAATACTGATATTACTGGCGGCAAGCTTAGCCATGAGGGATATAAGGATGTGGCGAAAAAGCTTAAAGAACGGTTTGGCTTTAAAGCAGTAGCCATTACTTTGCGTGGCAGTATTTCTGCTTCTGATAATAACTGGGCGGCCATGTTATATAAAGATGATGAATTCTATTTCTCTCGTAATTATGCCATCCATATCATTGACCGGGTAGGTGGCGGCGACTCATTCGGCGGTGGCTTAATTCACGCCCTTATGAATAATTACTCTAATAGTGATGCTCTTGAGTTTGCAGTCGCTGCATCTTGCCTCAAACATACAATTGAAGGTGACCATAACCATGTGACTGTCAGTGAAGTAAAAGCACTGATGGGCGGCGATGGTTCAGGGCGCGTTCAGCGGTAACCGGACATGCCTGTAACTATTGCTGAGGTTGCCAGAAGAGCCTGCGTCTCCAAGAGTACTATATCCCGTTATTTAAACGGTATGTATGAGCATATGGGCATAGAAACACGGGAACGAATCGCCCAGGTTATCGCTGAACTTGATTATCGACCCAATACGTTGGCCCGTAGTCTGAAACAAAAACGCACCCATACCATAGGCGCTATCGTGGCCAACATTCTGAATCCCTTTTCTACCAGCATCATCCGTGGCATTGAGGATACATTGCAGGAAGCCGGCTTTAATCTTATTTTATGTAATGCCGATGATGACCCGGCCAAAGAGCGGGACTATATCAATATGCTTGTTGATAAGCAGGTTGATGGGTTAATTATTAACACGACCGGCTGTAATAATCCCTTAATTGCTCAGGTAAATCAACAAACACCGGTTGTACTCATTGACAGAAAAGCTCCGGAAATTGATATAGATACAGTCACTGTCGATAGTGCTTGCGGTGTCCGGCAGGCTGTTGACCATATGGTTAGTCTGGGGCATCGCCGGATTGCCATGTTTACTTTGCCGTATGATCATATCAGTCCCCGCCTGGAGCGGGTTCAGGCTTATCAAGCCGCTTTAGCCGGACACCGGTTGCCTTTCCGGGAAGAGTGGCTGATACGTACTGGTGGTGATGAAACCGATGTTGCTGCTAAATTGCAGGCATTGGTGGGGGCGGGGAGTCCCGGGAGCGGCCCCACAGCAGTTTTTTGTGCCAACAATTTGATTGCCATGTCGGTGGTTAGAGCCTTGAAAAAGATGCGGGTGCCTATACCGGATAAAGTCAGTGTACTAGGGTTTGACGACTGGGATTGGGCTGAACTGATTGAACCGCCAATTACGGTTGTTGCCCAGCCGGTTTATGCTATGGGCAATAAAGCGGCACTGATGTTAATAAAACGTTTAAAAGCGCCTCGCATGTCTAAGAAACCGGTACTTATAATGTTTAAACCGGAATTGGTAAAGCGAAAATCATGTGGCGAGCAAGACGCTGAATAAGCAACTGAGAAAGGTAAGTAAAGTTCGACAGGACTGTACTTACCTTTTGTATTTATACGCGGCAAGACCTGAACCGTGGCTGGGCTGATTCAGCAGATTGGCTGATAGCGGCGCATTTTCATTAATTGCAGCATAATCCTTCATTAGGTATAGCGAGGTTAAGGGCATAAGAAATAAAAACTTTCCGGTGTGACGGAAGTTTTTTTATTTCATCTTAGGTTCATGTTGTTTGTAACAATGCTACCAAGATCGCAATAATTCTGTCCAGATTTTAATTTACTGGGTTTAGTTCTAGGCAGGGAATAAAAAATGTACGTTAAGGATACAGGCGATTTTAGTGTCTATCCAAAAATTATCCTGGTCTATTTTTCTCTGATTCTCATATACTGTTTATTGTGGTATTAATTTAGGAGGTGGCAGAATGTTGGTGCATATTCAATGCGGTGTGGTTATGGAAGTTGATCAGGATGGAATTCATATTTGCCCGAAATGCGGCAAAACGATTAAACCCCGGGTTTCGCGCAAATAGTTGCAGCGGCGTTGACTGGTCTGGGGAATTTTGTTACACTAATAAATACACATAATTTTGACGTAAAGGGTGACAATATGCTGCATGAGTTTTCCCGGACCGAATTGTTAATTGGGGCAGAAGGACTACAGAAGCTTGCACAAAGCAAAGTCGCCATTTTTGGCATCGGCGGAGTAGGCACATTTGTTGCCGAAGGCCTGGTTCGTTCCGGTGTGGGCAAGTTTGTATTGATTGATGATGATTGTATCTGCCTCACGAATATTAACCGGCAACTGCATGCAACGAGGAAGACAATTGGTCAATCTAAGGTTGAAGTGATGCGTAGCCGCATTCTGGAGATAAACCCCAAGGCTGAAGTAACTGTTTTCCAGGAATTTTATATGCCGGACACCGCAGCTGGATTACTTGCCGATGATTATACCTATATCGTCGATGCCATAGATACTGTTACCGGCAAGATAGATCTGGTAATGCAAGCTAAGTCCAGAAATATTCCGGTGATCTCTTCCATGGGCGCTGGTAACAAACTGGATCCAACCAGGTTTGAAGTAGCAGATATTTTTAGTACTTCCGTTTGTCCGCTGGCCAAGGTAATGCGGCAGGAACTGCGGAAGCGGGGAGTTCCCGCCTTAAAAGTGGTTTACTCTAAGGAAGAGCCGCTTACACCTTTTGAAACAGAGAATTCAAGCTGTAGTATCGGGTGTGTCTGTCCTCAGGGAACAACGCGCAAATGCACAACGCGCCGCCAAATTCCGGGCAGTATCGCCTTTGTACCATCTGTAGTTGGTCTGATTATTGCCGGTGAAGTGGTTAAGGATATTGTTTTCAGCAGAACATAAAAGAAGCTTTATGGGCGTCGCTAACCCATAAAGCTTCTTTGTTTACTTGCTACCGCGGTTTTTGTTATATACTTCCCACGCACTCATAATCTTTTGCCGCGAAAACTCAAGGCGTTTAGCAGTTACTTTGCTGCCGCCTCTTTCATTTTCGGTTGCGAGATCATAGAGGGTATTGTTGAGAGACGATACAATTGCTGTCAGCAGGTCGTGCACCGGATCTTTTTCTGATTCCATGTAGATGAGGCCTCCATTTTTACAGAGATTAGATTGCCTGCCAGGTGGCAGGTATTCCAGCTATCTTTTCTTTGCCTATTGGGATTATAGCTGGATATTTGCGGAAAAGCAATAAAAAAAGCAAGTTGTCCTGAATTGTGGAAAACTTAATTTTCCGACATTGACGTAAAGTATTGCAGGCGCGTTTTATCTATGTTATAGTTGTGCTAATCAATCTTTGATTTCAGCAACGAAGCTATGGAGCATTTATTCTGCCCGTAGCTTTTTATTTTGTCAAAAGAATAGGATTCAAAAGCAATGAGGCTTACCGCATTACCAATGCGGTAAGCCTTGTCGTTTTATATAAGGAGGTGATCGCTTTCGTGCATAATAAAAGGCTTCACAGGTAGTGCGAATACCTGTAAAGCCGGGGGCAAAATCACATCCCCAAGTGACGGCAAGGGTTTATTGACATGCCCATCTACATTATATTCTACACACTAACATTTTTCAACATAAACCCGGAAGCCAGTTTATCTCATTATTTAATAAAGGGAGGAATTTTACATGAGACAGGTTGCTATTTATGGTAAAGGCGGTATAGGGAAATCAACTACAACGCAAAACACAGTGGCAGCATTGGCTGAGGCCGGGAAACAAATAATGGTGGTTGGTTGTGATCCCAAGGCTGACTCAACCCGGTTATTATTAAATGGGCTTTGTCAAAAGACAGTGCTGGATACACTGCGGGACGAAGGCGATGATATTGATCTTGATGATATTTTAAAACCCGGTTACAAAAATACCCTTTGTGTTGAATCCGGTGGCCCGGAACCAGGCGTAGGCTGCGCTGGGCGGGGCATAATTACCTCAATTAATATGCTTGAATCGCTGGGAGCCTATACCGACGAATTGGATTATGTATTCTATGACGTATTAGGCGACGTTGTTTGCGGCGGGTTTGCTATGCCAATCCGTGAGGGCAAAGCAGAAGAAATATATATTGTTGCATCTGGCGAACTGATGGCCCTATATGCAGCCAATAACATTGCCAAAGGTATTCAAAAATATGCAACGTCAGGCAAAGTACGTCTTGGCGGTATTATTTGCAACAGCCGGAAAGTAGATAATGAATTACCACTTTTAAAAGCTTTTGCCGAAGAGCTCGGTTCGCAACTCATACATTTTGTACCGCGTGATAATGTTGTCCAACGGGCTGAAATTAATAAGAAGACCGTTATTGACTTTGAACCTGATGCCGGTCAGGCTGAGGAATACCGTAACCTGGCAAAAGCCATTGACCAAAATAAAATGTTTGTAATTCCTAAACCTATGACTCAGGATCGCCTGGAAGAACTGATGATGCAGCACGGGTTTCTTGATGCCATCGCCTAAGCCCGACCGACGATAAAATGGAGGAGTGAGTATTGTGATATTAATTAGAGCAATCATCAGACCGGACAAAAAAGACGAGGTATTGGCCGCGCTGTCAGCCGCCGGATTTAACGCTGTTACCGTTGTCGATGTCGTCGGACGTGGTAAACAAAAGGGCATCAAGATTGGTGGTGTCGTATATGATGAAATTCCCAAAAGCCTGTTATTGATGGCTGTGCGGGCCGAATACAAACAGGAAATAGTCAAAGTAATCATGGAAGCAGCAAAAACAGGAGAAAAGGGAGCTTATGGTGACGGTAAAATATTCGTCAGCCCGGTTTCCGAGGTATACACTGTATCGAGCGGCATGAAAGAGCTGTAAAAGGAGGGTGACACCATGAAAGAGATCATTGCCATCGTGCGCATGAACAAAACAGGCGCGACGAAGAAAGCTCTTGTAGACGCTGGCGTGGCCGGTTTCACCGCCTTTAAGGTAATGGGCCGTGGCCAATTAATCGATGACCCGGCGGTTGTAGCTGAGCGAAAAGCCAAAATGATGGCGCTGGCAGGTGCAGATGAACAAGATGCAGAGGTGTTAATTGACGGTTTTCTTGACGGACACCGGTTATTTCCACGGCGGCTATTTACTATCCTGGCTCATGATGAAGATGCCGACACCATCATCGCGGCGATTATGGCGGCAAACCGCACCGAAAACGGAGTTGGTGACGGTAAAATTATCGTAGTTCCTATGGCGGATGCCATTCGGGTCCGTACTGGCGAATCCGGCGAAGAAGCCGTATAAAAAGTAAGTTGCAAGGGGGGTAAAGCAGCATGGCTGTTACTGAAAAACAATTACAGGAAATACTTGACCAATATCCATCCAAAGTTCAGAAAAACCGTAAGAAACATATTTTGATTAAAGATGGCGAGCAAGGCGCTCAGATCATTGAAGCCAATACACGTACCGTGCCTGGTATCATTACAAACCGCGGCTGTGCCTATGCCGGCTGTAAAGGCGTAGTGCTTGGCCCGCTGAAAGATATGGTTCATATTACCCATGGTCCGATCGGGTGTGCTTACTATACTTGGGGGACACGCCGCAATAAAGCTAAAAACGATGATCCCAGTCAATATTTCCTTAATTATAGCTTCTCTACAGATATGCAGGAAAGTGATATTGTATTCGGCGGTGAGAAGAAGCTGGCTAAGGTCATTGATGATGTAGTGGAAATCTTCCATCCCAAGGCTATCACCGTATCTGCCACTTGTCCGGTGGGTCTTATTGGTGATGATGTGGGAGCCGTGGCTAAAGCCGCTGAGGGCCGCCATGGTATTCCGGTATTATCTTTTAGTTGTGAAGGCTATAAAGGTGTGAGTCAGTCGGCTGGTCACCATATCGCTAATAATATCCTTATGGATAAGGTCATTGGTGCATCTGACATGGAAGAGGCGCCAGGTAAATATGCAATCAATATCCTGGGAGAATATAACATTGGCGGCGACAGCTGGGAGATTGAGCGTGTGCTCAAAGAAATAGGCTATACCATTGTGTCGGTAATGACAGGGGATGGCACATATAAGGATTTAAGAAATGCCCATACGGCTGAGCTCAATCTGGTGCAATGCCACCGCTCCATCAACTACATTGCAGAGATGCTGGAGACTAAATATGGCACGCCTTGGCTTAAAGTTAATTTTATCGGTGTCCAGGGTACGACTGACTCTCTCCGGAATATGGCTTTGTACTTCGGGGATGAAGCTCTTATCCGGAAAACCGAGGAGGTTATTGCCCGGGAGGTGGCACGGGTTGAACCCTTGATGGATCAGTATAAAAAGATTTGCGAAGGTAAAACGGCTTTCTGCTTCGTGGGGGGCTCCCGCGGGCATCACTACCAGGGGCTTTTCGCTGAGTTAGGCATAGAAACCGTGCTGGCCGGGTATGAGTTTGCCCATCGGGACGACTATGAGGGGCGCGAAGTCATTCCCACAATTAAGACCGATGCTGATTCGAAAAATATTCCCGAACTGCACGTTACTACCGATGAACGGCGTTTTCGGCTGAAGGTATCGCCGGAAAAGATGGAGGAGCTGAAGAAAAAAATTCCTCTCAGCTATTATGCCGGTATGAATGCGGAAATGAAAGACGGCAGCATTATCGTTGACGACCTCAATCATTTTGAAACAGAAGAATTCATCAAAATCCTAAAACCGGATATTTTTGCATCAGGCATTAAGGATAAATATGTGATTCAAAAAATGGGTATTCCGGCTAAACAGCTCCATTCTTATGACTATAGCGGTCCCTATGCTGGTTTTAACGGTGCAGTCAACTTTGCCAGGGATGTTAGCATGGGTTTTGCTTCCCCTACCTGGAACTTCATAGTTCCGCCCTGGCAGGATGAACCCCTGCTCAGCGGTACTGTAAACGAGGAAGGAGTGGCCTAATATGCTGGATTGTACACCAAAAGAGATGAAACAACGTCACGGCGCAGTCATTAACCCGGCGAAAACGTGTCAGCCCATCGGGGCAATGTATGCTGCCCTTGGTATTCATAGTTGCCTGCCCCACAGCCATGGCTCACAAGGCTGCTGTTCTTTCCATCGCATGCACCTGTCCCGGCATTTCCGGGAGCCCGCTATGGCTTCCACCTCAAGTTTTACGGAAGGCGCTTCGGTATTTGGCGGTGGTGCCAATTTAAAAACTGCGATTAAGAATGTTTTTTCAATATATAACCCGGAGGTTATGGCTATCCATACTACCTGTCTGACAGAAACTATCGGGGATGATATACCCAGTATCATTAAATCAGCAGAGGTTCCTGAAGGCAAACTGGTTATCCACGCCAACACCCCCAGTTATCAGGGATCACATATTACGGGCTTCTCCAATATGACCAAAGGTATGGTTACCTATATCGCCGAGGCTACTACTGCAATAAAAAAAGAGCAGGTTAATATTATCCCCGGGTTTGTTAATCCTGGCGATATGCGGGAAATAAAACGGATTACCAAAGCTATGGGCATAAAATTAATTATGTTCCCTGATACCTCAGGTGTTATGGATGCGCCAATGACAGGCAAGTTTGCCATGTATCCCAAAGGCGGCGCTACTGTAGCCCAGATTAAAGACAGCGGCAACTCCAAAATAACGTTAGCACTCGGACGGTTTGCATCCAGTGATGCAGCAGAAGCCCTGGCCAAGAAATGCCAGGTGCCAGCAGCCGTGTTTAAGACGCCAATTGGTATTAAGGCTACCGACGCGCTGCTGTTATCCCTGCGTCGAACCTTTGCCCAGGAAGTACCGGCAGAACTGGAAGAAGAACGGGGTCAGTTAGTCGATATTATGACAGACACTCATTTTCACTTTCACGGTAAAACAGTAGCCATTTTCGGTGATCCTGATGTGGTTACCGGACTGACTGAATTCGTGCTCAGTCTGGGGATGGTGCCCCTGCATATTTTGACTGGTACACCGGGGGGGGCTATGGGGTCGGCAGTCGGCAGCTTTGAAGATGATATTAATGAACTTTTGACCCAAGCCGGGATTACCGCTAACGTTAAAGCCGGCGGCGACTTATTCACGCTGCATCAATGGATCAAAAATCAGCCGGTTGATCTTATCATCGGCAATACCTACGGAAAATATATTGCGCGGGCAGAAGATATTCCTTTAGTACGAGTTGGTTTTCCGGTGCTGGACCGCAGTGTCCATTCCTATTTACCCATCGTTGGCTACCGGGGCGCAATGCGCCTGATTGAAAGTATCAGCGGGGCGTTGCTGGAACGGGCTGACCGTGATGCTGCGGACGAAGATTTCGAACTGGTTATGTAAATAGTTGGAGGTGAAGCAAATGAGCGAGACGACTGTAGCCATTTCGGAACGGGAACAGTTTATAGCCACTAAAGGGCGACGCAAAAATTCATTAAAATGTGATGCCGACAGCATTGCCGGCTGTGTCAGTCAACGGGCCTGTGTATACTGTGGTGCCAGAGTGGTGCTGAATCCGGTTACTGATGCTATCCACCTGGTACATGGCCCGGTCGGCTGCGCCAGCTACACCTGGGATATACGGGGCAGCTTATCCAGCGGCTCTGAATTGTACCGCAACAGTTTTTGTACCGATTTACGGGAGCAAGACATTATCTTTGGCGGGGAAAAAAAATTAGCCAAAACCATTGATGAACTTGTTGCTAAATACCCGGCAAAGCTCATGTTTGTTTATTCCACTTGCATTGTCGGGGTAA
>JAEWGR010000052.1 GCA_023388195.1 Bacillota bacterium
ATTATAGACAGTGGCTTAGAGATAATATCATTCCATTTTGAGTGTGTTGTCATTTCTTCATCCAGGTGAAAACCGCCCTCCGGATTGAGAGCGGCGCGTTCACTTGTGTCGATAGATTTACTTTTTCTGGGCCTTAATCTGCTCTAGTATGCCGCTTTCCTGTATTGTTTTCTGCAGCTTTTGGCTACTAGCAATCCATTTAGTAGTTGACTCTTCGGGGCCCAGGTATTCGACCTGATTCCCATTCCTCTCCATGATTTCCTTAAATTCAGGATCACTAATGATAGCTTTAAAGCCTGACGACAGCTTATTTTTTATATCAACCGGCGTCTCTTTGGGAACTGCAATTCCATGCCAATTGTTTAAAGTAATGTCAATGCCGAGCTCTTTAAAAGTTGGTACATTAGCAAACACGGGATCTGTCATACGTTGTTCATTGGCCACAGCCAAGATTCTTACCGTGCCATTTTTTACATGCTCTTTGATAGCCACAGGACTAACAAAAATAAGCTGAACATGACCGCCTAATAATGCGGGTATTGTTTCACCACCACCGGAGAAGGGGACTTGTTTAATATCAATCTCAGCCTCATGATTAAGCATCTCACACAGTATATGCGGATTTGAGCCCATGCCAACATTTCCAAACTTTAATTGACCTGGGTGCTTGCGAGCATATTCAATCAGATCATTTAGGGTTTGCCATGGCTGATCAGCTTGTACAGCCAACAACGGTGGTATTGCTGTAATCTGGGCAATCGGGCTTAATGCGGTTGTATAATTGTATTTACCAGTTCCATAGAGTGATAGCAATATTAGTTCATTAGAAGTTACACCAACAGTGTATCCATCGCTTGGAGAAGCTGATAAATCATTCCAACCAATGGCGCCAGCACTTCCAGGTTTGTTTAAAATCACTAAGGGTTGTCCAAAATGCTTAATAGCTAATTTTTCTAAAGACCGAGCTGTCATATCCAGGCCACCCCCGGCATTGTAGGGAACAATTATTGTAATAGGCCGCTCGGGATATTTTTGACTTTTTGAAGATATTGCTATTGTTTCCAGTTCATTGCACCCCCCTATTATAATAGAAATTGCTAAGAATGCTGCCGTTAGTAAGACCAATGCGCTTTTCCTCACAACATGACAAACCTCCTTATTCTACAAAAACTACCATCAACCAAATTATACAATAATTACCATGTCACATATTGTCAATTATGGCACAAAATAAAAAACTGTCGCGGTTAAGCAACAGTTTTTGTTATTTCAAATTGTCGTATTTTAGGTAACACCATATTCCACCTGAAAACATGATTGATGAAAACAGAAATCGATTCGGGGCTTTTCCTACCTTCTTAGCCACCAGGAAATTATACCACATTAATCTTCATTCTTATCCTTGTACTTAATGCAATAAATAATCAGGCTTATAAAACAAACGGTAATGAAAATTGCAATAAAGTCGTTGGGAGATATGCTAAGAACCAATGGAAAGAATGTAGTAGCGACTGCTGCACAACCTATAAGCAAAGTCTCTTTCCTGGAGTCATTAAACCAATCTGCCACCACTGTATAGCATGCCATGAGTACAAATATAACAATACTACAAGCTCCCAAAGATAGAGCAATGTAAGTACTGGTAGCTCCCTTAAAAAAAATGATACCAAGCAACCCTAAAATAAAGGTAAGGCAAGCCAATTTCATTCCAAACCGCAGTATTTTTATTTCTTGAGGAGACAATTCTTTCATTTTTATTCCTCCTTAACTGTTTAACAATAGAATCAACCTTCTACCAAACACTCCATTATCCTTTAAAAAATATAAAACGATCCTCGGGCTTGACTGCGGGGTGGAGTTGGAAAGCAAAATAACACTTTTGTATTGCGTAGTTCCCTTTTCCCAATGAGTTAAATATGCTACACTTAAAACACAATCACGCTCTAAGGGGGCCGTATGCTAAAAGTATTCACATCATTATTTGCATGGCTACTAGCATTATTGGCTTTACTAGTAGCATTGATACTTGGTTTTGCGTTTCTAATGTTGATTATTGAAGGTGCAACTCAAATAGCGATTAGCGTATTTGGTGCCTCTATGGATATTGGTGATAAAATCGGTTCATTTGTATTCATTACAGCAGTATTTGGTTTGATAGCATATATGCAATATAAAGATCCATCTTTTTTAAGGGAATGCGATTGCAAAAGCTGCAAGGATTGTAAAGAGCATAAGAAGGAAGAGTTTTCAATTCTACCCTTTTTTGTTATTTTAGTCATATATTATGGAGTATTAAAGATTTCATTATAGTTAGATGTAAAGCACAAAAGAACCGTCCCCCTGTGTTTGTTTTTACATAACAAAAGGCTCCCGATTACTCGGAAGCCTTTATTTCTCTGGCGCGCCTGGTACGAATCGAACGTACGACCAACCGCTTAGAAGGCGGTTGCTCTATCCTCTGAGCTACAGGCGCATTTTTTATTTTGTTGAAAATAAAATGGAGCGGGTGAAGGGAATCGAACCCTCGTAGCTAGCTTGGAAGGCTAGTGCTCTACCATTGAGCTACACCCGCAAAATTATGTGGTCGGAGCGGCAGGATTCGAACCTGCGGCCCCCTGGTCCCAAGCCAGGTACTCTACCAAACTGAGCCACGCCCCGTAGTCACAAAATATATTATACTTATTATTGGGTTATTTGTCAAGCACCGATTTTAGCATTTCGGGCGTTCTTTTTTTAAGCAGATGCCGGCACTTTTACGTGCCGGCAGCTGGCATTCTTACAGGTCGCGGTACTTAGACTGGCCTTCTGTGTAAAAATTACGTCCCTCGCTGTCGATAACAACGATGGCCGGAAAATCTTCGACAGTCAGGCGGGATAAGGCCTCCGCCCCCAGGTCTTCATAGGCTATAATTTCGTATTTTTTTATGGTTTTGGCGATCAGGGCCGCCGCGCCGCCGGTGGCGGCAAAGTAGACGGCACCATGCTGCTGCATTGACGCGACCACCTCATCGGAGCGATAGCCTTTGCCAATCATGCCGCGCAGCCCTTGCTCCAGCATACGCGGGGTGTAGGCGTCCATGCGGCCGCTGGTGGTGGGGCCGGCTGAGCCGATCGCCTGACCAGGCTTGGCCGGTGCCGGGCCGACATAGTATATAATCTGATCTGTTAAATCAACAGGCAGTTTCTCGCCGGCAGCCAACGCTTCTACCATCCGTTTGTGAGCGGCATCGCGGGCAGTATAAATCGTACCGGTAATCAAGACCAAATCGCCGGCTTTAAGCTGGCGCGCTTTATCAGCCGACAGTGGGGTGACAAGCTTAATTGCCTCTTCCATCTTCCAAGTCCCCCTTATAATTCCACTTCGGCATGGCGGGTGGCATGACAGTTGATATTAATAGCCACAGGCAGACCGGCAATGTGGGTAGGATAATACTCTATATTGACAGCAAGGGCTGTCACCCGGCCGCCCAGACCTTGCGGGCCGACACCGGTCTTATTCACTAACTCTAAAAATTCCTGTTCGAGTTTGGCATACTCCGGATGGGGATTGCGCTGATTAATGGGCCGCAGCAAGGCGTGTTTGGCTATCGTGGCTGCTTTTTCCATCGTGCCGCCAATACCGATGCCGACAACAATGGGCGGACAGGGATTGGACCCGGCATTGAAAATAGTATCAACAAGGAATTTCCTGATGGCCGGCAAGCCGTCTGACGGCTTGAACATTTTCAGGGTACTCATGTTTTCACTGCCAAAGCCCTTGGGTGCTAGCGTAATTTTTATTTTGTCACCGGCAACAATGCTGGTATGTAACACGGCCGGCGTATTGTTGCCGGTATTGGTGCGATTAAATAACGGTTCGGCAACCACCGATTTTCTCAGGTAGCCTTCGGTATAACCTTGGGCCACACCGGCATTGACCGCCTCGACGAGGCTGCCACCGGTAATGTGTACATCCTGGCCAACCTCCATGAAAATAACGGCCATTCCGGTATCCTGACAGATAGGCATCTGCTCGTCCCGGGCGATACAGGCATTCTCCACCAGCTGTCCGAGAATCGCCTTGCCTAACGGGGATTCTTCCCGTTCACGGCCTGCCTCTAAGGCTGTGCGGATATCGTCAGATAAATAATAGTTTGCATCAACGGCCAGCTTAGCAACAGCGGCTGTAATTTGGGCAACATCGATTGTACGCATTCTTTCCTCCTTACTTAGCGGTTCTGTTTAACACGCTCTGCTGTTTTTTTCCGGATCTCTTCAGGGTCAACCGTAATCCTCGCCACACCTGTTTCCATGGCGGCACGGGCGACTGCGGCCGCTACCGCCGGGGCAACACGCGGATCAAAGACATCGGGTACAATATAATCCTCCCGCAGTTCGGACGCGGGAATCAGGTCAGCCAGGGCATAAACAGCAGCCAGTTTCATCGCTTCATTAATTTGGCGGGCTCTTACATCAATCGCCCCCCGGAACAGGCCGGGGAACACAGTCACATTATTTACCTGGTTGGGAGCATCCGACCGGCCGGTACCGGCAACCCTGGCGCCGGCTGCTTTCGCTTCTTCATAGCTTATTTCCGGAACCGGATTCGCCATGGCAATCACAATGGCATCGGCGTTCATATTTTGAATAATTTCTGTAGTAAAGGCACCTGGGGCCGATACCCCGATCAGGGCATCCGCATTTCTGGCCACAAATGCAAAGCTGCCTTCCAGCTTTGTCAGGTTAGTGACCTTGGCAAGCTCGGCCTGAACCCGGTTCAGACCAGGCATCCCTTTATAGAGGGCACCATGGACATCCACCATAATAACATTCTTGGCGCCGGCATTGACAAGCAGACGGCCAATTGCCGTACCGGCCGCCCCGGCCCCATTCACGATAATCTTAGCGGCAGCCAGATCTTTTTTTACAAAGCGCAGCGCACCGATCAGTGCCGACACGCCGGCTATCGCGGTACCGTGCTGGTCATCATGAAATACCGGTATATCCATTTTCTCTTTTAATATATCTTCAATGTCATAACACTTGGGTGACGAGAAGTCTTCCAGGTTGATACCGGCAAAGGTAGGCTGCAGGTATCTGACGGTTTCAATAATTTTATCCGGATCTTTGGTGTCGAGACAAATAGGTACCGCATCGACATCACCAAATACTTTAAACAATACCGCCTTGCCTTCCATAACAGGCAGCGCCGCTTCCGGGCCGATGTCGCCCAGTCCCAGTACCCGTGTCCCATCGGAAACAACGGCAATCATATTGCCCCGGCAGGTAAGTTCAAAGGACAAATCCTTATTGTTGTTGATGTCTTTGCAGGGCTCTGCTACGCCGGGAGTATAGGCCAGGCTGAGATCATGCCGGTTGGAAAGCGGCACTTTGGGAGCAACCGCCAGCTTCCCCTGATTATCCCGGTGCAGTTTTAAAGCAGCTTCGCGTACGTCCATATCATAACCCCCTAATTTTTTTGGGCAGTTGATTAAACCAGCTTACTTACCTACATTAATGGATATCGTAAACAGATAGAAGCGATACTATGCCACGGCAGTTCACCGGCGGACTGTTAATGCCGTGAACTGCTGGCTTTAATGCGGTCAATGACCGGCTGCGCTGCCGGTGACAGCAGATAACGGTAGGTTGTTTCCGGAACCAATTGCTTAACCGCCGCCCAGTCATGACGGCGGATCAAATCCCGTACCCGCGAGGCACTGATGGCCTCGTCGCCGGCTGTGATGCGGGGCATCATGACCAGTTCAATCCCGTGCTGCGGCAGTATCGCCGCTAACGCCTTGTTATAGGCGCTAGTGGTTGCGCAATACGGTTCATCACCGACATACCGCCTGCTTACACCAAGGGCCGGGCCAATGTGGCGGGCAAAGATAGTGGCATCCAGGCAGGTCTGGGCCTGCTCCGTGGCCTCGCCCCGGGTAAAATAGCCAGGAAAGGTCGCAGCGGAAACAATATAGTTACCGGCTGGCAGCACTAACACGTTCTTGTACTCTGCCAGCCCCTCCCGGACTAAACGTTCCCGCACGGCAAAGGGAAACAGCGATTTTTCTTCACTGACAACAAGGACAACCACGCCCTCATTCTCACCTGCCGCCCGGGCGATTAAGGCTTTATGGCCCAGGGTGAAGGGATTACAGTTAACGACAAGGGCAGCTCTGGCCCCGGCCGGCAGCTGCGCGGCCTGAGCTGCCACTTGCCGGCAATAACTGTCAATGGAGCCCAGCCCGGACTCCAGTAAAACGGCAAAGGGCTCACAGCGGGCTACTTCTTTAAAGCCTAAGGCCGTAAACATCGGCGCCGCGCCGGGCTTGGTATAGATAAAATAGTGGTAAATACCACGCAGTCCGGCCTGCTGGATGAGCTGGCTGACAACATTGGCAGTCAGGCCTTCCCCCTGCAGGGCAGGGGAAACGGCAATATTGCGCAGCACCGCGCCGGCCAGGGAACCGGTAGCGATCATCTCTTCCTGCTGATAAAAAGCAACAGTATAGTCGACACTGCCATCATAAGTCAAATCAAAACCAGCCAAAAAGGCGCGGACAGCCTCCACTTCCCTGGTATTGTCAAGGTTAATCTCCCTTATATCATAGTTAGCCCACATACGATCATCTCCCCCTTCACCGGCAGGCGCCAGTACAACCGGAATAGGCAATGGCATTCAACCTGGCAAACAACAGGCCGGCGAGGAACGCCGGAGATTCTGTCCGCCCTGATCATCGCCGGCCTGTTACAACCTTAATTCCTGGTTCTTTGTTATTTGACTTGCCGGACCACATCAATTACGGTTCCGTCACGGTACTCAACAATGGCCACAACCTTATCCTCAGTGGTCACCGCCTCCGGTATGCCGGCAATCTCCTCGGCCAGGGCCTTAAGCTCGTTTACCGTTTTTAGCGGCAAGCCTGCTGCCTGCAGTTTTTCATATAGATCATGGCAGCGCGGGTTAACCGCAACCCCCCGCTCGGTGACCAGCACATCCACCGTTTCACCCGGCGTGGTGGCTGTCAGTACCTTATCCATAATAATGGGCAGACGGCCACGCAGCAGATTGGCAACAACGATTGTCACCTTCGCCCCGGCTGCCGCATCACTGTGGCCGCCGGAACCACCCATAAC
>JAEWGR010000091.1 GCA_023388195.1 Bacillota bacterium
GCTATGCCCTGTTTCCCCATATGACTGTTGAACAAAATATCGCTTTTGGTCTGGAGCAGCGTCAGCTTGACCCGGGAACAATAAAGAAACGGGTGGCCGAAGCTATTGATATGGTGCAACTGACCGGGTTTGAAAAGAGGAAACCCAAACAGTTATCGGGCGGCCAGCAGCAGCGGGTTGCTTTAGCCCGGGCACTGGTCATCAGGCCACGGTTGTTGCTGCTTGACGAAAGCTTAAGCGCTCTGGATAAGAAATTGCGGGTGGATATGCAGGTTGAACTGCGGCAGATTCAAAAATACCTGGGCATTACCACTATCTTTGTGACCCATGATCAGGAGGAAGCGTTAACGCTGTCAGATAAAATTGCAGTTATGCAAAATGGCAACATTATTCAGATGGACACACCACATGTCATGTATGAAAAACCATGCAATACCTTTGTTGCCGGTTTTTTAGGTCAATCCAACTTTTTCCCGGTTGTCGTCAAAGCAATTGATCAGAACCGGTATTGTCTGGAACTGAATAACGGGGCACAAATCCGGCTGCCGGCGGGGGCGGAAGCCGGCCTGAGGCCGGGCGCGGCCCGCATTTTGGCAGTGCGGCCGGAGCGCATTAGTTTGGCGGCTGAATGCCCTGACGGTCGGGAGTGTTTGTCCGGAAAAGTTAAGTTCATTACCTATGCCGGCAATATTTCCAATTTCCGGATAGAAGTGATGGGAAAAGAGGTTATAGTGCAACTCCAGAACTCGTTCAGTGGTGAACGTTTTAAAACCGGTGATGAAGTGTATTTAACCTGGGATCCGGCAGGCAGTGTCCTGCTTAATGAGTAGGTGACCGTGTGGGGAGAAATAACTTTATAAAAAACAAGGTGCTGGTCTTGGGTGGTCTGATTATCGATAAATACTTGCTGGTGGGAGAGTACCCGGCTAAAGGCGAAGATGTACTGATTACAGAATCGTTTGAGCGGGTGGGCGGGTCGACAATTAATGTGGCCTGTACCCTGAAAAATTTGGGGATCACTGCCTTTCCGGTCTCAACCGTAGGCGACGATCCTGATGGCCGGGTGATTGAAGCTTATTTACAAGCCGCCAATATTCCCCGGGACTGCGCCAGGGTACAGGCTGGTCAGCGCACAGGGTATTCGCTGGTCATTGTGGACGCTTCTTCGGAAAGAACCTTTATGACCTTCAAAGGCTGTGAGAGCAAGTTTTCGGCTGACTTAGTCGCCGGGTCCGTGCTGGCGTCAGCTGCACTTGTTTATCTGACAGGCTATTATCTTTTGGCTGAAAACGCCGGTGACATTGTCGATTTTATCCGGGCCGCAAAAGCCGGGGGGGGCGTGATCATGTTTGATCCGGGGCCGCTGGTGCATGAGATTAATAACAATATTTTGCTGGCCGTATTAGGCCTGAGCGATATTTTGATACCTAATGCAAAAGAAATTAAAAAACTCCGGGAATACCTGAAAATCACCGTTGATTTTATAGAATGGACAACAGAGCAGGGGATTGGCTATGTCATTGTTAAGAATGGCAGTGACGGGGCAACCGCCTATACAAGGCAGAAAAGATACGATTTCCCGGCTTTTGCAGTCAAGGCGGTAGATACAACCGGAGCCGGCGATTGTTTTGCCGCCGGCTGTATTTATGGCTTCTTGCAAAACCTGGATATGGAAGAGATATTAAAAATTGGGTCGGCCTGTGGTGCCCTAAATACTACGTTTATTGGCCCCAACGGCAATTTTGGCCTTGATGATATTAAAAAACTAATCAAAGGGGACTACTGATGATGTTAGATCGTGCGTATGGATGTTTAATTGGCGCAGCTATTGGTGATGCCATGGGCATGCCCGCCTCGTTTATGACGCCGCAGCAGATAGAAAAGTCTTACGGACGGATCAGCGGCTTTAATAAACCGTCGGCAGCACAAGTCGCTCACGGTATGTTAACAGCGGGGGCTATTACCGATGACACAGAAGAAAGCCTGCTTATTGCCTCCGTTTTAATTGAACATTCCGGTTTCAGCAGGGCGCTGTTTGTCACGAAGATGAAAGAATGGGCCATCAACAATAACATGCTGGCTTCAACCGTAATTGGGCCCAGCACCAGAAGATTTCTAACCGCTATTATTGAAGGTAGCGACTATCTTGAGGCGGCTAAGATCGGTGATACTAATGGTGGCGCAATGCGGGTTGCCCCTATCGGTATTTACTATCACGGCGATATACACCAGGCAGTCCGGGCGGCTTGTGAGTCGGCACTTGTGTCTCATGGCAGTAAACCCGGTGTTAGTTCAACCTGTGCAGTCGCAGCGGCGGTCGCCTGTGCCATGGCCGGCGACAGAAATATTAATGAGGTTATGGAGGCGGCTTTGTACGGAGCCCGGTTCGGTGAGGCGCAGGGCTATGATTTGCCGGCTCCGTCCGTAGAGGCGAGAATCAGGCTGGCAATGGAAACAGTGGACCGTCATGCCGGTAAAAGTATGACAGAGCTTGGCAACCTATTATACCGGCTGATTGGGGCCGGCATGAAAAGCTATGAATCAATTCCACTCAGTCTGGGTGTTTTTTATGCTGGTCAGGGTCATTTTGAAGAATGTCTGCTTGCCATTATTAATATTGGCGATGATGCCGACACCAATGGCGCTATCGTCGGTGCCCTATGCGGCGCTTTTGGCGGCGCAGCTGCAATAAAGCCCGAATGGAAAGAGTATATCCAGGCTGTTAATCACATTGACCTGGCGAAACTGGCAGCCCAGCTCATCGGCCAGGCCTAAAACAACGTTAGCAGCTAAACCGGCCATAGGGCCGGTTTTTTTAGGGTGTAGGCGGCTTCTGCCGGTGCCCTGAGGACATGGCACAAATTCTTTTCTTACCTACATGGGGAGGGCACTTGTGTCTTAAAAAAAGGAATGGTATAAGATAAAAGGTTTGCTATAATAAATATAAAAGAGGTCAAGGGTGGCTGGCGTTGTTAGCTGCCTGACGAAGAAACAGAGGTGTTATATGAAAATTGCGATACTTGTCAGGGAAGAAACCATGCTGCGATGTACGGGTAAAGGCTGCCTTAACGCTTTTTTTCAGCGGCAAGACGCTTTTGCCGGCTATACGGAAGCGCTGGAGCTTGTTGCTTTTTCTCATGCCGGCGGTGATATAGACCACAAGATTGAGATGCTGCGGAAAAATGGTGTGGATGTGGTGCACTTGTCATCCTGTATGCGGGGAAAGGCCCAAAACTATGAGGCTTTGGCCAAACGCCTGGGCGAATATTTCGATGTGGTTGGCTACACCCATGGGGCACCGGATGGCAAGGAACAAGCAACAATATTCAGCAAAAAGACGGTAAGTGAATAAGTTTGATGCATGGCGGGGCAAGCTGCAATTCCGGCACAACCGGTTATTAACAGCGCCGGATTACCGCTGATTGTTATGCCTGGGCAACGTGTAGTAGGTAGCGAGTTTGGGAGGCGTAAAAATGGTGGCTTGTGATATTATTTGTTTTCTGGATGATGATAATATAGTCCGGCATTTTGAATTTCGGAGCCCGGCCGGTAAGGATAGTTTTCAGGGCATCTGGAATGAGTACCTTGGTAAACCCATTGCCAGTTTTCTTGACGTGGATTTGAGCTTAGGCAGTGGTTATGCCAGCTGGCAGGGAACCCCATTCTGGTTCACCAAAACGCAGAATGTTATGGGGAGCGGTTTTATTTTATTTATGACCAGCGGGACAAATAACAGCAAGGTATATGAAGAAGCCATGGACTGCATTTCGGAAGGGATTCAAATTTTTGACCGGAATGGTTATCTGCTTTTTTGCAATAAAGTGAGTGAGCGGATTGAAAAAATGGACAGAACCAAAATTATTGGCAAGCATTTGCTCGATATCTATGAACTTAACGAAGAATACAGCACGATTTTGAATACCATCAAGGCCCGGGAGCCAGTTATGAACCGCTGCGATTATTTTCAAAATAAACATGGGGAAATGATTACAACTATGAATTCAGGTTATCCTTTATTTATTGAGGACCACCTGATAGGGGCAATCGTCCTGGTGCAGGATGTATCTATTCTGGAGCAATTCTGGGAAAAAGCCAATATCTTTGAAAAGTACCTGTCAGACCGGAATAATGATGATCGCGCCCGGAAAAAAAGCAATTATTACACCTTGAAATATTATACCTTTAATGATTTAATTGGTGAAAATGAAAGTTTTGTTGAGGCTGTCAATCTCTCACGCAATATTGCGCTGCGGGATTGTGCGGTTATGATTTATGGTGAGACAGGCACTGGCAAAGAACTGTTTGCTCAGAGTATTCATTCAGCCAGCAACCGGAAAAACAAAGACTTTGTCGCGATAAATTGCGCAGCTATCCCTGAAAGCCTGATTGAGGGGATCTTATTTGGCACGGAAAAGGGGACTTTTACCGGCAGTTCTGATCGAATGGGGCTGTTTGAGCAGGCGGAAGGGGGTACCCTGTTCCTGGATGAGATCAATTCAATGGGGTTGCATGTACAGTCCAAGCTGCTCCGTGTCCTCCAGGAGAAGAAATTCCGGCGGGTAGGGGGTCTGCGAGATATTGACTGTGATGTCCGGATTCTCTCTTCCACGAATGAAGACCCGTTAACATGTGTGGAAAACAATAAATTAAGAAAAGATCTATACTACCGGATTAATACGGTTACTATCACAATCCCGGCTTTGCGGCAGCGGGTGAATGACATAGAGCGGCTGACAAATTATTTCATCGACAAGCTTTCCTACCGGTATTCCAAGCAGGTTAAAACAGTGTCGCCTGAAGTGATAAACAGATTCAAGGTATATCAATGGCCGGGTAATGTCCGGGAACTTTTGCATGCACTTGAGTATGCCTTTAATATTATGAACGGGAACCGGATTGAATTAATTCATCTGCCTAAGTACCTGCAGGACAAGCGGCAGGAGTCTGAGGAAAACACCAGCCAGTCCGAGTGCAAAACAAATTTGCACTCAGGTACATTAGAACAGCTTATGGCTGAGTATGAAAAAAAAGTGCTCAGGAATATGCTGGCTTATTATCAGAATAATGTCAGCAAGACCGCGAAAGTTCTGGGGATAAAGAGACAAAGCCTGCAATACCGGATTAAAAAATATGACTGGAATAGTAGCGAACCATAATCGGAAAAACAGCAAATGATTTTGCAGCGCAAAATCATTTTGCTGTTTTTTGATTGGAAAAGAGGAATGCTCTTGGCGGGAGGATATAAACTATAAAGTGGCAGCAGGAAGGTATAAATAAATTTTTATCAGAGACAAATGATGGAAAAGTCTGCGGTTGTGACACTTGATCGCATGTTATAGGGGCGTTGGCAGCTGCCAGGACGGTGATGTTGAGAGCAAAATTGGCACAATTTTTGCTATATGTTTGGTCAAGATAATTACCATTTTTATTTCATTTTAGCAATGAGGCTATAAATGCGTACATTTATAAGTCTTGTTTTTTATTGGCCGTTAATGAGCCTAACGGCAAGGTGGAAGAAGTAGCCAAGGATTTTCTTACCTGCAAGGGATTACTCAAGTAAGACTATATACGGTTGTACAGGGCTATAATTTTCGGGCAAAGCGGAGTTTGCCGCTGCTGCCAAAATATCAGGACTGCTGTTTAAATACAGACTGTCGAAAATATTACATATCAGGGGGTAACGGGGTATGTCTTTGGTCAAAAGCTTCATTGAAATATGTAGGGCACCCGCTTTTATTGAACCGTATTTGCATTTTTTTGTTACTGAGCAGGAGATGGAGTTTGTTGTCGCCTGCGGCGGCAAATGGCTGTCAGTTGGTGAGTTTGCCGCCCTGCTGCCGCAGCCGCCGGCAGAGCTTGCCTTTTGTCTGGAACAAGCGTACCTGCGGCATATTCTGGACAAGGAACATACAGATACAGTACGCTACAGTGCCGGCAATTTCTATTACCGGCTGAAGCATTTCTGTCTGTTTGGCAATTATCACATCCTGCCGGCTACCATACGGCAACAATTAGATGCTTGGGATTTTGCCGAGTATCTGAGGCAAAACAATTATTTTAAACAGGTCCTTGGCCAAGATCCGGATTACGGGCAGTGTCACAATGAATGGATTTTACTTGTAGAGGAGGCAGAGGCAATGATTGATGCCGCTGCAATAGTCCGGCTGCTGCCCTGTGATTGCAAGATGCTGGCCGATCAGTGTGATTACTCCCGGGAAATATGCCTGGTACTTGATCCCGAACGGGTCACTGACCGGAGCGGCGGCCGGGAGCTAACCAAGGAGCAGGCCAAAGAACTGATTCGCAAGCTGGACAAAGAGGGCTTGATGCATACCGGTGGCCCGCCTGACTGGCAGCAACAAGGGCCTGCTGTTATTTGTAATTGCTGTGCCTGTTGCTGCTACCCCTTTCGGGCAGCCCGCTTGCTGGGGACCAAAGGCAAGTGGCCCAAATCACGGTATGTTGCTACCTTTGACCGTGATAAATGCCTAAATTGCGGGCTGTGCAGCAAACGGTGCCATTTTGACGCTTTTTATGTTGTCGCAGCCGATGCTGTAACCCCGCGGTATATAGAATTTAATGCCGGTTTATGCTGGGGTTGCGGGATCTGCGTAGCGTCATGTCCGGCGCAGGCTATCGGACTGACTGCACTGGCTGGTAGAAAATAGTATTATACCAGCCAGCACAGTCCGGGCGCCGGTAAACACGGACCGGGTGCCAGGGGCAGCGGCCTAACTGAGTTTTGTTTTGGGTCAGGGACTGTAGTAGCCGGAATGGGCCTACAGTCCCTGCTTGAATTTTCTTGACAAATGCTCCGGGGCTGCGTAAAATTTAATTAAACGATTGATTAATTAGCGGAGAGGTAGATCTGTGGAAAAAGATGCAAAAGAAAAACTTATTGAGGCTGGAGAACGATTGTTTGCCGAGAAAGGATTGGCAGGTGTGTCAATTAGAGAGCTTGCGAAGGAAGCCGGCATTAACAGTGCCTTAATTTCTTATCATTTTGGTGGTAAGGAGGGTCTATATGCGGCAATCCTTGAACAGCAATTTTCGCCTATTAATGCCCTGCTGGACCGGGTACGGGAAATTCGGACTTCACCTACTGAAAAAATTATGGGTTATGCCCATAATGTGGTGATTATACACAAAAAGATGCCTTTTTTAACCAAGTTTCTGATGAGCGAACTGTTAAATCCCTCCAAATTCTTTGAGCCGGTTATTTATAAATATATTGAACGCATCTATCTGTTTATCACTGAAACACTGCGAGAAGGGGTTGCCGCCGGCGAGTTTCGCAAGGATCTGGACGTTAAAACGGCGACACTGGCTTTGGCCGGCATGATGAATTTTTATTATATTACCCGGCCGATCAACCGTCATTTTGGTGAAAACGGTACTGAACAGAATGCCCAATATGCCATGAATGCTATAGAGATTTTTTTGAACGGGGTGAAAAATCATGATGGTCAATAAGAAGTTGCTGGCAGGTGTTATTATTGTTATTATTGCTGCCGGCGGTGCCGCTTACCAGTATCTCAGGCCGGTCAAACACGGTATTACGGCGACTGGCACGATCGAGATCACCAGAGCCGATGTTATGCCCAAGGTCAACGGTTATTTAACAGGCTTGGAAAGCCAGGTTGGTGATACGGTAAAGGCCGGGCAAAAAGTTGCCCAGGTAACCAGAACCGATTTAGCAGCCCAGGTGCTTAGAGATGAAGCGGCATTAGCCAAAGCGGCTGCTCAGCTCCGGGATCTGGAGGCCGGTCCACGCAGCCAGGAACTGCAGGAACTGGAGGCCTCGCTGGCATCAGCCCGCTCAGTATATGAGAAAGCCAGACAAGACTTTGAACGCTATCAAAGTCTGCACACGGCCGGGGCTGTCTCAACTCAGCAACTGGATACGGCCAGTGCCAATGTCGATGTGGCTTATAATGCAATGGTCGCAGCCAGGCAGCGTTATACTCTGGGGCTTGAGGGCAGCCGCCCGGAAACCCTGGAGGCCCAGCGGCTCGAGGTAGAGCGGAGCAAGGCTGTTTTGGCGGCCAGTAAGACGCTGGTAGAAGATACCGTAGTGCTGAGCCCGATTAACGGCCTTGTTCTTACTAAAAACTTTGAAAATGGTGAGTATGTTAATCCCGGGGCAGCGGTTCTTACCGTGGGCGATATGAGTGACTGCTGGCTTAAAGTCTATGTGCCGTCAACCCAGTTGGGGCTGATTACCGTTGGTCAGGAGGCTCAGGTCAAGGTCGATTCTTTCCCGCAGCGCATATTCAGAGGTGAAATTAAGGAAATCAGCCAAAATGCCGAGTTTACCCCACGCCAGAGCATTACCCAAAGTGAACGGGCCAATTTGGTGTTTGCGGTTAAAGTTAAGATTGATAATTCGGAAGGGATTTTAAAACCGGGAATGCCTGCCGATGTGGTGCTGCAATGATTTGTTTACAAAATGTTACCAGGCGGTTTGGCCTGTTGACAGCAGTTGACAATCTTAGCCTGGAGATTAAAGCCGGCAGCATCTTCGGCCTGGTAGGACCGGATGGTGCCGGTAAGACTACTACAATCCGGATGATTACTGGTATTATGACCCCCACCTCCGGTCAGATAAGTCTGCTGGGCAGTGACAACGCGGAAGCTGTAAAGGACCAGATCGGCTATGTACCTCAGAAATTCAGTTTGTACGGTGATCTCACTGTTATGGAAAACATTCAGGTCATGGGCGCGTTATATGGGGCTAATAGACAGCGGGTAGAGCAGCTGGGGACAGAAATCCTTACGTTTACTAACCTGCTGCCGTTTAAAGACCGTCTGGCCGATAATCTGTCCGGGGGGATGAAACAAAAGCTGGCATTGGCCGCCGGGCTGATGCACCGGCCCAAAATATTTTTTCTGGATGAACCGACTACCGGTGTTGATCCAGTTTCCCGGCGGGAATTTTGGCAAATGCTATATCGTCTGAACAAGGAAGGCACGACAATAGTTGTCTCCACTCCCTATATGGATGAAGCTGAGTTGTGTACAGCCGTGGCTTTTATGAATCAGGGCCGGATTGTCGCCTGTGATTCGCCGCAAAACCTGAAAGCAAGCTATCCCTTTCGCTTATTGGAGCTCACTGTTGACAGTAAGGCCGTAAAACCCGCGCTGGCCAGGTGTCCAATACTTGCCGTGAACTCTTTTGGCGATCGCTACCATCTGGTTACTGACCATAGTCCGGAAGTGGTGTCCCAGGTGGAAGCAGCATTGCAGACAGCCGGGATCAGTGAATATTCATTGCAGGCGGTTCCACCTACCTTAGAGGATATATTTGTGTATTTCGCGGGGGAAGGAGGAGGCTCATGTACGCCATAGAAACAGAAAATCTTACAAGGGTATTCGGCGATTTTATTGCTGTCAACCAGGTTAGTCTGCGTATTCCTCAAGGCAGTATTTACGGCTTCCTCGGCCCCAATGGTTCGGGAAAATCGACCACTATCCGGATGTTGTGCGGTATTCTTTCACCTTCGCAGGGTACGGGCCGCTTGCTTGGTCTGGACCTGGCAAGTCAGGGCGAAGTCATTAAAGATAAAATCGGTTATATGTCTCAAAAATTCAGTTTATATGAGGATCTCACCGTATTGCAAAACCTTGAGTTTTATGCCGGTCTGTATAGCCTGACAGGCTCTATGCGGCAAGAACGCATCAAAGACATGCTGGCTATGGCCGGTTTGGAGGCGCGCCGGCATGACCTCACAGCTACCCTGGCCGGCGGGTGGAAACAGCGGCTGGCGCTAGGCTGTTCCATTCTCCACAACCCGCCGCTGCTGTTTCTTGACGAGCCCACCGGGGGAGTTGACCCGATGTCCCGCCGCCTGTTCTGGGATATTATCTATCAATTGGCCCAGCAGGGAACCACGGTAATGGTGACAACTCATTTCATGGATGAGGCTGAACACTGTGATGCCATCGGTTTCATTTATGAAGGGGCACTGATTGCTGACGATACACCGGCCAATCTTAAAAAGAACCTGCCAGGCTTGCTGCTGGAAATTCCGGCCCAGGACCCAATGGGGCTGTTTAATGCCTTGACGGCCCGGCAGCTGGATGTTATTGATATATACCCCTATGGGACAACTGTTCATGTTCTTATACGGGAAGACCGGCTGGCAGACTATCAGGAGTTTGCTTATCGGCTAATAAAACCGTCACTGGAAGATATTTTCGTGTATTATGTCAAAACGAAACGTAAGGAGATGGTGGTGTGATTCGTTTAAGGGCCTTGCTGGTTAAAGAGTTTATCCAGATGCGCCGTGACCGTCTGACTTTTGGGATGATGGTAGGGTTGCCTATTATTCAGCTCCTGTTGTTTGGCTTTGCCATCAACACAGATGTCAAGCATCTCTCGACAATCGTATTTGACCAGTCGCTGCAGCAGGAAGGACGTGATTTACTGTCGGCTTTTCAGGCCAGTGAATATTTTAACATTAAATATATTGCAACCAATTACCAGGAGGTGACAGAAGCCGTTGAAAGCGGCAAAACCAAAGTAGGGATTATTATCCCGCCTGATTATACAGAAAGCATTAAACATGGCCGCAGTGCGGCTGTACAGGTCATTGTTGATGCTTCCGACTCCATGACTGCATCTTCGGCCATTGCATCGGCCCAGTTGATCGGTCAAATCCGGTCCCAGGAAATCCTGGCTCAGTGGCTGCAGGGAATACAGGGCAGGGAGGTCGAGCTGCCGATTGATATCCGTATCCGGCCGTGGTACAACCCGGACTTTATCTCTCCTTTTTATATGGTTCCCGGTATTTTAGGGATTGTACTCACAATGACAATGGTTATGATTACGTCTATGGCTATTGTCCGGGAGCGGGAACGGGGCACTCTGGAACAGCTTATTGTTACACCGATGCGGTCCCATGAACTGATGCTGGGTAAAATTATCCCCTATATCTTTGTCGGCTATGTTCAGGCCACGTTGGCCCTGGCTGTCGGGGTACTCGTTTTTGATGTGCCGCTGCGGGGCAGTATTGCCTTGCTTTACGGCTTGACCACCCTATTTATCATTGCCTCTTTATCCTTAGGTGTTCTTATCTCCACAATGGCCAAAACCCAAATGCAGGCCATGCAGATGTCGTTTTTCGTTTTTCTCCCCAGTGTACTGTTATCCGGCTTTATGTTTCCCAGAGAGGCGATGCCTCAGCTTTTTTATCAACTGGGCCATTTGCTGCCGCTGACTTTTTATTTGGAGATCCTGCGGGGGATTGTGCTTAAGGGGATTGGTATTAATTTTTTATGGTCCCAGGTATTTGCTTTAATTGTATATATTGTGGCAGCACTATCAATCAGTATCCTGAAATTTCAGAAGAAAATTGCCTGAATCTGCCTGCTTTTCTGGAAAAATATTGACGATTTCCTGAAAGTATGTTAAAATTTTAACAAAGTCAGGCGTTAGTTTGACCGTTATATGCTGGCCAGAGAAATCAGAGAGGCGCAAAACTTCAAGGGATTACATCCTGTAAGTTTTGTGCCGTTTTTTATAAGCCGCAGCCACTGCGGGTAAAAACGACGGTATCTTTCCGCCCAGCGTCTGCAAGGACTCAATACAAGCCAGGTTTTTCTGTTCCCGCCTGATGTTTTTAGCGGAAGGAGGTGACTGTAATGACACACATAATGGGTATTGAGGCAGCTTTACTGTGGTTTTTATTTGCTGTTTTTTTTCTTTGCCGGGCTTTTTGTTTAGTAGCAACCTTGCAGGATAATGGGAAACATTAATAATGGTTGACTGAACAGAGCTCTTTTGTTTTTTATCCCGCAATGGATGAATAACAAAAGAGTTTTTGTTTTACCTTTGGCATAAGAAAAGACTTGGTTTGTGCCAAAGTCCCTCAGGACGCCGGCAGAAGCCGCCTGTGCCTTTTATCAGCAACCGATATAAAAAAGGCTGATGCCAAGCAGGACGTTTAGACCTGTTGGCGTCAGCCTTTTACTTACTATTTACTATAGGTTTGCAGATAGTTTTGTCCTAATTGCTCATACAGCTCTAACTGCTGCACTACCGCAAGTTCTTGTGATTTATTTAAGTTGCAGACAAATGTGCTGCCAATCGCTTCTTTAACGATACTTTCAATCTCAAAACTGCAATAGCCCAAAAACGCCAGGCGTTTTATTAGCTGCAAAATACGCTGTTTCATATTCATATCCGATTCCTCCCTTAAAAAATACTGGTAATTTATTACGTTCTTTGACGCAATCAGCCGCAATTACCTTCGACTATTACCAATTGACTATTAGAACAAGAGAAATTCGGAGAATTACTTTTTCTAAATAGAGGTTTTAAACCATGTGGCCAATAATCTTTAACATTATATAATAAATTGAGAATGTAGTCAAGTAAATAGTTTGACGATACCGGGGATATAATAGGAGCGGAGGCGAGGATTTGTGAAAAATGAGTTTGGGCAGGTTATTCCCATATCGGCTTGGCGCCAGTCAGGGGGTTTTTCGTCTTGCAGTAACCGGCCGGCTGCCGAGAAATTGGTAAAAGCGCTTGTCTATCCGGAAGATGATGAATATATTGTGGTTTTTGGGCAACCTCCCTATCTATGGCGCCGGCATGCTTCCCTGGAGGAGGTTGAGCAGACATATTTTTATTTTGACTGGTCTGTACCCCCGGCGGCGCAGGCCACCGGCAATGCGCCGGTACTTGTCGGTAAATTATAAGGGTTCAATAATCTCCCCGGCCTGGTGCCGGGGAGATTTATTAATTACCGTCTCTGATTTGTGAAACAATTCCAGTAACCAGGCATACTATTGGTTTTGAGGGGGTAACCATGTTATAATAGGTGCGTTAACGTGTTTAAAGGAGCTAAAAGGGTGACCATGACTAACATAAAAAATGTCTATGAAGAAGTTCGTGTTTTTTTTGATGAAGAATCCGAATGGGATATAGCGATAAAACGGGAATGGATTGAAGGTTTTTTGCGGCAAAAAGCCTGGCAGGGAGCTAATGATGAGGAGCTCAAGGATGCCTGGCGCAATCTGCAAATGTTTGTGCTGTATTTGGCCTATTCGGGTGAGACGGTTATCGATGAGATGACGGCTTCTGAGTATAGTCTGGCAGTCGAATGGATGATTGTTCAAATAGAAGATTTTAAGCCCACTGTCAAGAATGTCCGCCATCTATTTGCGGTGTTGCAAGATTTTTACGATTATTTGGCCACCAAAAAAATATTTACAGAGACCGCAGGCCTGCAGCAGGCCATGGTATATATGACTGGCGGTAAACGGCTTAAATTTATTGAAATTGACGCCGAGCAGGATGAATTACAACTGTCTGATGCTGAAACAGGCCTGACAGCCAAATCCTTGTTGACTATGCCCCGCGATATCGGCAGGAATGTTGGCGAGGCGGTAGAACGCCTGATGATCAAATTTAGTGCCTACTTTCAGCAGGAAAACTTTGTTGATGACTTTGATCGCGCGTTAATGCTTTATCTTGGCCCTTTAAACCAAATGCCGGATGATGAAAATGACGATGAGTTCTGGTTGGGATTTTGGGATTATTTTCTCTTTGACTATCATTTGCTGGTAAATGACAGAACGCCGCTGGTTCAGTTTAATATTGACTGCAGTGAACGCCTGGCAAATGAAGAGCGAAAGATTCTACAAGAACTTATGGGTGCGAAATTCACGGTATTTTATGTTGAAAATGTATTAAATCAAGATTGGGTTGAATGCGTTAATCTGCTGACAGAAGAGAAATTTCGTCTTCCTAACCCTAATTTTGACTATAAGCTTGTAAAAAAGTTATTGTTTTATGGTCATGTTTTTCTGCAACAAGAGGAAAAAGAGCTGGTTATGATTAATTTTATTACCAGTGTTGAGATAAGCAGTAATTTACGCCGGCGGATTAAAGAAGAAATTATCCGGCAGAAAGTTATGCTGCAGGTTCAAAAGCCGGATGCGACCTGGAATGATTTTGTGGAGCGGCATGCGAATGCGGTACGGCATACGATCGATCTATTAGCGACCTGGGCCAGGGTTAATGTCACTTCCTATGCACAGGTTGAGAGGGTATTCCCCAAACCTGTCAGCCCGGATAATGCCAGTGCTGTTAATAGTGAGGTCGCCGAACTGATTGAGCAGTTTATGCCTAAATTTGGTTATTCCTGCCATGATGCTGTACTGGCACAAAAATTGTGGCAGGACTTTGCCGGTATGGGGACTGTAAATGTACGTAAGCCGGCTGCTTGGGCATCTGCTGTTATTTATGCCTATTCTCAGATTAATACCGGTGACGCTGAAGTGCCGGCCGAGACGCTGGCTGCCGAAATGGCGGTCAGCAAATCCAGCATCAGTGTAAACCGGGCCAAAATGTTTGATGTGTTAAAACTGGAGCGGTATGATCTCCGCTATTTAAGTGAAGAGGGTATGGTTGCTTTGTTATACGATTTGCAGTAAGGGTAGGAGGGTGGAAAATGGAATGTCCTAATTGCAGTGCACAAATAGAAGCCGGAGCCGGTTCATGCCCGCATTGCGGCCACGAACTGGGGGTTAAAGTGCTCAGCCGTCAGGAACGTGATAATTTTGATGGAATTACGATTGAAGATAGAACCAATAGTGAAGGCCGGGGCCGGTATACTGATTATGATGCCGGCAACAGGACTAAGGTTAAAGGCATTAATATTGCCTTCGACTCCTCCGGCTGGACAGGAAAACTGATCATCGCGGCTATCTTTGCCTTGTTAGTGTTCTTTTTCCTGCCCCTGCTATTGTTTATTCTCCTAGCGGTTGGTGCGGTGCTTGTTACTGTCTGGCTGTTGCGGGTTTTTAGAAGATAGGATGTAAATAGAAGTAACTTATGATCAGAAACCGGATGTTTTCGAACATGTCAAAAAAACGCAGGTGCGATTGCACCTGCGTTTTTTAATCTGCCGGAATTTATAAGGGGCATACTGAGGCTTACAGAATAAAAGTATTATGGTACAGATAATAACCGATTTTTCAACTCCTGATATTCCTGCGTAAAATACACATTGTTTTGGGCTTCGCGATGGTCAAAGCCGTAGGCACGACGGCTAACAGCTAAGACTGGCGGGGCCTGAATCCGTTTGGCTACACCCATGCCGGTATAGCGGCGCCACCAACGTTCCAGATCTTCAATAAATTCCCGTGGCCCCGGAAAGAGACTGCTTACCAGACCCCGCTTGCAGCCTAGTTTTTGTTCAAGCACATCTGTTCCCTGGCTATACCATAGTAAAATATCTTCCGGGGTTGCCCTGTTCCAGTATTCCATAAACGCCCGGAATAAAAAGTCGTGATAGGGATAGATAATAGGATCGCCCTTACCTTCATCAACAGATTGCTCAAAAGAAAGTTCAGCGCTTGGCACCAAATCAATTACCGCTTGGGGGATCACGTCCCTGTTAAAAACCTGAGTGTTTAAATAATCTGCCAGTTGATAGACCTGATGTTTCCAGAGGTCAGCCAGTGCGGCCAGAAAGCCGGCCTGGTCGCCGTACAGGGTCGAGTAGCCGACAGTGAGCTCACTCTTGTTGGCATTGCAGGTAAAGCCGCCACCAAAAGCAGCGGCTATACCGCTGAGCAGTCTGGCTGAACGGTCACGGGCCTGGATATTTTCCAACACAAAGGGTGAAACAGACAGCTTGCTTTGCTGGCCGCTGCCCAGATTGGTTATAGGGGTGCCGCTTATCTGCGCGGCCGTGTGTTCCACTGATTGCCCTATCGGCATCACCGTGTACAGACAACCAAGATTACGGGATAATTGCTCAGCCAGGTCTTTGGTTGTTTGCGAATTAAATTTACTGGGCATATTTACCAGCAAAATATTGCCAGGGCTTATGATGCTGGCATATAATGCTGCCGCTACGGCAGAGTCAATGCCGCCGGATACACCGATAACCACCTTGGTTATACCAACAGACTGCAGAAATTGCTTAACGCCATAATGGATAGCCTGGTACAGGCTATTCATAGTAAAATCATCAGGTACTTCTACGGTGGGAAGGTTCTGACCGCCCGCGTCAACATCAAGCTCAAGATAGGCCAGCGTTTCCTCGAAGGGCTGGCAATAGGCGACAATTTGGCCGGAGCTGCTGTATACGGTACTGAAGCCATCAAAAGTGTAGACAGTTTTACCGTTATTTTGCAAACCCGTATTATTAACATACAGCAGGGGCGTGCCGGTTTCCCGGGCCTGCCTGGAAAATACCCGGTTGCGCTTATTGTTTTTGCCCAGTGTAAAAGGTGAACTCGAAATATTAATAAGTAAGTCCAGCGGGCCGTTGGCGTGTAACGTGGCAACCGGATCGACACTGTAATCGTCATTCCAGCCATCTTCGCAAATAATACAGCCAAGGTTATACTCGCGGCCTTTGCGCGATATTTTTACAGGTGTTAACAATGTCTCAATATCCTGTTTTTGTTCAAGGGCCAATTTACGTAAGCTGACAAAATGCCGGGTATCATCAAACTCCCGGTAATTGGGATGGAGGGTTTTAATGCGGGTGGCAACTAAGCGGCTGTTGTGGGCAATAAAACACGCATTATGTTTGCGTACCCGTCCGTCATCGCCGTGTCTGTCCCATTGCACTGCCACATTACCAAAAATGACGCAGATGTTGCTGGCGGCAGCAATAATCTGGCGGCCAAAGGCCTCGCAATCCCGCAGATAGGCTTGCTGTTCCCAGGTATCGCCGAGCAGATACCCCGGGATGGCCATTTCCGGGAAGATTATGATATCTGCCTGGTGCTTGCTGGCATCATTGATCATCGCCAGCATTTTGGCAGTATTTAAGTCCGGCCTGCCGGGAATTACCTCCATCTGGCCTAAAGCAATTTTGAGCAAAAATCTTCACCTCAAATCGTACAAATGACATAAAATGTACTTTTCGCTGCCTAACAGCACTTGTCCTTCCCAACCCTATGCCTATCTGTATTATTTGTAACTTTGTCAGCTTTAGACATCCAGCTTTGATTTATGATTGCCGGATTGTAAAAGCCGCCTCCCGGCGGCATTTATCATTAACGCAGAACATAATGAATACTGACTTCCTGTTGTTCAGATAGATCAATTACCGAGCCGTTATCAAGCTGGACCATGGAGACGGAAGGTTTCTCCTTATTGATAAATACCACCCGGCCTTCACGGCCGTCAGTGAGGGCTACTCTATTGCCGGAAAGAAAATTAGACATGCTGTCAATGAAGATAATGCAGACTTTGGGATCCAGTCTGTAGAGGTCATCGCGCAGTTTTTGCAAACTCAGATAGGGGCTTAGCCTTGCATACGGATCTTCCCGGTTAATTGTCAGGCTTTCATCATAGAAATCAGCTACGGCAATAATTTTGGCATAAGGATGAATGTAATAATCAGTAATTCCACCGGGATAACCACTGCCGTCCCGGCGCTCATGATGCTGAAAGACGGCAGCAGTAATGCTTTGGGATATAGTGGGGATTTTGCTGACAAGTTCATAGCCATAGGCGACATGCTTCTTATAACGCTCGTAGTCTGCCGTCGGCAGTTTAAAAGGCTTGTGCAGCAATTCCGGACTTAGGCGGGATTTGCCAACATCATGCAATAACCCGGCCAGGGAAATGGCGTTAACCTGCTCAGGCGGATAGTTTAGCCAGGTGGCAATAAGGGCTGAGATAGCACTGACATTGACACTATGATACATAGTATAATCATCGCAAGGTGGCAGGTTGTAGAGCCGGTCAATCACATTGCCGGCCTCGGTAACATTGGCGGTAATGTCGGCAGCGGTGGCGGTAAAGGTTTCAAGCGGAATTTCCTGTGTCGCCCTGATATCATCAAAGGCTTTTTGTACTACCAGGACAGATTGGTTATAGGTATTAAGGAATTTTTGCAGTTTGGGACTTACAAGCGGATTAGCTGAGGTTACTTCATTATAAATAAAGACTTTGGGGATCTGCCAGTTACCTAGTTTCTGTATATTATGCTGGCTGAGGATACTGTTTTTGGCAAACAATACCTTGCCGTCATGTGAGCAGATGTCGTGGGCTAACTCCATCCCCGGCACAAGAAACTCAGTCCGATGCTCAATAATCTTACGTTTTTCGTCGGCGGTTTCGCTCATACGCACCTCTCAGTCAGTGTTGCCTGTAAAGGGATAAAGACAAATGCAGCCGCTCCTGACCCTGTCTTGCAACGGGAGTCTGGAGCGACCGATAAGCATGTACAGGCAGCTATATTATTCATAATTCAACATAATATGGCAGAATCCTCCATAAAAAGCGCCTATTCCTGGAGGAAAATTTCCTGATTAGTTTTGGAAATAGCAGGGATTTAAAGTTTTGTGGATAAGTATTATATATGGTATATTGCGGGAGGTGTTACAGTGTCCAATTGTTCAATAATAATGACAATTATCCAGGCCAACCGGGTAGAGACTGCTGTAAAGGTTCAGGATGTGCTTACAAAATATGGCTGCCATATTCGGGTGCGGCTGGGGCTGCATGATGCGGCTGTCGGCGGCTGTACGAACAGTGGTATCATCTTGCTGCAGCTATGTGGTGAAGATGTGCCGGTTCAGCAGATTGAACAGGAGCTAAACGTAATACCTGATGTAAAAGTAAAGTACATGTCATTAGAGTAGAAAGGTACGAGCGCGGTTATCCGCGCTCGTACTATTTATTGACAAATTGAGGCAACAATTATATACTGTGAAAAAAATGCAAAAGCTATGAAGGGAAATTCTAATTGGAGGGATTACTCTTGCCAGCACAAGTATATTTTTTGCCGGTGGCTGATGCCCTGTCACCAGCTGAACAAGCGCAGCGCATGGCTGCCATTTTTGAGGCGGCCGGTGCGTCGCAGACCATTGGCAGTAATGATTTGGTTGCAATAAAAGTGCATGTTGGGGAAAAGAAAAATACAACTCATGTCAAGCCTGAACTAGTGAGAGAATTAGTAAAAAAGGTTAAAAGCCTGAGTGGACAGCCTTTTCTTACCGAGACCTCCACGTTGTATAAAGGGGAGCGTGAAAATGCTGTAAAGCATATTCTTCATGCCCACAGCCATGGTTTTAGCATTGAAAATACTGGTGCCCCCTTTATTCTGGCTGATGGTTTATCCGGCAATACGGAACATGAAGTTGTTGTTAACGGAGAATTGCATAAATCGGTAAAGGTGGCCAGAGAGGTACTAACTGCCGATTGCCTGCTTGTTGTTTCGCATCCAACCGGGCACCCGGCTGCCGGGCTAGGCGCCTGTATCAAAAATCTTGGTATGGGGTTAGCCAGCCGTATGGGGAAAATGCGGCAGCATTCGGCTATGCTGCCGGAGGTACGTCCTAAGGCCTGCCAATTTTGCCGGAAGTGTATAAAATGGTGTCCCCAGGACGCTATTGTCGAACAAGCAGGAAAAGCGCATATTATTGCCGAAAAATGTATTGGCTGTGGGGAATGTCTTGCTGTCTGCCGGTTTGATGCTGTAAAATACGACTGGAATGCCGAGTCTGGTTTCATGCAGCGGAGTATGGCCGAACATGCTTATGGGACGGTCATTGGCAAACCGGAAAAATGCTTCTTTTTTAATATACTTATTGATATGACCAAAGACTGCGACTGTTTTAGTGTAAAACAGTCTAAGCTTATTCCCGATATTGGCATATTGGCCTCGCGTGATCCGGTAGCTATCGACAAAGCTACACTTGACCTGACAGCCAAGGCTCATGGTAAAACTCTTGCAGAAATGTCTTATGCCCACCATGATGCAATGATTCAAATAGAACATGCGGCTAAAATCGGCATGGGTTCCCTTGCATACCAGCTAATAACTGTAGAGAAGTGACAGGCAGCCTGGTTTCCGGGCGGCTACATATAAGCTTATATAGGTTGGGGAGATACGGAGGTTATTTATGAAGACGAACGCCGCCCGCATACTGGATGGCCTTAAGATTGCCTATGAGTTAAAAGAATACAAAGTGGATGAAGCTGATTTAAGTGCCCCCAATGTGGCGGAAAAGGTCGGAATGCCACCGGCGCAGGTTTTCAAAACCCTGGTGTTAAGCGGTGATAAGACAGGTGTAATTATGGCCTGTATTCCTGGTGCTGCCGAGCTTGACCTTAAGGCTTTGGCCGCCGCCAGCGGCAATAAAAAAGTGGAAATGGTCCCTTTAAAAGAGGTGCAGCCTCTGACTGGCTATGTCAGAGGGGGCGTATCGCCCCTGGGGCCCCGGAAACGGTACCCTGTATTTCTGGATGAGAGCGCCCGTATGTGGCCGGTGATTGCAGTCAGTGCCGGTATAAGGGGCTGCCAGCTGGTTGTTGCTCCCGATAAATTGGCCCAGGCTGTACAGGCTTCATTATGTCAGATTGCCCGTAACTGATAAGATTTTGATTTTCAATGTCCGGGGGAGGAATTCTTTTATTATGGAGATTAGTATTCATAACAGTATCAGCAATGCTGTTCCCAACGGCAGGTTAGCTTATTTAACTGTTAAGGACGTTGTTGTCCGGGGGACACCGCCAGGCTTGAGCCAGGAGTTTTCCCAGCTGCAGGCAGAAGTGGCAAAAATCTATAATCTGGATATACTGCCGAAGCTTCCCCGGGTGCTGGCCGTCCGCAATATGTACAAGAAACTGGATTTTGATCCGTCACGCTACCGTCCGGCATCGGAAGCCCTGATCCGGCGGGTGCTGCAGAAGAAAGACCTGTATTTTGTTAACAGTGCGGTCGATGTTAATAATTACTGCTCCATCAAATTTTTATTGCCATTCGGCCTGTATGATTTAGACCAGATAAGCAGTGATATTATTTATCAGCGCGCCAGTGAAGGCAGTTACGTTAATATAGCCGGACATGTGGTTTCAACCGAAAATAAACCGTTTCTGACAGACAGCAGCGGCGTTTTCGGCAATCCTACCTCCGATGCGCGCCGGACCGCCGTCACGCTGGCGACCCGGAATCTCCTGGCTGTTGTCTATGCTGATGAAAGTGCCGGTACTGATGAACTGCAGGAGATCCTTGATTTTGCCGGGAATATGTTTGTTTGTTACAATGGCGGGATGGTTACAGAGAAGAGTATTGCTTATACAAAGTAATTGAGCTAGAACTGGCAGTGGGGAGGGGTATTGATTATGTATGTTAGTACACGCGGTGCAACCGCAAGGTTAACGGCCGCCCAGGCCATCGCGCAGGGGATTGCTCCTGACGGCGGTCTGTTTGTGCCGGAGGCAATCCCGGCGATAGAGGGGTTATTTCTGGACAGTCTGGTGC
>JAEWGR010000114.1 GCA_023388195.1 Bacillota bacterium
TATGCATGAGTCACCGGGGGCTGCTGTCCGCAAGAAAAAGGATGCTTCCGTAGTAGTTGCCACCAGCCTGGTAAAACAGGGGCAGTGTGATGTGGCAATATGCGCTGGCAGCACCGGGGCGGCAGTAGCGGCGGCGTTGCTTGGCCTGGGGCGCATAAAGGGCATTGAACGCCCGGCAATAGCAACGCCGATGCCGAATCTGACTGGCACGACGGTGCTTGTGGATTCAGGCGCCCAGGTTGACAGCAAGCCGAAGCATCTGGTGCAGAATGCGATTATGGGAGCCATTTACGCCGAGTATGTGTTGAATATTCCAAGGCCCAGAGTAGGCCTTTTAAATATCGGTGAAGAAGACAGTAAAGGCAATGAGCAGGCGCTTACCACTTATCCGTTGCTCAAGCAACTGAGTACCGTGAACTTTATTGGCAATGTGGAAGGCCGGGATATCCCTAAAGGATCAGTAGATGTTGTTGTTTGCGACGGCTTTGTCGGCAATATTGTGCTAAAGCTGGGTGAGGGTCTGGCTGGTGCTATTTTGCAATTAGTAAAGGACGCCATTAAAAGCAGCGGGTTTTGGACAAAAATGGCTTCTATGTTTGTTTTACCAGCTTTGCAGGGGCTTAAGAAAAAACTTGATTACGCTGAATATGGCGGGGCGCCGCTACTAGGGGTAAATGGCGGGTTTATTATCTGCCATGGCAGTTCCCGGGCTAAGGCGATTAAAAACGCCATCAGGGTCGCTAAAGAGTTTACCGAACAGGATGTTGTTGCCCATATCCGTGAGAACATTGCTAAGGAGGGGGTTGTAACCAATGAATAATAAAGCTGTAGGCATTATTGGTATCGGCACATATGTTCCGGAAAAGATAATGACAAATAAGGATCTAGAGAGCATAGTAGAAACCTCTGACGAATGGATTGCTGAGAGAACCGGCATTCGGGAACGGCGAATTGCGGCACCGGGTGAGGCAACCTCTGATTTAGCCAGCAGGGCAGCGCAAAAAGCACTGGCTGATGCCGGTGTGACCGCTGAAGAAATTGATCTTATCATTGTTGCTACGGCAACACCGGATATGTTGTTTCCTTCAGTAGCCTGTCTTGTACAGGCGAATATTAAAGCAACCAATGCGGCAGCGTTTGATCTGGCGGCAGGTTGTTCCGGTTTTGTCTATGGAATGGTAACCGGCAGTCAGTTTATCCAGGCCGGTTTGTATAAGAAAGTACTGGTTATCGGTGCCGAAACACTTTCGAAGATCCTCGACTGGAGTGATCGTAATACCTGTGTTTTATTTGGTGATGGTGCCGGGGCTGTAGTGTTGGCGGAAACAACGCCGGGCTGTGGTATTCTGGCAGCTCATCTTGGTGCCGATGGCGCCGGCGGCGATCTTCTGAAGCTACCGGCCGGTGGTTCACGCAATCCGGCAACGACTGATACGATTGCTCAAAAAATGCACTTTGTCCATATGAATGGCAATGAGGTATTTAAGTTTGCTGTTAAAGTTATGGGTGAGGCTGCTGTCAGGGCCTTGGAGGATGCCGGTCTTACGGCCGGTGATGTTGACTGCCTCATTCCCCATCAGGCCAACATCCGGATTATTCAGTCAGCGGCTAAGCGCCTCAAGTTACCTTTAGATAAGGTTATGGTTAATGTTGATAAATACGGCAATACTTCGGCGGCGTCAATACCTATCGCGCTGGATGAAGCTGTACACAGCGGTAAAATAAAACAGGGCGATATTATTGTTCTGGTTGGTTTTGGTGCCGGTTTAACCTGGGCCTCAGCTGTTATAAAATGGTGCAAGGAGGCCGAAACTATTGTTAAATAGCAAACTCTGCCAGCTATTAAATATTAAATATCCTATTTTGCAGGGAGGCATGGCCTGGGTAGCTACTGCAGAACTAGCTGCCGCCGTCTCCAATGCGGGTGGTCTGGGCCTTATCGGCGCCGGCCATATGCCGCCTGATGCACTCAAAGCAGAAATTATCAAGGCTAAGAGTTTGACAGACAAACCGTTTGGTGTCAATATTATGCTGATGTCACCCTTTGTTAAAGAGGTTATGCAGGTTGTCATCGACGAACGGGTAGCGGTGGTTACCACCGGTGCCGGCAATCCGGGAGAATATATTCCGGCATTAAAGGCGATTGGTACCAAAGTGATTCCGGTAGTGGCATCTGTAGCCCTGGCTAAACGTTTAGAACGTGTCGGCATTGATGCAATTATCGCCGAGGGCATGGAAAGCGGCGGCCATGTCGGGGAAGTAACCACAATGACGCTGGTGCCCCTGGTGGCTGATGCTGTTAGTGTGCCGGTTATTGCGGCCGGAGGTATTGGCGATGCCCGTGGTGTGGTGGCTGCGCTGGCTTTAGGGGCGCAAGGTGTACAAATCGGAACCCTGTTTGCTGCCTCTGTGGAGTGCACCGCTCATCCTAATTATAAGGCGGCTATTGTCAAAGCGAAAGAACGTTCGACGATTGTTAATGGTGTTTCCACCGGGCACCCGGTTCGGGTTATTGCCAATAAGCTCACCCGTGATTTTGCCGAATTAGAAAAAAATGGCGCAACCATTGAAGAACTGGACCGGCTGGGAGTCGGTAAGCTAAAAGCAGCTGTCCGGGACGGTGATGTCGATTATGGTTCTGTTATGGTGGGACAGATAGCCGGCATGATTACCGAAATTCGTCCGGTTGCCGAGATTATGCAGGACATTGTACAAAATATTCCCCGGGTCGTTGGTGAACTCTCACAGAAAGTATAGATATTCAAAATTACATAAGGAGGGAATGAAATGGGAAAACTTGCTTTTGTTTTTCCTGGACAGGGCTCTCAAGCCGTAGGCATGGGAAAAGATCTGTATGACAAGTATGATGCAGTCCAGGCGATTTTCAAGTCGGCTGATGAAGCGCTTGGTTTTTCAATTACCGATTTGTGTTTTAATGGGCCGGAGGAAGAGCTTAAAAAGACCTATAACACGCAGCCGGCTATTCTGACTGTTAGTGTGGCCTGTTATGAGGTTCTGAAGCTGCATGGTATTAAGCCTGATATTGTTGCCGGTCATAGTCTGGGCGAGTATTCGGCGTTAGTTGCCGCGGGCTCGCTTGCTTTCAGCGATGCAGTGCAGCTGGTCAGGAAACGTGGCCAGTTTATGCAGGAAGCAGTACCACTGGGCGAAGGCAGCATGGCTGCGATTATGGGGCTTGAACGGGCCAAGGTGGTTGAGATCTGCCAGCAGGTGGAAGCTGAGGTTGGTGCAGTTCAGGCCGTAAATTTCAACTGCCCTGGACAGATTGTTATTGCCGGTACCACGCAGGCTGTGGAGAAGGCGAATGAGCTGCTAAAGGCTGCCGGGGCCAAACGGGCTATTTTATTACCTGTAAGCGCTCCGTTCCACAGCACGCTGATGCAGCCGGCAGCCCAGAAGCTGAGCACTGAACTGGATAAAGTTGATATTAAAGAGGCTGTCATTCCGGTAGTGGCAAATGTGGATGGGAAATTGGTGACGCAAGGCGGGGCTATCAAAGAATCACTGGTGAAACAGGCAGCCAGTCCCGTATTATGGGAAGATTGCGTAGCCCAGATTACCAGTCAGGGTGTAACTACGTTTATTGAGGTGGGCCCTGGCAAGGTTCTTACCGGCTTCACTAAGAAAATAGCCAAAGAGATGGAAACATTAAATATTGAAGACGCGGCTTCTTTAGAAAAAATCCTTGATTATTTTAAGGAGGTTCGCTAAAATGCATTTAGATGGACATGTGGCAATTGTTACCGGCGCATCCAGAGGCATCGGTCGGGCAATAGCTATTGCTCTGGCTAATGTTGGGGCCAAAGTGGTAATTAATTATGCCGGTAATGCGGCCGCGGCGGAAGAGGTGCGTAAAACCATCACTGACAAGGGCGGCGATGCGATTACTTTTCAGGCGGATATAGCCAATGCGGAAGCAGTGGATAGCCTGGTAAAGAAAACCGTCGAGATGTATGGCAAGATTGATATTCTGGTTAACAATGCCGGGATAACCCGTGATACACTGCTGATGCGAATGAAAGACGAAGATTGGGATGCCGTGATAAATACCAATCTAAAAGGGGTATTCTATTGTACTAAGGCAGTGTCAAAAATTATGATGAAGCAAAGAAGCGGTAAAATCATTAATATGACTTCCGTTGTCGGGCTGATGGGCAATGCCGGGCAGGCAAATTATGCTGCTGCCAAGGCCGGGGTCATTGGCTTTACCAAATCAATGGCCAAAGAATTGGCCTCACGCGGTATAACCGTCAATGCTATTGCGCCAGGTTTTATTGCCACCGATATGACGCATGGTCTGTCTGAACAGGTAAAAAGCGATTTAGCCACCAAGATTCCCCTTGGCCGTCTGGGTACGGCTGAAGACGTGGCCGCTGCCGCCGTGTTTCTGGCAACAGAATCTGCAAATTATATTACCGGGCAGACTTTAAATGTTGACGGTGGTATGGTAATGTAATAGATGGTTGAAACTGCCTTGGAAGGAGGTGAACACCCATCATGACAACTTTTGACAAGGTTAAAGAAATCGTTGTTGAACAGCTCGGCGTTGATGAAGCAGACGTAGCTATGAATTCTACTTTCATTGACGATCTCGGCGCTGATTCGCTGGACATTGTTGAATTGATTATGGCCTTTGAAGAGGAATTCAGCATCGAAATTCCAGACGAAATAGCTGAAAAAATTAAAACAGTAAAAGACGCTGTGGAGTACATAGACAAGGAAAAACAGGCGTAATTTAGCGTTTTACCGTCATCGGAGCAAGACATTACCTTTGGTAGATGAAGAAAGTCCCGTGGAAGCTTTTTTCGCGGGACTTTCTTAAAGGTAATGATTTGTTGTAGCTTATGGTAGGGTTATTGATTGGAGGAGTTGTTACTTGAAACTTCCGGAGCTTAAAATTGGCCAACTTGTTGCTAAGATTCCTATTATCCAAGGGGGCATGGCAATAAGACTTTCAACTGCCCGCTTGGCGGCGGCAGTGGCTGAAGCTGGCGGTATCGGACTTATTGCAGCATCTGGCATGGGCTTTGAGGAATTGCGTCATGAAATTCGCTTGGCCCGCAGTTTGACTAAGGGAATAGTTGGTATAAACATTATGGTGGCGGCCAGAGAGTTTGCCCGTTATGTTGATACTGCCATTGATGAAGGAATTGATTTGGTAGTGGCAGGAGCCGGGTTTTCTCGTGATGTATTTCCAATGGGAAAAAAGTCTGGTACTCCAATCGTGCCTATTGTGTCATCGGTTAAAGCAGCCAAAATTTCGGAAAAGTTAGGTGCCGCAGCTATCATTGTCGAAGGTAAGGAAGCCGGTGGTCATTTAGGAACCGACCAGCCTCTGCAGGCAGTCTTACCCGATATTAAAAACGCTGTGAGCATTCCTGTGATTGGTGCTGGCGGGATTATGTCCGGCCGGGATATTGTTGAAGTTATGAAACTGGGAGCCGATGGCGTACAAATGGGAACAAGATTTGCCGCCAGTGAGGAGTCAAATGCAGCTCCGGCTCTAAAAGAATTTTATCTTAAGGCTAAACATGAAGATGTGGTCTTAATCAAAAGTCCCGTAGGCTTACCGGGACGGGCAATAAAAAATCCTTTTGCTAAGAAAATTCTTGAGTGTACCACAGATGGTCCTACAGCCTGTGTTGCCTGCTTAAAACATTGTGAACAGAACTTCTGTATTATCAATGCGCTTATTCGGGCTCAGCAGGGGGATGTCGATACCGGGCTGGTATTTACCGGTGAGTATATTCATAAAATAGATGAAATCTTACCTGTCAAAGAAATTTTTGCACGGCTTCTAAAAGAAGTTGAAGAAATAAACTAGTGAGGTGACCTTTTTTGAAAAAACGCGTTGTAATTACAGGGCTAGGGGCGATTACACCTGTCGGTATTGGCACAGAAAACTTTTGGCAGGCATTGGTTGCCGGTAAATCAGGCATTGACCGCATCAGCCGTTTTGATCCTACTGAATATACGACCCAAATTGCCGGGGAAGTAAAAGACTTTGAACCAGCCCAATATATCGATAAAAAAGAAGCCAAGCGTATGGACCGTTGCACTCAGTTTGCGATTGCCGCCGCTAAAATGGCATTCGAAGACTCCGGTATTGTGCTGGATCAGGAGGACCGCAGCCGGATAGGAACTCTAATTGGCACCGGCATTGGCGGTATGGATACACTGCATGACCAGTATAAGACTTTGTTTGATAAAGGGCCGAACCGGATCAGTCCGTTTTTTGTACCGATGATGATTGCTAATATGCCTGCAGGCCAAACCTCGATCACTTTCGGTCTCCAGGGACCTTGCAGCTGTGTGGTTACCGCCTGCGCCACAGGTACCAATGCAATCGGCGACGCCTTTAAGATAATCCAGCGCGGCGATGCGGATGTTATGGTTGCCGGTGGAACAGAAGCAGCGATTTCGCCGGCGGCTGTAGCCGGATTCTGCGCCATGAAAGCGATGTCTACCCGTAATGACGAACCACAGAAGGCGTCACGGCCTTTCGACAAAGACCGTAGCGGCTTTGTTATGGGTGAAGGTGCCGGTATTGTCATTATGGAGTCACTGGAGCACGCTTTAGCCCGGGGGGCAAAAATATATGCTGAGGTTGTTGGCTATGGTTTTAATGCGGATGCCTATCATATTACGGCTCCGGCTCCGGAAGGTGCCCAGGCCGCAAAGTGCATGGCGATGGCGCTCAAAGACGCCGGTATTGAGCCGTCCGCAGTGGATTATATCAATGCCCATGGCACCTCAACCCCGCTGAATGACAAGAATGAGACACTGGCGATCAAAGCTTTGTTTGGTGATCATGCTAAAAAGCTTAAAGTCAGTTCGATTAAGTCAATGACAGGACACTTGTTAGGTGCGGCAGGCGGTATTGAAACGATTGCCACTGTGCTTACGATAACCAACAGCATTATTCCACCGACGATTAATCTGGAAACCCAAGATCCTGAACTCGACCTGGATTATGTACCTAATAAAGCCCAGGAACACGTTGTTAATGTGGCACTTTCGAACTCATTTGGCTTCGGCGGTCACAATGCAACTATCCTGGTGAAAAAGTACCAGGCGTAAACTGTTTGCGATGAAAGAAATTAAAGGGCTTCTGGAAAGCACTCGCCTACAGGCATTAGCCGAGTTATGCCGCACGTTGGGAGTGACATTCAATGATTATAAGCTGTTGCACCAGGCTCTTACCCATACTTCCTATGCTAATGAAACCAAAGGCGCTAATGTCAGACACAACGAGCGTCTGGAGTTTTTAGGCGATGCAGTTTTAGATTTGATTATCAGTTCCTATTTATTCAGTCAGTGCCCCCATTTACCCGAAGGTGAGCTTACAAAAGCCCGGGCGCAGGTCGTGTGCGAACAAACCCTGGCTAAACGGGCCCTGGCATTGGGTATTGGTGAGTATCTGCTGCTGGGTAAAGGCGAAGCACTGTCAGGCGGGCGGGAACGGATATCCATTCTCGCCGATGCCTTTGAGGCCATTATTGGTGCTGTCTATCTTGATGGCGGGTTTAAAAGTGCTGCCCGTTATGTGTTGAACCAATTGAAATCAGAATTGACTCTGGTTGAAGGCGGCGACTACTTTAAAGACTATAAAACCTGGCTGCAGGAAATCGTGCAAAAGAATAACGACAGTAAAATTGCCTATGAAGTGATTAACGAACGCGGCCCTGATCATGACAAGTCTTTCGAAGTTGCTGTGCTTGTTAATAGTGAACGTATGGGAACCGGTTGGGGGAAAAGCAAAAAAGAAGCTGAACAGCAGGCGGCCAGACAGGCGCTGGTGAAGTTTGGCATAATAAACGAATAAGCTGAGCAGGGCGGCCAACGAGGCCGTCCTTTCTGCATAGGAGCATGATGAAACATTACATTATACCGATTTTTATTCCTCATTTGGGCTGCCGGCATCAATGTATTTTTTGTAATCAGCAAAGTATAACCGGGCGGCCAACACCTGTTACTGCCAGGCAGGTAAGGACAATGATTGCCGACAGGCTGGCTGGCATCAATCAGAAACGGCATGTTGAAGTAGCTTTTTATGGCGGCAGCTTTACAGCTCTGCCTGTGGCTGTGCAAAATGAATTGCTGGCACCCGCTACGGAAGCACTTTTAGATGGGCATATTCAGGGTATTCGCCTGTCGACCAGGCCGGATTGCATCAATGAAGCTATTATTGATAACTTAATTCAGCGCGGTGTAACTATCGTTGAGTTGGGCGTACAATCACTTGATGACGCCGTGCTGGCGGCAGCAGCCCGGGGCCATGACTGTCAGTCTGTCGATCAGGCTGTGACTCTGTTACAGCAGACTTCTTTACGCTGTGGTCTGCAGTTTATGCCAGGCTTGCCCGGTGAGGACTGGCTTAGTTTGCTTACAACGGTGCGTCATGGGCTGGCGCTTGCACCTGATTTTGTCCGTATTTATCCCGCGGTGGTCATTCAAGGCACTCCTCTGGCCAGACTTTATGAGCAGGGGGCTTATCAGCCGCTTTCCCTGGCGCAGGCAACGGTCCGGGCCGCCTATATGAAGCTCGCGTTTGAACGCCAGGGCATTGACGTTATCCGGGTTGGACTGCAGGCTTCAGCCGAGCTTGACAGCCAGGGTACTGTCCTGGCGGGACCGTACCATCCGGCCTTTGGCGAGCTTGTGGATGCCTATACTTTTTACCTGATGCTGGCCGGCTTTGTTGAGCAGGATATTGCCGGTTGCCGGGAACATTTGCTTGTACGCCATCACCCTCAGGACTGCTCTAAGGTTAGAGGGCACTATAATGCCAATATTGCCGGTTTGCAGCAGGTCTATAATATTGCGGAAATTACCCTGCAGGCAGATGCGCTTGTCCCCCGGGCCAGCCTTTTGTTTACCTGTGGTGGACAAGACTACTTGCTTAACAAAAATATGATAAATTCGATTTAAAAATCATGTAAAAGAAGGAATTTTTAGGAAATAAGCAGAATACCTTTATAGCATAGGCCCTGAATTCAAAGGAGGAGAGCGAAAAATGGAAGTGCTGAAAGTATCTGCACAATCAAATCCTAAATCCGTAGCAGGCGCTCTGGCAGCAGTTTTGCGCGAACGCGGCAGCGCAGAGGTGCAGGCAGTAGGTGCAGGGGCGGTTAATCAGGCTATCAAGGCTATTGCGATTTCACGTGGTTTTGTCGCTCCCAATGGCATTGATTTGATTACCATACCAGCTTTTGCGGAGATTAGCATCGACGGGGAAGAACGTACGGCTATTCGATTTATTGTTGAACCCCGTTAAGCATGTGACCTAATGTGAAGAAGCCTGTTGGCGTATGCGGCAGGCTTTTTTGTATGATTAGAAACTTATATCGGTTTCTGATCATACGTAAGAACGCCTATACCCTAAAAGGCACAGGCGGCTTCTGCCGGCGTCCTGAGGTACTTGGCACAAGCCAAGTCTTTTCTTAATCTACCAGAATTTATGATAAATTCTGTGGAATAAGAACGACTAAGGCTTCTGCCGGCGTCCTAAGGGACTTGGCACAAGCCAAGTCTTTTCTTATATTTACTTGAATTACTGTACTGCCCCGTGGTAAAATTTTGATTGACCTAAATATACAGGTAAGGGTGATGCTTGTGTTGTTGCGCAGATTAGAGGCCTATGGCTTCAAATCATTTGCCGAAAGAACAGAATTAGAGTTTGGCCGGGGAATAACAGCGATTGTCGGCCCTAATGGCAGCGGCAAAAGCAATATTTCCGATGCCATTCGCTGGGCGTTGGGCGAGCAGAGCCTGCGGACTTTGCGGGGCACCAGGCTGGAAGATGTCATCTTTGTAGGCAGTGCCAACCGTAGGCCGCTGGGAGTAGCAGAGGTGTCATTAGTTTTTGATAACACCGACGGCAGGCTGCCGTTAGATTTCAGTGAGGTGACCATTACCAGACGCGTATTTAGATCAGGTGACAGCGAGTATTATATTAATAAAACGCCCTGCCGGCTTAAGGATATCCATGATCTTCTAGTCGACACCGGGCTGGGCCGCGAGTCCATGACAGTAATCGGGCAAAACAAAGTTGATGAAATTTTAAGCAGCAAGCCTGAGGAACGGCGACTACTCTTTGAAGAGGCCGCCGGGATAACTAAATATAAACAACGTAAACGGGAAGCTTTGCGCAAGCTGGATGACACGGAACAGAATCTCGTCCGGGTCAGTGATATTACGATAGAGCTGGAAAGTCAGCTGGAACCCTTACAGGAAAGCGCTGCCAGAACTGACACGTTTAATAAGCTCAATGCAGAACTGGTGGCCTGTCAGGCTACGGTGCTGCTGGAACGCCTGGCCAAGGCCGAACGGCTGGTAGCAAGCGCTAACCTGGAGCAGACCCACTTGACAGACAGCTCCATTGCCGCCCAGACCCGGTTAACCGCAGCTGAAACCGAAAAAGAGTCGCTGCTGCTACAGGTGGCGCAAACCGATGCGCAAATTGCTCATACAGATAAAGAGATCAGTGAGATCGCAACGGAAATAGAACGCCTTGATAGCCGGGGCGGCATACTGAGTGAGCGAATTGATCAGGGCTGCAAGGCAAAATTGCGTCTTAGTGAGGCTGTTACACGGCTCGGGGCTGAACAGGAGGCGGCAAGGGGGAAACTGGCCGAACGGCAGCACAGTCTGGAGAGTAAACAGCAGCAGTTGCTTGGTATTCAACGTGAGATAACAGATAAAAGCACCCGTAATGATCAGCTTGTTACCAGTGTCAGCGAGATTGAGCAGCAATTGGCTGCCGGTCAGCAAGTGACCTTTGACCATTTGCAGCAGTCTGTCAATGCACGTAATAACCTGAGTGTACAAGAGCGTGACCTGACTGCTTTAACAGTCCGGGCCAATAAGCTCAAGGAAGAATACGACAATAACCGGCAGCAGCAGCGGGCGGTTATTACAGGGAAAAAGGAGCTTCAGGAGGAAATGCATTGTCTTGCTGCCGCGCAACAGACACTAAAAAGTCAGCTGGCGGCCTTGCGGCAGGAAATAATGCCGCTGGAGCATCGATATAAAGTAGAAGCAGCCCAGGAACAGCAGTTGCTCGGTACTATGCAGGAAACCTCTTCCCGGCTCAATGTCCTGACCAGTATGCAATATGAATTAGAAGGATTCGGCCGGGCCATAAAAGGGATACTGAAGAGCCGGCATTCCTGGCGTGAGGGTATTTGTGGCGCTGTTGCCCAGCTAATAACCGTGCCTGACAAATATGTCAATGCGATTGAAGTGGCCCTCGGCGGGGCGCAGCAGCATCTTGTCACCGACACCGATCAAACAGCCAAGCAGGCTATTGCTTTTTTAAAAATGCAAAATCTGGGCCGGGCAACATTTTTGCCTTTAAATACAATCAGACTGACAAAGCCCAGAGAAGCGGAACTGTTGGCTGCCGGTCAAGCCGGCGCCTATGGCTTTGCCGCTGATGTGGTTACTGTCGATGAGCGGTACCGGCCTGTAATCAATTATTTGTTAGGGCGGATTATTATTGCCGGAACTATTGATAATGCGCTTGGCATCGCCCGCAGCGGCGGTTTTTCGTTCCGGATTGTTACGCTTGATGGTGAAATTATTAACCCCGGTGGATCATTGACCGGTGGGAGTATCGCCAGAAAAGAAGCCAGCTTTATGGCCAGAAATAACGAAATTGGTGCACTTAAACAGAAACTGTCGGTTCTGCAGAATAAAAGGTCAGCCTGTGAACAAGAAAAAGCCGCTATAGAGAGTAAAATTACAGAGATTAATGCTGCCATTACCGGATGTGAGTCCAAAGCCAAGGCGGCCGAGCTTCGTCAGGCCGAACTGACAATTCACCTGGATAAGGCTGATTCTGATGCGGCCAGATATGAACTGGCTCTCGCCGTGTTACAGGCCGAGATGGCTGGGTGCCAGCAGGAAAGCAGTCAGTGCCGGCAAAAAATTGCCGATAGCAAAGCGGCTATTGCCTTGCTGGAAAACTGGGAAAGCAATCATAAATCCCAGGTTGCAGACTGGCAAAGCGAGTTGGGGGCAGTCAAGGCTGCGCACCAGGCTTTAGTCGAAG
>JAEWGR010000125.1 GCA_023388195.1 Bacillota bacterium
GGATCATTTGCACCAGTATGAGGCGCAAACCGGCACCAACGTCAATCTTACTGTCACCGGCGCCGAAAAAATTCCCTTTAGCCCCTATGAACGCAAACAATTGTTCCATATTTTCCAGGAGTTACTATTCAACATCCGCAAGCATGCCGCAGCAACGCAGGTCAATGTCAGCTTGCGCGAAAGCAGCGAAACCTTTACCCTGACCATTGCTGACAACGGGAAAGGATTTATAGCTGCGGAAAATCTCCGCCAAAAAAAATCGTTCGGTTATAAACTACTGGAACAGGATATCCAATCCATCGAAGCTGACCTCAAACTTATCAGCATTCCCGGCTCCGGAACCACCGTAACGGTTACGAAAACTAAGAAAAAGGAGCTGCCGTCGTGACTATTAAAGTATTAATCGTCGACGACCACCTTTTGTCCCGCAAAGGAATCGCCAGCATCCTGTCCGCCAATCCCCTGTTTGAAATCGTCGGCGAGGCAACCAATGGGACCGAAGCGCTGGAAAAAGCGAAACTGCTGCTACCGGATCTCATTTTGATGGACATCCGCATGCCGGATGGCAATGGCCTGGAAGCTACCGGCAGCATTAAATCGGCAATGCCGCATATAAAGATCATTATCCTGAGTGTATCGGACGATGTCCAGGACTTCTTCGAAGCCATAAAACGCGGTGCCCAGGGATATTTGCTCAAGAATATGGAACCCGAATACTGGCTGGACTATATTGTCAGCATCGTGCAGGGGGAAGCGCCTATATCCCGGGTGCTGGCCGGCAAAATCCTGCAGGAATTTGCCGGCCAGAAGCAGACTGCTCCGGATAACAGATTGTCGGAACGGGAAAAAGAAGTCTTGCAGCTAATCAGCCAGGGGCTTAGCAATAAAGAGATCAGTGAAAATTTATTTCTCAGTGAAAGCACGGTAAAAAATCACCTGCGCAATATCCTGGATAAATTACATCTGCAAAACCGGATGCAATTGATTGCCTTTGCTTATAAAAACGGCCTGGTTGATAATTAACTGGCTGCAATAACCCCAAAACACATTGATTACTGGCGAAATATTTATACCTGCTTAAAACAGCAACGTAAAGGCTGAACGCAACCATGTGCGTTCAGCCTTTACTGTAGGGTCAGGCTTGACTTATGCAAACAATTGACTTATTTCAAGTAGAACGATGAGTCAAGCCCGGCAATCCCATTGGTTATCTGTTTTGCTGACAAAAACGAATATACTGGTTCCACAGGCGCTCGGTCATATGGCAGGCGCCGCGCAAGCCCATAAACGGCAGCCCGGTCAAGATGACCTCATCATATACGGGCATGGCGATGGTCTGGCAAAGCACGCCTGCTGCCGCCCGCTGCTGCAGGATAGCTTTTTCATTGCTGCTGCCCAGAAGCAGACCGGCCGTCATTCCAGCCAGGTGCTGTTCAATGGCCTGGCCGTCGGTTTGCCCGTTCCAAACGGTATCCAGGCACTGCGGGCTGGAATAAGGCGCAGCCCCGTCGTGGAGCACAGCCGTCAGCGGGCCGGTGTCGGCCCACTCGGCGGCCAGCGCCTGCGCCAGACCCAAGGCAACGGAAGAGGGCGCGGCAACCAGCGTGCTCTCAAACCACATTTCACCCCATTGCCGCTGCAGTTCCCGCACCGCCGGCCGGAGGCGGCCATAGAGGGCGTCGATTTCCTGCTGCACGGCCTGGTGGCAGGCCGCATCCGGCCCCACCGCCTGGCCGATTGTTTCCAGCCACTGCCGGGAACCTTCCAGACCGTACGGCGGCAGCGGCGCCAGATAGGGCATACCGTATTCCCGCTGCAGCAACAGCGCCAGATCTTGCCCCAGTTCCTGATGAATTACGAGATTAAGTTCCGCCTGGGTCATAGCGGCGATCTCGGCGACACTGCTGCCTGCTCCCGGGCAAGTCTGCACCTGATACCCGGCCAGCGCCAGCAGGCGCTGCAGTTCCTGCAGATCGTTAGCCCCATTATAGTAACCGGCCCCGGCCCCCAGGATATTGATGGTGCGGGGCGTTATGTTACCGCGCGGCCGGAGCGGCATAGCCGCCAGATAAGCCCTGGCCGCCGCCCGGTATCCCTCCCAAAAGCCCCCGATCAAACCGCCGCTGTCGATGCATACCACCGGACAAGACAGCTCCGCCTGGGCGGCAATGCCGGCAAGATCGTCGCCAATCAGACTAACGGCGCAGCTGTTTTCAATGAAGATAACCGACGGACAGGAGGACTGGCGTATGGAGTGCAATATATCCAGCAGATATTCTTCTGTGCCATACACGATCGCCGTATGACCAGGCTGGGTGCAAAAAAGCCGGTTGCTGATCGTGGGACAGGATTTTTCCAGATGCCGGAGCGCATAAAAGTAACACCACAGGGGGCCGTTGACCACCATCGCCGCCCCGGGAATACCGGCAAAAAAGGCCATCGCCCCGGTTAGCGCGCAGGCATTAGCCTCGGTGCACGCATTATTCCATTGCTCGTTACCAGCCATAAATAACCCCTCCCTGCTGCTCAGACCGTTTTGCCAGCCGCGCCAGTTTGCCCAGCAGGTTAACCAGACCGCCCACGCCCAGCGGCGGCAGCATCGGCAGAAAAAGCTGCCGTTTGCTCTCGTCCTCCAGTTCATGGGTCGTAACCAGGAGGTCGGCCGCCCGGAGCAGGGCTTCCCCGTCCTGTTCCCCGACTATCGGCAGCTCAGCATACAGGGGATATGGACTGAGTTCCTGCCGCAGGGCCCCTGCCTGACCGCTGAGGCTGCCAAACAATACCACACCGGTCAGCTTTACCCCTGCCAGTACGAATAACTCTGTGATCCAGTCCCAATCGGCGGCAAGCAGCGGACGGCCCAGGCAAAATACCACCCCCAGGCCCTGCAGCGCCGGACGGCACCGGGCAGCGTGCCCTTGCAGCCGCTCGTTCTGCTCCGCCTCAGCCAGCACGGCCTGGTCCTTCCGGTCCAGTATTGTTCCCAGTTCCGCAAGCCAGGCTTTCGTTCCCCGCCAGCCCACCGGATAATCGCGGTCCAGAAAGGGAATCCCGAATTTTGTCTGCAAAGCGGCAGCCAGGCGGCGCATATAGGCAAAGGCCTGGGAACTGCCGCCCAGCGGCAGGGTCAGGGCCGTGGCTGGCAGCTGCCGTATTTCGGCCAGCGAGGCATAGCCCGGAAAACGGCACTCTACCGCCAGTTCGAAAGGCGTGACCAGGGTTGTGATCTCTTTGGCATAGGCGCCGTTAGGGCCGCCGCAGTCCCCCAATAGGGTGATCCTGCCGGCACAAGCCGGCTGGGGCTGCATAAACCGCTCCATCAGGGCATGGGCGGCATGGTAAAAGCCGCCGTGATATTCGCCGTCCAAAAAACCGCTGCCGGAAATAGACAGCACCGGTATCCCCCATACCCGCTCCGCTTCCTGGGCCGTGGCCTGGGTATCGTCACCAATCACGCCGGCCACACAGGAGTTGGCAACCATAATATATTCCGGTTTGTACCGCTCCACAACATAGTCCAGGCACTGGCGCAATTGATCTGACCCGCCGAAGATGGAGTGCTCTTCCCGTAAATTGCTGGTGATCAGGGGCGCGGTATACTGCGTAGCCCCGGCGCTGCCGCGGGCCAGCGAGTAGTAATAACCGCCCACCTCCATCTGGCGCGCGATATGGCCGCAGGCTTTCGGACTGTGATATACCACTGCGGCACCCTGGTTATGCCCCACTGCCCGCCAGACTCCCGGCAGGCTGCAGCTGTAGCTGTATTCCCGTTTTGTCGATACCATGTAGCGCTTGCTCATCGCCATAATACGCAGCTCCTTTTTCCAAAGGGGATGTCACTAATGCCGTTCACTCATCTGCGAGCCGGTAGCCAACCCCTATTTCGGTCAGGATATATCTCGGTTTGGCCGGATTTTTCTCGATTTTCCTTCTCAGCCCGGCCATGAGGGCCCGCAGGGCCTGGGTATCGCTGCCATAGCCTACACCCCAGACCTCCTTCAGAATTTGCTTTGTTGTCAGCACTTTGCCTATATTTTTGAAAAATAGCGTCAGCAGGTTATATTCCATAGGTGTAACATGGGTTTCCCGGCCATCTACGTAGAGCAGCCGTTTATCAAGGTCAATCTGCAAACCGCCGGTCTGGAGGATACTCTGCTGTTTGTTACCGTTTTTTTGTTTATATAAATAACGCAGCACCACACGGATCCGGGCAAACAGCTCGGTTGCGGAAAACGGCTTTGTCAAATAGTCATCTGCTCCCAGATCCAGGGCCGCCGCCTTCTCCTTATCCTGGTCCCGGGCGGAAATGACGATAATCGGCATATCCGACCAGGCCCGCACTTTCCTGATGATCTCCATGCCGTCAATATCCGGAAGTCCCAGATCAAGCAGCATCAGGTCGATCGGTTCGGATACCAGGGTGCTCAGGGCACTTTCCCCGTTGCTGGCAGCAATGTGCCGGAAGCCCTCGGCCTGCAGCAAATAGCAGATATAGTTTCGGATCTGCCTGTCGTCCTCAACCGTAAGGACATATGTATTATGGGGATTTATGATCATTCACCTCCAGGGGGAGCGTAAAGATAAGCTCTGCTCCCGGGCCATTCGTGCAGTTGCGGGCCGTTATCGTTCCGCCATGGGCCTTCACCACCGCATCGCATATGGGCAGCCCCAGGCCAATACCGGGCTGCGCATCAGCATGCCTGACCCGCGATGTATAAAACATCTGAAAGACATGGGGCAGCTCAGAGACCGCAATGCCCTCCCCGTTGTCGCGCACCGAAAAAACAGCATACCCTTTAACGGCGTCCTTGGTTACGGTAACACCGATTTCTTTGTGAAGAGCGGTGTGCTTGATGGCATTATCCAAAAGATTGATCAACACCTGCCTGATCAGTTTGGCGTCCATAGGCACAAGCAACAGCTCTTCAGGTACATGTACCGCAATTTCATATTCCGGATAATACCGGGAAATATGGCGGATCGCCGCCCCAACGACCTCTTCGGCGGCTTCCTCCTGTTTGTTGAGCACCAGTCTCCCGTCCTGCAAACGGGTCAGGCTCAAGATGTTCTCAACCAAAGAATGCAACCAGTTGGCATCTTTATGGATTCCCGCCATCAGCGGGTAGCGCCGGTCAGCCGTTGCCGTCATATTCAGCAGCATTTCCGATGTGCCGATGATACCGGCAAGCGGGGTGCGCAAGTCATGGGAAATGGAGCGCAGCAGATTACCGCGAAAGCGCTCCTGGGCGATTTCCTCATTAAACTTTAGCCGCTGTTGTGTGGCCCGGAACCGGTCTGTTGCCAAAGCGGTACTTTCGATCATAGCGTGCAGCATGCGGATTTGCGATTCGTTCATGTCTTTGGCCGCTGTTTGCGGCACCCGGATAATCCCGAGTGTTGTTTCCCGCCCATAGATGGGCCAGTCATAGAACTCCGGACCCATATCACAATCGGTTTTCAGCTCCGCGATCCTGCGCATCAGGGCGTCCACATCCGCTATCTCCCGACGAATCTGCTTTTGAAGAGAAATCTGCTGGCTAAAGGTCTTCTCCGGTTTTCCATTGGCATCAAACCATAGACAGCCCACGTTGCTGTTCAGCATTTTGCTGATTGCGCTTGTTGCAATCCTGGCAATATCATGAATATCTGCCGCCTCGGTAAGATGGTTGGTCAAAGTATACAGTAGCTTGGTACCGGTTTCTTTTTCACGGGCTTCTATGGCATTTTGCCTGGCATGGGTGGTGAGGGTACTTGTGACCAGCGCCGCAATTGTCATAATAATAAACGGGATAATATATCTGTGGGCCTGTACGGAAAAAGTAAAAAACGGATCGACAAATAAGAAGTTAAAGAAAAAAGACGCAAGTAAAGAAGCAAGGATACCGAAAACATAGCCATCAGTAAAACGTGCTGTTAACAAAACGGCCAAAAGGTAGACAATTGCAATATTGGTTTCCAATAAGCCCACCGCGCGAAAAAAATAGCCGATAGCGGAAGCGGTCATTACCAAGCCCAGCATAATGCCTGCCTGGTAAACGATCGCACCTGCACTAACGTCTTGTCTCACGGTCTGTATTGATTCCGCAATGCTTTGCCTCATAGTCTTCATTATGGCGTAAGCCCTCTCTCTTGTAGTAGGATTCGCAAGGCAGCAAAATAGCCCGTTAACACAGTTTCTCACACCATACTCACAGCATTTTTGCTATAATAACCCTTAATGAAATAGTTGCTTGATCAGTCATATAGCGATTGCCTTCCCGGCAAGCCGCTGCACGATTTGGAAGGAGGCTCCCGGCCACTCGGAGCAAATTATGCAAAGTAAAAATGGATATCCATGTTTAAGTGACTGTCATGCCGCAAGGGCTGCCGGTAGTCCGCCCTGCTGTTGGGAGATTCCGCCGGGGCTGACAACAGAAGAAATGGAAGGGTTTATTCACAAACTCATAGTGTCCCGGGCTCCCAGTGAAGCCGCCAAGGCCTGTCCCCTTATCGTCAAAACCGGAGGTTTGAGGCTTACCGAAATAGGCGCTCTAGCCAGACGCCTGGAACTCGGCGGGGTTGATGCCATACTGGTGGTCTCCTCAAAACCCGGCGTGTTGGCTTACATTGCAAAAAAGCTCAAAAACTCCGCTACCCTGCCTGACATGATAAAATTCCTGTTAGTACCACTGGCAGACACGCTGCAGCTCATGTCAGAGAGGGTATGTTGCAGACTGGCAAGGCGCATCTGACTGAACATCCTTATTTTTCCTGCCTCTTTAGTATACCAACAGACAGGTGAAAGTACAATCCTCTGACCCGGATGCGGGCGCCAGCATTGATTTCCCGGCAAAAACCACAACAACAATATAGTAAAAACAAGGCCATTGCATTCCTTTTGCACTGGCCTTGTTTTTCTTATCCGACGAGTTAAGACTCCCTACTATAGGCGGCGTCTGTTCAGATGGAGTTGAGTCTCGGCCTGAACCCCCGCGGTTTCAGCTGTGCTGAAACAAGTTCACTAAGCGATTAGGCCCACTCCGTCCGAATGGAGGACAGGATGGCCTCAAGCTGCTCAACCCGTTCTTGCGACGGCAGATAGGGGACTTCACTTACTGTAAAGATCCCTTCCACCTGCTGCAAGGCCTGCAAAATCTGCGGCTTTTGCTCTTCCAAAGCCAGCAGGCACTCCAGATAAAGTGCCCCTTGCTTCACCTCGGCAAATACTAATTCACATTTCCTGTTTATCAGAACCATTGAAACATCCAGCAGCAATCCGGGTCTGTTTGCGCAGGGCATACATAAACGCACACAGCCGCCCCCCCTCTGGCAATTTTCTCAGCACTTACCAGCAATCTCCACAGCAGCATGGCCCAATCAGCGATAGCGACCGCTTATCCGGGCCAATTAGTAAATTCACCTGCATTTATGTAGAGTGCGTCATTGTGCGCAGAATTTTGAGGTTGTCCAGTATTTTGCCGGTACCACGGGCCACACAGGTAAGCGGGTCCTCGGCGGTACACACCGTAATACCGGTTTCTTTCATCAGCAGTACATCAAGCCCCCGCAGCAAAGCGCCGCCACCAGTCAGCACCATGCCACGGTCAATAATATCAGCGACCAGTTCAGGCGGTGTACGCTCGAGCGTACTTTTCACCACATCCACAATGGCAGCGACCGGTTCGGCCAAAGCAAGCCGCACCTCCCCGGCAGAAAGGGCCAGGGCTTTAGGCAGCCCGCTCAGCATGTTGAGTCCACGAATCTCCATTTGCGCTTCATCCTCAGGCAGGGCAAGGGTGGAACCAATAGCCGTCTTGACAGCCTCTGCGGTCCGTTCCCCGATAATCAGACTGTGCGTTCTTTTTACGTATTGGCCGATCGCTTCATCCATCTCTGCGCCGCCAATGCGGACAGCCTGACTCCTGACAATCCCGCCCAGTGAAATGACCGCCACCTCAGTAGTTCCACCGCCAATATCAACCACAATATTGCCTGCTGGTTCTTCCACCGGCAGGCCGGCCCCAATAGCGGCCGCCATAGCCTCTTCAATCAGATATACTTCCCGGGCCCCGGCCTGTGTAGCCGCCGACACCACGGCCCGTCTCTCCACTTCGGTATTAATTGAGGGAACGCCGATAACCACCCGCGGCTTCCTATAAAAACGTGCGGAAACTGCTTTGTGAATGAAATACTGTAACATTTGCTGAGTAATGTTAAGATCAGCAATAACCCCATTTTTCAGCGGCCGGAGGGCCACTATATTTCCCGGGGTCCGGCCCAGCATGTCCCGTGCTTCCGCTCCGACTGCCAGCACTTTGCCGGTCTGCTGCAGCACCGCCACTACCGAAGGTTCCTGCAAAACAAGCCCTTGCTCTTTGCTGTAAATCAGTGTGTTGGCGGTCCCCAAATCTATTCCCAGCTCGCAGCCTGATGCCCGAAGCAGTCTAAACATAACCAGTCACCACCCCGGCGAGCTGCCCTATACGGCCGGCGAACCCCCGGCTGTACTGCAGCGCCAACGTCTCCCAGAGTGAATAAACCAACCTATTTATCATGTCATCCTATGCTCCCTAATTTTCTATTCCCATGATTCGATGCTGCGGTGATCTCAGCAGTCAATGATGGATTCAGTAACAATCATCATACCAAAAATACTGTGAGTATGGTGTGAGAAAGCAGGAACCTGTGTGAGTACGGTGTGAGAAAAGCAATCACATTCTGACATTATAGAACTCTCGTCCTGGCAAGCCGGGAGTGTTAGTAAAACGCACCACTGACCTTGAATATCAATGATGCGTTTTAGGGTATATTCCTATTATTGTTTTTAGGATCTAATTATCTGTTGGTTTATGCCAGTTTAGCGTAGCCGGCCAATAGTTAAGATTACGCCTGGCGCCATCTGTAAACGTAAGCACAGCAGGCACGGGGGCTTTAGAGCAATTTTTCAATCGCCGGTTTCATATCCAGTGGGGATGTTGTCGGTTCATACCGCCCTACGACAACGCCCTGGCGGTTAACAAGAAACTTGGTGAAGTTCCATTTGATGCCGTCGCCGGCCAGCAGTTCAGGGAAGTTGGCCTGCAAGGCCTCCTGGAGTTTGCCGGCAATTGGATGAGCTGCATCAAAGCCTGTAAACGGTGCCTGTCCCGTCAGATAGACAAAGAGGGGATGGGCTTTCGCCCCACGCACGTCTGTTTTTTCAAACAGGGGGAAGCTTACACCGTAGTTGAGGCGGCAAAAATTTTTCACTTCGTCATTACTACCCGGTTCCTGTTCGGCAAATTGATTACTGGGAAAGCCGAGAATCTCCAGCCCCTGGCCGGCGTAAGCGTTATAAAGCATCTGCAGTTCCTCATACTGGGGAGTAAAGCCGCATTTGCTTGCAGTATTCACAATCAGCAGTACTTTGCCTTTAAACTCTGCCAGTGAAATAGTTTTGCCATCAATGGTTTTCACCTGAAAATCATAAATATTCATTGTGAACCTCCTAGGGTCTTGCGATTGCTGCCTGACTCTTGCCAGCGGACATGATGCTACCCTATATTCTGGCTCTTGTCCCGGAAAAGCATACATGCCCCTGGAAGGCCGGAGCACCGGCCAGGAAAAAACCGGTCATGCACATCGGCCTTTGCTCACAAACACCTCTCCTGCTGGCTATTTGGCCGTCTGCCTTAGGCGCTGCCGCCGGCCACGGCTCCGCCTGTAAACTGGCTGTTATATAAATCCGCATAGAAGGTGTCGCCGGCCAGCAGTTGGGCATGGGTTCCTTTTTCAATGATTGTGCCGTTTTGCATAACCAGGATCAAATCGGCGGATTTGATAGTAGAAAGGCGGTGGGCGATAACAAAGCTGGTTTTCCCTGCCATAATCCTGGCCATTGCTTTTTGCACCTCTACCTCTGTGCGCGTATCCACGCTGGAGGTCGCTTCATCCAGAATCATCAGCGCCGGGTTTGCTAGCATTGCTCTGGCAATAGTTAAAAGCTGCATTTGTCCTTGGGATACGCTGCCATCTTCACTGGAGATGACAGTATCGTAGCCTTTTTCCAGGGTGCGGATGAAATGATCGCAGCGTGCGGCCTGGGCCGCCTGCACTATTTCCTCGCGGGTGGCGTCCATTTTCCCATAAGCAATGTTCGCGGCAATGGTACCCTGGAAAAGCCAGGTATCCTGAAGCACCATCCCTACCAGCTTCCGCAGTTCGCTTTTGGGCAGTTCCTTGATATCTGTACCGTCAATGAGAATTCTGCCGCCATTCAGTTCATAAAACCGCATGAGCAAATTAATAAGGGTCGTTTTCCCGGCCCCCGTAGGACCAACAATCGCAACCATTTCATTCGGCCGCACTGTCAGGTTGACATCCTGCATCAGGATCGTGCCGGGGTGGTAGCCAAAGCGTACATGCTCAAAGCTGACCGCCCCCTGAGGAACAGCGATATGCCTGGGCGAAGCGGTATCAGGCACTTCTTCCTCTTCATCCAAAAAGGCAAAAACGCGTTCCGCTGATGCCAGCGCTGCCTGCAGAGAATTGAAGAAGTAAGAGGACTGGGTAATCGGATTGGAGATCTGGTCGACATACTGCAAGAAGGCCTGCACGGTGCCGATCGTTATGGTGCCGTTGGCGGCAAGGATACCGCCCGCAATAGCGGTGACCACAAAGCCAAGCTGAGTCAGAAAGCGGATGGCCGGATAAATCGCATACAGGATAAACTGGGCCTTTTTATTAGCGGCATACTGTCTTTCATTAATCTCACAAATGGTCTGTGTGACCGTCTCCTGCTGATTAAAGCTCTTAAGGATGAGGTTGCCTGTGTAGAATTCTTCAATATTGCTGTTCAGTTCTCCTAAAATGGCTTGGTTTTTTGACGCCACCACAAAGTTTTTCGCCGATATCCATTTGGTGGCAAATACGCTGACCGACAGCGCGGCTAAAATCAACAGCGTTAAAAGCGGGCTTTGCGAAAACATAATACCAACACTGAGGATAATGATGAATACGGCATTAATAAACTCCAGAAAGCCGGTATTCATCACCTCCGCCACTTTGTCCAGATCATTGGTGGTTCTGCTTAACAGTTCGCCGGTCTGGTGAGAGTCATAGTATCGCAGCGGCAGCCTGGTAATTTTTTCACTTATTTTTTTACGCAGGGACAAGACTATTTTCTCGCCCACACTGGCCATGGTATATTCCTGCAAAAAGGCAAACAGGGAACTGGCCAGATACATTATCAAAAACAGGACCACCGGCCCTTGCAGAATGTCCGCCAGTATGTCAAAACCGCCGCCGAAGCCTTTCTCACTAATTCCCTGGATTAAGGCATCAACAGCCTTACCCAAAATCAACGGCGTGACGGCAAACAGACCGATACTCACCAGGGTGGAAAACAAAATCAGCAGCAGCGGGCCTCTTTGCTGCAGCAGCAGTCTCATTAGCCGCTTAATGGCCACAGTCGAATTTTGGGGAACATCTTCCATCGCCGGGGGACGGCTATCGTTTTTCTTTTCTTTGTTCTTTTTCATGCCCTGCTGCTCTCCTTTTCTGTGAGCTGTGAGTCAGCAATTTCCTTATATACGCTGCAGGTCCTGAGTAATTCCTCATGCCTGCCGATGCCTGCGACCCGGCCTGCATCCAGGACAATAATCTGGTCGGCAGCCATAATCGTACTGATTCGCTGGGCGATGATGATAACGGCGGCGTCCCGTATCTCCTGCTTTAACGCGCTCCTTAGGGCGGCATCTGTTTTATAATCCAGCGCGGAAAAGCTGTCGTCAAATATATAAACAGGCGCCTTTTTCGCCAGCGCACGGGCGATGCAAAGCCGCTGCTTCTGCCCGCCGGAAAAATTTGTACCTGCCTGAGCCACCGGGCTGTCATAGCCTGCTTCCAGAGAATCAATAAAGGAATCGGCCTGGGCAATTTTTGCCGCCTGGCGCAGTTCCTCCAGGCCAGCCGCCTTGTTGCCCTGGCGCAGGTTGTCGGCAATGGTGCCGCTGAACAAAAATGCTTTTTGCGGCACATAACTGATACGTTCCCGCAGTTCATGCTGGGTAATGCGGCGGATATCCCTGCCCTCCAGCAGTATTTGTCCTGCCTGAATATCATATAACCGCAGCATGAGAGCGGCAACGGTGCTCTTGCCGGAGCCGGTGCCGCCGATGATGGCTGTGGTTTTCCCCTGTTCACAACAGAAGCTGAGACCTGTCAACACAGGTTTTTCCGCACCTTTGTAGGAAAACGCCACATCCTGAAATACGATTTTCCTGGGATTGCCGGCATCCGGCTGCTCGCAGTCTTCCGTTGCATCTGCTATCTCCGGTACCGTGTCCAATACCTCCTGTATGCGCTCCAGACAGGCCGTCATCCGCGGTATGTTGACAAGTACCATAGTCGACATCATCAGGTAAGCCAGGGTCATAACCGTATACTCGGTTACCGCCGCAATGCTGCCGATCTGGATGGTTTTCTGCAGCACAAGGTAACCGCCAAACCAAATAACTGCAGCCATCGTCAAGCCCATAATACCCCATACGAGGGGGTTAAAGGCGGCAAAAATCCGGTTTAACCTGATCACATTAGCCGCGTATTCTGTAAACGCGGCATCAGACCGCTGCCGCTCATACTCCGTGTTATCGAACGCGCGAATGACCCGGATGCCCACAATAGATTCCCGGACCAGCCGATTCACAATATCAACACGTTGCTGGATTGTTTTAGAAATAGGACTGGCTTTCCAAAACAGCAAGCAAATAACAATAAAAAAAATCAGCATGCTTGTCAAGGGAACGTACACCAGCGTAGTGTTTACGGCCGCAGTCATAATCACAGCTGCCGCCGCAACCAGCGGTGTCGGCAAAATTATTTGCAGGATCATGGTCACACTTTGCTGGATGATGGTGATATCACTTGTGGAGCGGGTAATCAGGGAGGCTGTGCCAAAGTGGTTAAAATCTTTAACAGACAGAAGCTGTGTTTTGGCAAAAAACAGCTCTCGCAAATGTTTTCCGGTCATAGCGGCCAGATCGGCGCACAGATAACTCCCCCACAGGGAAATCAGGGCGGTAATGCCTGCCGCCGCCAGCATCTGCAAACCGATGGTTATGATGGCCGGTATATTCCGCTGGGCAATGCCCGAATCAATAATTGCGGCAACAAAGTACGGAACCGCCAGCGTTCCGAACGCCTGTACCAGTGCGGCAACCAGGACTAAAAAGAGCAATTTCTTTTTTCCTCGCAGAAAATGCAGCAGATATTTCATTTGCGCTCTTCTCCTTTGTCAGGCTGCGGCAGTACTGCCTGGCTGCTGCCTGCAGCCTGCTCCAGTGAATGCAGGCTTTTTGTCAGCTGCTGCAAAAAGGCGCGCTCCCCATTCAGCATCGCGTTCCGCTTGGCTGCGTCCATATTCGCAAACGATACTTCCTCCATATGCAGCATAGCCGCTAAAACAAGCCCGGCATATTGCTTCCCCGTTTCGGTCAGAAAGATCTGTTTGTTGCGTTTATCGGCCGGAGCCACTGCCTTTGAAATGTATCCCTTGTTGGCAAACGCAGCCAGGATCGTATTAACCGTCTGCTTGGGATAGAGTAGCTTCTCACAAATAAAGTGCTGCGTACATTGGCCCTGATATTCATAAAGCATATACAGAACGAACAGCGAGCTTGATGTAAGGCCATGTATCTTTGCCAGCTTTTCATAAATTGCACTGATAGCAAAATACACCTCATAATAACTCTTGATGGCTTCTCTTATTTCACCTTGCATACCAAGACACCCCTTTATCAATAAAGTCCGATTTCGGACTAATTGTTAGTTTAACATATTTTGTACATTTGTCACAGGGGTATTTTCAGTATGGAATTATGGCTAATGCAAAATCTCAACAAACCCCAGTGTACCGTCAACCCGTATCCGCTGGCCATCGCAAATCTTATGGGTTGCGTCGTCGACCCCTACCACGGCGGGAATGCCATATTCCCGGGCTACTACCGCACCATGGGTCATAAGCCCGCCTACTTCTGTAACCAAACCGCTGGCTGAAACAAACAGCGGGGTCCACCCCGGATCAGTAAAAGGTGCTACCAGAATATCGCCTTTTTCTAAATTGGCTTCTTCCAGCTTGTTGACAATCCGCGCCCGGCCTTCAACAACCCCTGCCGAAACAGGCGTTCCGGCCAGGGCTCCGGCAGGCAGATCACGAGGCACATAGGAACCGAAAATCGTCTCACCCTCACTTGTCAGTACGCGCGGCACTTTCAGTTTAGCATACTCTGTGTAGTTCTCCTGCAAGGCGGCGATCTTGTCCCGGTCGACCCGGCCGGTAGTCACCGCAGCCGTCAGTTCGTCAAGTGACAGGTAAAAAACGTCCTCCGCCCGGTCCAGGGCCCCCTGCTCCACCAGCCTTGCGGCCTCCACCATAATGGCCTGTTTATATTCATCAAGCAGGCTCACCAAAAGATATTTGGGATATTCCCGCAGACCGATAAACTCACGGTATGTTTTAATGAGCCTGCCCATTAACCGGGCTTTAAAGCTGCCGCCCAGCTTCTGCTGCAGACGGTGCAGCAAGGCCTGAGCAGCCTGTTCGGCCTCCGCTTTCCCCTGGGAGAACTTGTGACGATGCCCGCCTGGCTCCGTGCTCTGAATATGGCTGATGATTGCCGGCACCAATTGGGTTGGCTTTTCCCGCCATCTGGGGCGGGTAATATCAATCTCACCCGGACAGCGCATACCGTATCTGACTAAAAAGTTCGTGAATGCCCGCCGGATCGGGATCCCGCCCTCAACCTGCTCCAAACCTTCCAGGAAAGCAGTGTCGTTCGCTGTCTTCATATACTCCACCACGGCCGGGTATGGCCGGATGAGATCAGCCAGGTCACCCAGTTCCAGGCCCATTTCTGTCGAAATATTGCCTGGCACAGACTTCGTCAGTTCATCCAGCGGTGACGGCTCACCCAGCCAGCGGCGGGCCAGCCAGCCAATCAGAATCGACGCCATCCAGGCTGCGAATACCGGCCGCCCGGCCCCATCCATAAAGACCTCAAAGCTCTTGCTAAAATGACCGGCGATTAAATCCAGCCGCTCCCGGCCTGACAGCCGGGTCAGATCACATCGCAGGTCATGAACAACCTTCGCGGCAATAGCCGTCAGGTCGGGAGCATCGAACTTTTCCCTAAACAACATCTCAACCGTCGCCCCGGCCACGGCAGCCATACTTTTTTGCGTGTACGACTTTCCCCCGGAACCCTGTTTATGCGACTTCAGGGTGGCGATGAAATCATGGCTGCCGATGACCTCAGCGATGGCACTGCTTAGCAGCACGTCCGACTTGCTGTACAGTGCCGGTGCCGTCTTCCGTCCCAGCCAGGAGGTCAGCGAATCGGTTATATCAAGGTACAAACGGCCTCCGACCGGCACCAGGCGATACCGGCTGTCGATGGCTGCCAGTGTTTTCTCCCAAATAGACATCCCCAGCGGCTTAATCGGATCGGTCATCATCTGTACATGGCCGAAAGAGATGTACACCCCCGGCAGAGCGCCGGGCGAATCAGGCAAAGGATATAAGGTTGTGATCGGGCGGCTCTGTACAATATAAATGCGGCCGCCAGCATAACCCCATTCGATATCTTGCGGACGACCGAAATACTCCTCAATCGTTCTTCCCATTCGTGCCAGTTCAAGGATACCTTCATCGGCCAGCGCCTGCTCTCGTTGCTGTGACAAAGGGATTTCCCGTTTTTCCGTGCCGCCGCCGGCTAAGGGATAGATGGCTATTTCTTTGGCGGCAAGCTGCTTTTTAATGATTTTTCCGGCCCGCACTCGATAAAGGTCGGTGTTTACCAGCCCAGATACCAACGCTTCTCCCAGCCCAAAAGCCGCATCGATGGAAATCACTTTGCGGTTGCCGGTCACCGGCTTAGCGGTAAACATAATGCCGGATACCTCAGGAAAAACCATCTTCTGCACCACTACCGACAGCAGTACCTGGCGATGGTCGAAGCCGTTTTTGGCCCGGTAAGCAATAGCCCGGTCGGTAAATAGTGACGCCCAGCATTTACGAATATGCAAAAGCAGCTCACTTTCGCCCTTAATATTCAAATAAGTATCCTGCTGTCCGGCGAAGGATGCCCCCGGCAGATCCTCTGCCGTTGCACTGGAGCGAACGGCGTAGGCATCTTGGCTGCCAGTTTTCTGCCAGGCCCTGAGGATCTCCTGACTGATGGCAGAGGGTATTGTAAGGGTTTCAATATAAGTCCTTATCTGTCGGCCGGCTGACCTGATGATTTCCAGGGTTTCAGCATCTAGGGCCTGCAACGCTTCCAGCATACTGGCGAATTCTTCGCTCTGGCTGACAAAATCGGTATACGCCAGGGTAGTGACACAAAAGCCTGCGGGCACATTAACCCCCGGAATCTGGCGTAATTCGCCAAGATTTGCCCCTTTACCGCCAACCAGGGCCAGACTGGATTTATCCATTTCCGAAAAAAAAACTATATATTGCTTCATAAAGGTACTCCTTCCTTCCGCGTGGCCAACGTAATCGACCGGCAACATGCAGACCGGCTATCGTCACATAGCCTCCCCGTTCCCCCGTCTTGGCTGTTTCCCGCTGCGCCAGTAATACTATTCTCTTGTTGGTAATTCTAGATACCTAAAAATGCAAAAATGAGCCGGCAGGAGGTTTCTCAACCACCTGCGGCCCACTTTCCCCGTCAGTCTGCTTCACCGACAAAATATGAATCTGCTGTTACAGCCAAATGGCCCGGCTATTCTCGCCAGGCCGGTGACCATTGGCCCAAGCACTTCCCTGTATCATTCAGAGGTTGCAACTGCAGCAGCGTCATTCTGCTTAAGAATGCCTGCATCCACCAGTTGTCTGGCGATGTCCTGCTGGGTGGCCAATGCCTGGACAAAACCTTCCAGCGGCATGATGATTCTCCGGTTGATTTCGACTACCGGCTGACCATTGTCGCTTTTCAGATGTGGCTGCACGGTCATCAGATCTATACGCACCAAATTGCCCGTAACATGGATAGCACTAATCCCATCGGCGAAAATTTCCTGATTCATAGTATCCTCCTTAAATTGCCCTGACTAGTTTTGCAGAACATCAGTCCACAGCTAAAATGCCCTGTGGACTGATGTTCTAGA
>JAEWGR010000041.1 GCA_023388195.1 Bacillota bacterium
GACATGCGCAATGCATAACGAAGGTAATTCAACCATTAATTGCAATTTTGCAAAACCGCTCCGGGTTGAGGATTTGGCGAAAAGTGTAAATATGAGCGTTTCGTCGTTGCATAGCAGTTTTAAAAAAATCACAGCTATGAGTCCTGGGCAGTACCAAAAAAGGATAAGGCTGCAGGAAGCAAGGCGGTTGCTGCTTACCGAATCACTGTCAGCGGAGGAAATTGGTTTTCAGGTTGGCTATGAAAGCCCGTCACAGTTTAGCCGGGAATATGCCCGGATGTTTGGGCTGCCTCCTATCAGTGATATTAAGCAGTTGCGAAATTCTTCGGAGTTTGTTTAGCATAGATGCGGATGGTGGCAAGGCGCCCACTAGGCAATACATTAACAAGATTTGCCCAAAGATATAGATATGATACCGGAAAGAACCGAAGCATGCCGAGTGTACGCTTCGGTTCTTTCCTATATTTGAGGGCAAGGAAATTACCTGCTCGGTAAATCCCGAATGTGGGAGATGGCAGGATTGATAGACATGCGGCAAAACGGAAATCATAATACCCACAAAATACTTAAAATCAGGAGTGATACGATGCGTAAAAAACAACCGGAAACCGGCACAATGGATTTTACTGTGGCAAGTGAGCGCGCTGTGCGTGTGCGCTCACTTTACCGGCAGCTTGAAGAACGAAACCACGGGGGTGCATGGACAACAGAGGAAGATATGCTGGCTTTCGCCACCGATATTGGCGTTCTCGGCCGCCTGGTCATGGCGGCTGAGGGCCGCTGGGTATACGGCGGCAGCGTGCAGACGGAATTGACAAACAAACTGGCAGAATGCTTATGGTGGATACTGGTGTTGTCTGACCGCCTTGGTGTTGATATTACCGAAGCGTTTACGGCGTTTGTGGACAGGCTTGACAGCGATCTTGAGTGAGAAAAGTTTGCCGGTCATACCGGCCACTGCTGGCCAAGCCGCGCCGCCGTGCTCGGCGCGGCACATTACTCTATAATTTGGCGTGGTACCCAGAATTAAATAACGTAATTTGCAAATACTGGTCTAAGACGGCACCATAATTAAGCAGATAGGTGATAAGTGATGAAACGAGTTGTGAAGCTGAAAGACGGTAAAAAAACAACATATAAGCATATAAACGAGGAAGGTGCATTTGAAGGTTTCGACATTCAAATTGATGAGGACAATAGAAAACGCATTGATAAATTAGTGGACAACTACGAACGTACTATAATTACCCGCGTAAATGAAACCTATTTGCTGAACACATCACGAGCGGATCAATTGGCAGATGCTATAGCGAAGTTTGGCGGCAGTTGGAATTTTATAATCATTTTCCTTTCCTTTTTAATCCTCTGGATGGTATGGAACATCTTACAATTTACGTATCATTTTGATGAGCCTCCATTTATATTGTTGAATTTAATATTATCCTGTTTAGCTGCCTTGCAAGCACCCATTATTATGATGAGTCAAAACCGCCAGGCAGCGCGCGATAAAGATGAGTCAATTATTGATTTCGCGATAAATTATAAAGCCGAACAAGAAATTGATGATATGCAAGGCCATCTTCACAGGCTTGAGAAGCATATTAGTGAGATACATTTGTGCTTAAAGGTTCTAGAATCAAAAATAAACAGCACCTCAACAGAAAATAATAATTAAACGGCAGTCAATATAAGATAAGTAGCTGGGCTGTGGATCATTTATGGGCAAAAAAAAGATGCGTAAATGTTACGCAATTTCATAGCTGGTCAATGAAGAATAATAGTGATAGAAGGTACCTTTATCGGCGCCCACTTGTTTGGTAATATCAATGATCATTGTTTTTTGGTAACCGCCGGAACGAAATAGCTCCAGCGCTGCGTCCATCAGCTCGGTCCGCCGGACTTCCGCTTCTTTTATGATTCTTGTAATAAAAAGTACCCCCTAACCGGTATGATGATCTTATTATAAAGCAATATGAAAAATCTAAAACTTACATTCGGTACGCAGCCAAGATATCACGGAAGGAATTGTTGCCAGTAAATAGTCAATATCCTCTTCACTGTTATGCTCGTTTAATGTAATCCGCAGGGTACCATGGGCAAGCGATTCGGACGCTCCTGTCGCCAGCAAGATACGCGAGGGCTTGATAGCACCTGCACTGCAAGCGCTTGCGGAACTGGCAAAAATGCCATCCTTACTTAATGTTGTTACAATAGGTTTTTTATCCATTCCCTCAAAAGCAAAAGAGGCATTTCCCGGCAGGCGATTTTCCGGATCACCTGTCAGGTAAGAGCCGGGAATCTTCAATATTCCTTGGATAAGCCTGTCTCTCATGGCGGCAACTTTTTTGTGATTATCCTCCATATGGGTTACGGCCTCTTCCAATGCAACTGCCATACCCACTATGCCTGGTATATTTTCAGTCCCCGATCTTGCCCCTTTTTCCTGGCCGCCTCCATGCATAAAGGGTGTAAGGGTATGGCCGATTTTTACAAACAGCGCGCCAATGCCTTTGGGGCCTTGAAATTTGTGAGCGGACATGGACAGCAGGTCGACGCCCAGTTCTCTGACGTTTAGCTTGATGTGCCCCGCCGCCTGTACTGCGTCCGTGTGGAAAAGAACGTTCCTTTTATGTGCTATAGCACACAATTCCTTTATGGGTAAAATGGTACCAATTTCGTTGTTTGCCATCATGACACTTATTAACACCGTATCGTTCCTTATGGCAGCCGATAGCTGCTCCGGCGTTATACGACCGTATTTGTCGACAGGAAGATAGGTTATCTCATAGCCCTCTTTTTCAAGGGCTTCAGCTGTCTTAATCACCGCATTGTGCTCAATAGCGGTTGTAATGATATGTTTTCCTTTGGCTGAGCGCATTGCTGCGGCTCCCCGGATCGCCCAGTTATCCGACTCAGTTCCCCCGGAAGTAAAGAAGATCTCATTATTTTTAGCTCCGATAGCGTTAGCAATAAGCCGTCTGGAATGTTCAAGGGCAGCTTTGGCATCCAGACCGTAACTGTGTATGGCAGAAGGATTTGCATAATGCTTGCCAAAATAGGGAAGCATGGCCTCCAGCGCTTTATCGGAAAGAGCCGTTGTTGCTGCATTATCAACATATACTAGCTTTTTTTCCATCTGTTTCACCCTCATTTAATACAATGTTATTTCACAGTCAGGTTGCTATAGAAAGTTCCTGTAGCAATATTCGCAGGGTCAAAAGTGAAGGTTGTCACTGTTAATTGTTAATTATATACAGGTATTAACACATCGTCAACGTAGAAGCTGATCGAAATTTCTTCTATACCGAGCTTAAGAATATAACTAGGCCACTATTGATTTATAAACAGATTTGTATTGCCAATAGACAGGATAACCCGAATAACATGGCAATCTGGAAGAAAGCCCGCCAATTTGGCAGGCTTTATTTAATTATTACACAATGGAATTTCATAAGGAATATGACATACTGCTGTCCTATTCCTGTGTGTATAATAAAGAAAAGCTATAAAGGCTAATGGCGTAAATAAGACAATAGTTTGTCATATATGGTATATAATAATACTGGTGATAATAAATGAAACTGAATCGATTATTTGAGATAACAACAATCCTGCTTAACAAAGGCAGCGTTACCGCGCAGGAGCTCGCTGACCGTTTTGACGTGTCGACGCGAACCATTTACCGGGATGTTGACATACTTTCCTCTGCCGGGGTACCTATATATACCAATAAGGGCCATGGCGGAGGCATTCACTTGCTTGAAAATTATACCCTGAGCAAGGCTTTTATCTCGGAACGGGAGAGCGAAAATTTGCTGATGGCGGTCAAAACCTTTCAGGCGACCCAGTATCCCGAACTGGATGTCGTATTGGAAAAACTAGGCGCCCTATTTAAGAAGCTGCCTGATTATGACTGGGTGGAGGTTGATTTTTCTCCATGGGGCAGTTCGCTTAATGAACAAAATAAGTTTAATGATATAAAACGGGCGATGCTGCAGCGAAATAGGATCGAGTTTGATTATGTGAATGGGGAAGGCCGTAAGAGCACCCGGCTGGTGGAACCGGAGAAGCTGATATTTAAGAATCATGCCTGGTATCTGCTGGCCTTTTGCCACCAGCGTCAGGAACACCGGACTTTCCGGGTTTCGAGACTGAAAAACCTGAAGGTGGCGGCAGAAACATTTGCGAGAAAGGCCTTGCCAGGGGCGGGAACGCAAGAGACAGACGCTGCCCAACGCCCGTTAATTAGACTGAATCTTCGCTGTCAGGCGCAGGTGTTAAACCGGCTTTATGATTATTTTGATGAGTCCTATCTTACTCCCCATGGGGATGGCAGTTTTTCTTTAGAGGTTTCTCTGCCGGAAGGTGAATGGCTCTACAACTACATTTTGTCGTTTGGCAGCTTGGTGGAGGTAGTGGCGCCGCTGCATGTCCGTAATATCATCATCCAGCGAATACAGGCGACATTAAAAATTTATAAACCGTGATAAGAAAAGGCTTGGCGTGTGCCAAGTCCCTCAGGATGCCGGCAGAGCCCCAGTTGTTTCTATGTAAATAGCATATTTTATATATTCTGTCAGACTTAAATAAGACAGGCTGTTGTCTGATTACCTTCTGTACAATGAATAATGCAGGGGTGAGGAAAAGGACGGCTGGTGGCAAGAAAGGAAGAGGTAAGAATGGCTAAACGGGTGATTGATAACAATGAATTTGAAGGCAAGCGAGTTTTAGTTACAGGTGGAACCAAAGGTATGGGTCAGGCAATTGTTAAACGCCTTGCCCTTGGCGGTGCGGCAGTTATTACAACGGCACGTACGATTCCGGATGATCTGGAAGCATCGGTTCAGTTTATTCAGGCAGATGTCAGCACACCCTCAGGGATAGAAACCGTAGTTAACGGGATAGTTGAACGCCACGGCGGTATTGATATCCTGGTAAATAATGTTGGTGGGTCATCGACTTCGGCAGGTGGGGCCTTGGTTATGAGTGATGATGACTGGCAGCAGGTATTTAATGCAAATTTGTTTTCGGCTGTTCGTCTGGACCGGGCTTTTTTGCCAGCAATGATTGAAAATAGTTTTGGTGTCATCATTCACATGTCATCCATTCGGCGGCGTTTCCCGGCAACAGAAACTTTGGTGTACTCAGCTGCCAAAGCTGCTCTAACCAACTACAGCAAAGGGCTGGCAAATCAGGTAGCGCCTTATGGGGTTCGGGTCAACACGGTGGCGCCAGGGTTTATAGAAACCAAAGCCGCCGAACGGCTGATTCAGCGCTTGGCAGATCACTCTGGTCAGGATTATGAAAGTGCAAAACAGGAAATGATGCATTCACTTGGTGGTATTCCCCTGGGCCGGCCAGGGCGGCCAGAAGAGGTTGCCGAACTTGTCGCCTTTTTGGTGTCCGAACGGGCTGCCTATATTACCGGCTGCGAGCATGTCATTGATGGCGGCACGCTGCGGTCAATATAATCTAAATTAACTAAACCAAGGCGGGATGCCCAATCAAATTACCGCCGATTATTGAGACCTATGTGCAAGAAAAGACTAATCGCGACACTGCGGATGTGGCTGCCTGTTTCACCAATGAAAGTGAAAAAATCCCCCAATGGATCAATTCTTTAAACGAGGAGAGAAAACCATGATTACAAATACGCAATTACTAAAATTAAAGGACAGAAGCGAGGAGAATATTGCCAAGGCGCGGCTTATGCTGCTTGGCATGCAAGGAAAAATTGAATTTTTGCGGGATTTGCAAGTGGAAGTTAATATACGTCAGGGTGCCTCAGCCTATGACCTGCTGGTGATCGCCCAATATGACTCACTGGAAGATTTAGAGGCTTATATTATTCACCCTGTCCATGTCGAAGTCGCCAAATATATTGGCGGTGTACTGGAAACCAATGCGGTTGTATGTTACGAATCGTAACATAGGGGTATCACTGGCGAAGGGCATGATCATTTATTGAAAAGAGGCAGTCTTTCCTTTTTACACCAATCTTTTATCCTAAGCAACCGGAACATAGCTTGTGCAGTTAGAAGCAGGCAGAGCCAGCCCAGCCAGTCACCAGTTCGGCTGTACAGGGAATAGCCACTGCCTAGCGGTACTTCTCTGAGCAGACTGGTATCATTAGCAGCACTGGCTGCTGCTACACCTAAGAGGCGGCCCCGGCTGTCGCTGACTGTCAGCAGGCCCCATTGTGCCGCACGGACTATGGCAACATTGTTTTCCACGCCGCGCATGACGGCAATGCGGGCATGCAGCCAGCCGTCATCATGAAAATCAAGGGCCGGCACAAAGAGGATACCGGCTCCCAGACGGCTGTATTTGCTAGCCGGGTGAACAAAGTCCAGATCTTTGCAGATGACAATTCCCGCGCCGGCAGTTGTGCCAGTGTCTGGCAAAGCAAGGTCTTTGCCTGGGGTATAGTTGCTTTCATAGGCGGGAAGTAAATGGTGTTTATGGTAGGTCTGGACCAGGGAGCCATTTGGGTCAAATACCAGCGCCGCATTGTAGAGTCGATCTTCCTGGAGGCTGAGACCGGCAATCAGCGTGACCTTGTTGTTGGCTGCTGCCTGGCCTAACAGGGACAGGCCTGTCTGGCGGGCGGCGGGTGTCAGAAAAGCGAGCTTTTCCGGCAGAAGGATAATCTGGGCCCCGGCAGCTGCCAGTGTGTCGGTACTAAGGCTGTAACGGCGCAGTGTATTGACTATGTCTTTCGTATTGTGGCTGCGCAGTTCTTCACGGGTGACCGGTATAGCGGCGAGCCCAACGATAATAGCCGGACCGTCGGCCGGCAGGTAGAGCCGGCCGAGGCCAAATAAAAGAACCGTTATTAAGAGAAGGCTAGTGAGCCGGCCTGGGCGGCGGCCACTGTTTCCGGTCCGGCGGCTGTGCCAGACGACTGCCAGGGTGGCGGGGACCAGCATAAGTAGAAAGGTTATACCCCAGATACCGCTCAGGGAAGCTACCTGAATGACCGGAAGGTTGAGGACCTGCGTGTAGGCCAGGCTTTCAAAAGTACCGAAAGAAGACAGCCGGGAACGGACAAATTCAAACGATGTCCAGGCTGCAGCCAAGGCAAAGGGGGCGAAAGTCTGGCTGCCAGTCAGGGCTAGGCCGCGAAACAGCAGGATGGCGGTGGTAAAGGCGGCCGCACTTAATATGGTTGTGCCGGAAAAAAGCGGGGGTGGCAAATAGCCAAACTGGTTCATCGCCCCAAAGGCATAAGCGGTAAACGCGGCCAGTGCCGTTGCTCTGGTCTGCGCCTGCAAGGCGTAAAGACATACCGGCAGGGCTGCCAGCCAGGTCAGAAGCCAGTTATCGTAAAATCCGGTAGAGAAATAAAATAGTATGCCACTCAAGCCCGACGCCAGCAGCAGCGGGCGGGGAAGATATACTTTTATCGATTGCAGTATGGTCATGTCAGGTCCTCCTTTGAGGATATACTATTGTATGCTTTCTCCAGAAGTATGGAAAATCCTTGACTAGGCCGAAAAGAATAATATTGGGGCCGCGAAATCCGCAGGGTCATAGCTGGCGCTAATGCAGAGAGCCAGCGTTAGTCGATATTAGCTGCGGGCCAGATGCTGCCAATATGGTGCTTTTCAAGCATTCCCAGGCCAACATAACAGCAATTGATATGCTGCCGCAATTTATGGCATTATTTCTGTCTCCCGCCAATGGCGGGAGTTTTTTAATTTATTGAGGGGGGCGACCGATTCTGGATACAACAAAATAGTTCTAAACGGTACACAACTGTATCGGTGAGTGTCCCACAGATGTGACAGTCGGTTACACATCTGTCCGGCATATGTTGCCTTCTGATCCATTTAATAATAGGCAGCAACCCCTATAAACACTGAATAATGACGTTATTCAGAACGTAAAGCCGGGAGCAAAAAGGCGGAGCCTGTTTCTGGCATAATAATTGCGAAAGTCTAATATAGGTGTTAGTCCTATAGTGACATAACATTATGAACGGAGGGTGATATATGGGGTATTTGGATACTGTTCAGGAAGTGTACGAAAAAGCGGCGTTAACACCGCAAGCCGGTTTATGTTGTGTTAGCAGCCAGGACCGGTTTTTGCCAGGGTTGACTATTCCCGACATCATGCAGGCAATGAATTATGGCTGCGGTACAACCGTCCATTTTGGCGATTTGCGACCAGACGAAACTATTCTCTATATCGGTGTGGGCGGAGGCTTAGAGGCACTGCAATTTGCCTATTTTACCCGGCGGCCCAAGGCCGTTATCGCCGTAGATAACGTTGCCGAAATGCTTGCACAAGCCAGTCAGAATTTTGACCTTGCGGTAACAATGAATGCTTGGTTTCAGCGGGATTTCATCGAACTGGTCCAGGGGGATGCCCGCAGTCTGCCTGTAGAAGGGGGCAGCGTAGATGTTGCCGCCCAGAACTGTCTGTTCAACATCTTCGACCAAGATGACTTAACGAAGGCACTTGCGGAAATGCACCGCGTATTAAAGCCAGGGGGCAGACTCTATATATCGGATCCTATTACTACCCAACCGATACCTGGCAATCTGCGGCAAGATGAACGGCTGCGGGCCATGTGTCTTTCGGGGGCTTTGCAGTATCAGGAATACTTGGCTAAGGTTGCCGGTGCTGGCTTTGGAACCATAGAGATACGCCAGCGGCGGCCATTCCGGGTGTTGGATAAAGAAAGGTATGGATTGGCCGAGCATATATTTTTAGAGTCAATTGATATTGTTGCCTATAAAAGTCCTGTTCCGGTCGGCGGCGCCCGCATATTCGCCGGGGAAACCGTTATCTATTTTGGCAAAGAACGCTTGCGTGATGAGGAAGGGTTCATTATTCCCCGCGATATTCCGCAGCCGGTGTGTCAAAGAGCCGCAGATTATTTTCGTAAGCTACAGCGCTGTGATATGGTTGTGACTGCGCCGACATACCATTACAACGGTCCTGGCGGGAGTTGTTGCTGAGATAACCAGAGTGCGAGTTACCAGTTAACCGGTATGTGGAAATTGTCAGCAGACGGTAGTGTTGGTGCGGGCGGACGCGGAAAAAATGTGTATGGAGATGATTGGTTGTGGAATATTCGCGTGATTTTATTGGTGAATTTTTAGGAACTTTTTTACTGGTGCTGTTTGGTTGCGGTTCGGTTGCGGTGTCGGTTCTCTTCAATTCTCACAGCGGCTTATTTCAAATCGCATTGATTTGGGGCGTCGGGGTGAGCCTGGCCATTTATGCTACCAGGAATTTATCCTGTGCCCACCTTAATCCGGCAGTTACTGCAGCCATGGTGGCCAGTAAAAGAATGGCACTAAAAAAAATGCCGGTATATTTTATAGCCCAATTTATTGGCGCGTTTTTCGCCGGCCTCATTTTGTATTTTTTATTTAATCCTTTTATTGTGGCTTTTGAAACAGGGCAGCATATTGTGCGCGGTACGCCTGAATCTATGAAAGTAGCGAAAATGTTTGGAGAATATTATCAGTTCCCCGGCGGCGAGACAGTTATTTCCATGCCTTTGGCAATAGGGGCTGAAGCGATGGGAACTTTTTTACTGGTGCTTATGATATTTTCCCTTACGGAAGGCTGCAATCTTGGCCGTCCTGATGACAATGTAGCCCCTTTATTTATCGGCTTATCTGTGAGTTCTGTTATTTGCTTAGTCGCCCCACTCACACAGGCCGGCTTAAATCCTGCCCGTGATTTCGGTCCCCGGTTGGTTGCCTGGATTTTTGGCTGGGGGAATGCCGCCTTTCCGGACCAGGCGGGCGGCTTCTTCTTTGTGTACATCCTTGCCCCTATAATTGGGGCGCTGGCGGCAGGGCTGCTTTTCACCCGGGTATTGGAGCCACTCATGAAAAAATCAGCATGCCAATGCAGCTAAGTTAGTATTCAATAAATGAAGGGAAGGCGAACTGTTATGAAAACAAGGCTCATTTTAGTCGGGGGATTCCTTGGTGCCGGTAAAACAACATTGTTAGGAGAGGCCGCCGGCAGGCTCAGTCAAGCAGGCAAACAAGTCGGCTTGATTACCAATGATCAGGCATCCGAACTGGTAGACACCGTATTTCTTGAGTATACAAACACGCTGGTTTCCGAGGTGAGCGGGAGCTGCTTTTGCTGTAACTTTCCCGGGTTCACGGCAGCGATTGATTACATTACGGAAAAAAAAGCTGTAGATGTTATTATTGCTGAACCTGTTGGCAGTTGTACCGACCTGTCGGCAACCATATTGCAGCCGCTAAAAGCTAAGTTTGCCGATACATTACAAGTTGCGCCGTTGTCCGTCCTGGTCGATCCGCAACAATTAACTCATATTCTGGATGGGAGAATAGCCGGGCTGCATACCAGTGCGGTGTATATCCTGCGTAAACAACTGGAAGAAGCGGATTTTATTATTATCAATAAGTCAGACCAATTAAACGCGGCAACCGCCGCCGCTTTGCAAAAACGCACGGCTGAAGAATGGCCATGGGCCAAAGTCCATGTCATCAGTGCCCAAACCGGGGACGGGCTGGAAAACTGGCTGAACGAGGTGCTGCAGTCTGCTGCTGCCGGGAATCGCCTGGCCGAGGTAGACTATGATATTTACGCCGAAGGCGAGGCTGTTCTCGGCTGGCTTAACACCACAGTCAAACTGCATAGCCAATTCGCGAACTGGGATAGCTACGCCACTGGATTACTGAGTGCGTTAAAACAACGTTTTGAAGGGGTGCCGGCAGCGATCGGTCATGTGAAACTGCTTGTAAAAACGCGCAACGGTTTTGTGATTGGCAACATTACAGGCCCTGACAACTTGATTCAGGTACGTGGTTCTGCCGGCGAAGGACAAGCAGCCACAATGACGCTGAACGCCCGGGTTCAGATGGAACCAGATGCACTGCAAGCTATTGTTTTAGAGGAAATTTCTAAAGCCAGTGGGAGTGCTATTCTTGCAGAATTCGCCGCCCTGAAATGCTTAAAGCCGGGACGCCCTGAGCCGACCTACCGTTACAAGCAAATTATAGCTCTAAGTTGCTGAATAATCAGGAGGTAAGAGGTACAGCGAAAATGCGGAAATTTAGTACCAAGAAACAATTTGATAAATGTCCCTGTACGGGAGCGAATCTGGAGAAATTAATTCATCCCGCTATTCTTACACTGTTAGCAGAGGAAGAACAACACGGCTACAGCATCATGCAAAAACTTCAGGATACTTGCATGTTGCAAGGCAAAAAATCTGATCCCTCAGGTGTTTACCGGTGTTTAAAGCAAATGGAGCAGGGCGGGTATGTTACCGCTGTGTGGGATTTATCAAATTCAGGGCCGGCCAAAAGGCTGTACCGGATAACGGATGACGGTTTGGAATGTCTTAAAACCTGGATAAACACACTTGAGGATTACAGGCATTCGATAGGTTTGTTTTTGGAGTTTGCAAGAGACAGGATAGGACAGATTGGCAGCGAATGAATTCGCTTTGAGGTTACAATAATTTGCTACTGCCGGCAAAGGTGAGGTACCGGCATTGCTGAGACAGGAACTAATAATTTTGGCAATACCCAGGCATCAGCGGCGACAAGTATGGTGTGGTTTTCTCTTTGACCTTGCGGGCGCAGATGTAATTATCAGTAAAGTGGTTTGTAATATTATAAATGCGGAAAAAATTTGGAATCCGCTTTGGTAATCTGTGATTTGTATGTAACCGGATAACAGCATCGGTCCCCCAAACATGCCGATCCCCCAAAACAGATAAAAAATTCCCATAATAGGGCCCTTGTCTCCTGGTGGTACTATTTCTGCTAAAAAAGCCATAGAAGCAAGGTAATAGGCTCCTAAGCCAAAACTGGCAATACACAGAATCCAAGTGAGGGTAATGGAATGAAAATACACGGCTGCGGCAATACCCGCCGCAGCTGTGAGCATACCTGTGACCATAAAAAATTGACGGCCCAGCCAATCTGACAGGTAACCGATTGATAGTTGGGCCAGACTAATGGAAACATAAAAACAAGAGAAAAAGATATTGATGCCGGCTTGGCTATAGTCTTTTATAGTAAGCAAGAAGGCTGGAATAACGGTCATAAATAAGCCAAAGCCTGCCCCATACAATGTAATTCCCCCCAGGACTGCTGCAATCTGAGGATTTTTAATTAGCAGCAGACAATTGCCTGGAATAATTGCTTCTCCGGTTGTATGCAGGTTGTCTGTGGGCGACTTTAAGCAATAGCCAACAATGAGGGTACTGGTGAAACAAAATATGGCGTACAACAGTAAAAGATAATGATCCGGCCAGTCTTTCAGCACTACGACCCGGAAGAGCGGTCCCAGAGTCAGCCCCAGATAAATAGCCGCATTATAGACACCAATAGCTTTACCTTTATCAGCAGTGTAACGCATTGATAATAGTGTCGGTGCCAGGCTTAGTAATGGGGCCTCGCCAATGCCCTGTAAGATTCGGCCGGCGAGAATTAAATCCATGTCTTTCGCACAGTAGAATAATAATCCGGCAAGGGTGCTTGCTACATATCCCAGCAGGATGACTGGTTTAAAACTCCAGCGGCCGGCCAGCATTCCTACCGAAAGCTGGGTTAATACCTGAGCCAGGGCATAGACGGCTGCCAGATACCAGACAGCGGCGCTGGAACCGGTCAGGGTAATAACGGCTTTAGGCAATAATGCCAGTACTATGCCATCGCCTGTCATCAGTAAAAAAACCGCAACACTTAATAATATCAGATGATGGTGTTTATCCATAGGGTCTCCCTCTTTTTACCTGAAGGCAAAATAATAAAGTAAGGCAGGTGCCTTACTTTATTATAAACACGGTAAAAAAAGGGCTTTTCACCGTAAGCAAGATATATTTTACTTATTTATAGAATTATTGCGGTATGCCTGGGGCGTTATTCCTTCCCACTGCTTAAACAGTCTGGTTAGTGATGCCTGATGTTCGTAGCCAACCTGATGAGCAATCGCCAGCAGGCTGTAGCTTGTTTCCCTGAGCAGCCGTTTGGCTGCCAGCAGTCTTAGCTTTTGAAGATAGGTCTGTACACTGACTCCCAGTTTTTTCTGAAACCATTGGCTGTAATAACTGGGATGATAATGTTCTAAGGCCGCTAACGTGTGGAGCGAAATGTTGGTATGATAATGTTTGTGAAGATAGCGGATAGAAGGATATTCCTGGTTTTGCTGAATTAATTGAAATGAATATTGGAGCAGCTGATTCATTGCTGTGGTACTTGTCTTTTTCGACTCACACTCGTTCAGCATCAGGAACCGCAGTGCGCGCCAGCGGTCGTCAAACTCTATATATTTTACCTCATTGTCAGTACAAGTATAGCCAAGTAAAGTATGGGGAATATGAAATACCAAAAATTCATTGCGATCTTTTGCATAGTAACTGTGCTCACATTCCGGAGGAAGGAAAAGAATATGCTGATAGTTAAGCGTAAGCGATCGCTGCCCTGAAGTCAGGCACAACGTTCCGTGTAACGGCAGGATCAAGTGTCCGAATGAATGGCTGTGGGTATGCTCAATATCAATAAACTGCATTTTTTCCGCGACGGTCGAATAGAGGTGTTTCATTTGTTTTTCCTCCACCAATAAACCATAAATTGAAACCTGATATTAGTATATAGCCTCCAGCCTATTCATGACAACTTTCCTTTTGAATATAATCTTGCTACAATAAAAGCAAATACGTAAAGAGGTGCTGTGAATGCAAGAATACGATACTAAAGAGGCTCTGATTGCTGCAATCCAAAAGACGTATACTCTTTTTGACAAAGAGTTCGATGATGTTCCCGCAGAAAAAATAAATATCCGCATAGATGAAGTGGACAAAACTCCCCAGGAGATGATCGCCTATCAGCTTGGCTGGCTGAATCTTGTAATGAGCTGGGAAAAAGACGAATTGGCCGGCAAAAAGGTGATTACTCCATCCCCTGACTACAAATGGAACCAATTGGGGCCGCTTTATCAGCAGTTTTATAGAGAATACAGTGGCTATTCTCTACAAGACTTACGAATATTGTTTAAACAAAGTATTGAAAAATGGTGTGCCTGGATTGAGCAGTTAAGTGATGAGGAACTTTTTATACCCAATAGGCGCCAGTGGTCAGTAACCAATGCCAACTGGCCGCTATGGAAATGGGTGCATATCAATTCGGTTGCGCCTTTCAAGACATTTCGCACAAAGCTTAGAAAATGGAAAAAGCTTGTATAAGCAATTCTTGACAGACAGGATAAGAACAGATATATTTTACATGACTATATATGCAGGCGGTGTGTGATGAAAAAGTGTCCCTGTGATTCCGATATGTGTGAAGAGTTGTGTGAACATCCCCAAACAGTCTGTCAGGTGCAAAACGAATTACCGCCAGCGGGAGAAATCCGGCAAGTGACAGAAATGTTCCGGCTATTGGGTGATATGAAGCGGTTTAAAATTCTGCAGGCCTTAGCTACACGGGAGTTATGTGTCTGTGATCTTGCCGCTGTGCTGCAGATGGCGCAGTCGGCTATATCGCAGCAGCTTCGCCTGCTGCGCGGTGCCCGGCTGGTTAAGTACCGCAAAGAGGGGACACTGGCCTGGTATTCACTCCATGATGAGCAGGTGGCCGACCTGCTGCAGCAGGGAATGAATCATATCCGTAAAATGAAAGGGCTTAACCAGAACAAAGGACCGGCGCCATACTGACGTCAGTCCTTTGTTCTATTTCCGGGAAATTGCCGGTCAGCGGATTTTTTGCATGAGCCGCATCCCGTTCAGCGTTACCAGGATCGATGACCCCATGTCGGCGAGCACTGCCAGCCACAGATCAACAAATCCGAAGAAGGTAAATATGACAAACAGTACTTTAATCAATACGGCAAAGCCGATATTTTGCTTGATGACAGCTACTGATTTACGACTCAGGCTGATTACATAGGCCAGCTTGCCCAGGTCATCGGCCATTAAAGCAATATCGGCCGTTTCCAGAGCCGTATCCGAGCCGGCGACCCCCATGGCCACACCAACATTGGCGGCTGCCAGGGCCGGCGCGTCATTGACGCCGTCTCCGACCATCGCGACCGTACCGTACTCCTTAGTCAGTTTTTGTACAGTAGCTACTTTATCCTGGGGCAGTAAATCACCGTAATAGGCGTCAAGAGTAAGGTTTCTGGCAATGGCGGCGGCGACCCGGCTGTTATCCCCTGTCAACATGGCGATATGCTTCATACCGGCCTGACGCAGATCTTTGATTGCATTTTTACTGTTGGCCCGTAAGGTGTCCGCCACGGCTATCATTCCCCAAACAGCCTGAGCAGAGCCAATGAGCATGACCGTTTTTCCCTGTTCTTCTAAATGGAGCAGGGCATCTTTATTTTGTTCCAGATCCAGCCCCAGTTCGGCAAACAGCCTGCTGTTGCCGACATAGACGGTTTGGCCGTTGATGCTGGCCTGGGCACCGCGCCCGACCAGGGCCTTGAAATTCACTGCCGGCAGCAGTGGGAGTTGGTTGGCTTTTTCTACAATTGCCAGTGCTAAAGGATGCTCAGACCATTTCTCCACTGCCGCAGCGAGGGATAACAGTTCCTGCTCCTTGATTTCACCCAGGGTCAGAACATCGGTAACGACCGGGCGGCCATGGGTCAGTGTGCCGGTTTTATCAAAAGCAATGGCCCGAATACCACCCATTTGCTCTAAATAGGCACCGCCTTTAATCAGGACACCATGGCGGGAGGCATTGCCAATGGCCGATACGATTGAGACCGGTGTTGAGATAACGAGGGCGCAGGGGCAGGAGATAACCAGCAGTACCAGGCCTTTGTAGAACCAGGGGGCAAAAGGCTGGCTGAACAACAGCCAGGGCAGGACCATGATGGCGGCGGCTGTGAGTAAGACCGCCGGGGTATAGTATTTGGCGAAGACATCGACGAACTGTTGGGAAGGGGCTTTTTGTGCCTGCGCTTCTTCTACCAGGTGCATGATTTTGGCCAGTGTCGAATCGGCGGCGATCCGGGTAACCTCAATCTCCAAGGCGCCATGCTCATTCACGGTTCCGGCATATACCATATCACCGGCCGTTTTTTCCACAGGCAGGGATTCGCCGGTGATGGTGGCCTGGTTGACAGCCGATAAACCGCTGACAACCGTGCCGTCCATGGCAATTCGTTCGCCGGGTTTGACAATAATCAGATCGCCAATCATGATCTCTTCCACCGGCAGCCGCTCTTCCTCGCCATTGCGCCGCACCAGCGCCTCCGGCGGGGCCAGTTCCATGAGGGCCCGGATGGATTGGCGGGTTTTGTCCATTGTATAGGTCTGCAGCGTATTGCCGAAGGAGAATAAAAAGGCAACTGTTGCGCCTTCGCTCCACTCGCCAATCGCTGCCGCGCCGATCACGGCGACCGTCATGAGAAAATTCATATCAAAGGTAAAGGACCTCAGGCCGTACAAACCACTTTTGGCGGCACTATATCCACCAATTACGGCAGCGGCGACGTAGAGCGGAATAAGGATAGTGTCACTGTAGGTTAACCATTCCAGGACGGTAGCCAGCCCCAGGATTACGCCGGAAATAATAGTCGCCTGGGTACGCCGGTTGGTCCACCACGCCGCCCTGGTCTCCGGGCGTCGTGGGCCTGCTGACAGGCGCTCAGCCTGATAGCCGGCTTGTTTAACTGCCTGGACGATGGTGGCCACCGGGGCGGTATGTTCCACTGTCATTTTGCCGGCGGCGAAATTTACCTGGGCTGTCACTACACCTGCCAGTGCAGCTAGCCGCTTTTCCAGCTTGGCGGCACAGTCACCGCAGTCCAGACCGGAAATCCGGAATGCGGATTGCTGTGTTCCGGACAGGCTGCCGGCTGTAGGCATGAGGACAGCCTGATAACCAAAGCTGCCGACTTCTTTCTCAATTTGTGCTGCCTGGAGCCGGGTTTGATCATAGGTTATTTTTAGCTTGGCGGTGGCAAAATTGACGTTGGCTTCGATTACGCCTGCCAGTTTGCCCAGCCCTTTTTCCAGTTTGGCAGCACAGTCGGCGCAGTCCAGACCCTGGACTGTAAAAATACTGGTGAGGGTGCCTGTATTCGCCTGGGGGTTTATCTGGTGAGCTGCAGCATTGGCGTCAGGATCGCCGGCGGCCCTGGACGGGACGGCAATTGGGCCGGGGCCGGTGCAGCAATTGCAAGCCGGGGCTGCTGATGGCTGGATTGACGATTCTGCCGGGCAGCAGCTGCAAGCCGCTGCCGCCTCCAATTGGGCAGCCGGTTCAGGCGTTGGTGAGCAGCAGCCACTCTGGCAGGTTGTTTTTTGAGAGGCTGGTTTCTCTGATAGCTTTTTTAAAGCCATTGTTAGTTCACTTCCTATCTATCCGAAATAAGGGCGATGTGTTGTGTTCATAACTTTTTTCTGGTTTATGGGCTTGCAGGGACTTTTATTGCCAGCATAAGCAACCTCCCTTATCTTTTCTATAATATATGAGTATATATTCATACGTATAATATATGAGGAGTTGTTAAATAAGTCAAGCGATTTTTAATAAAATCAGCAGCAATATACAGCCTTTTATATTAACAGCTCAGCCATCTTTGTGCGGAAGGATGGCTGAGCTGTTAGTTTTCTGCTTCATTAGAACTTACTAAACCAGATCTCTTTTTCATATTATTTTCAGAATGGGTTGTTATACTCATATCCGTAATTGGTATTAAACAGTGAAAAAGGAGATAGAAATGAAGCTAATTTCAATTGTTGTACCTGTTTTTAATGAGCAGGAAAACCTGAATATGTTTTATCAAGAAGTGTGTAAATATATGGACTTGTTGCGATATTCATGGGAATTGATTTTCATTGACGATGGTTCGAACGATGACACCGCCCTTATGCTTAACAGGCTGACACAGCAGGATGCCAGGGTTAAAGGGATTATTCTGGCCCGTAACTTTGGGCACCAGGTGGCCTTGACCTGCGGTCTCGATTATGCGAAGGGCGACGCCGTGATTACTATGGATGGCGACATGCAGCACCCGCCGGCGATGCTGCCGCTTCTTATAAGGAAATGGGAAGAGGGTTTTGAAGTTGTACAAACCATCCGGGTAGATACAGCCGGTGTCTCTTGGTTAAAGCGGTGTACTTCCAGCCTGTTTTACCAGTTAATTAATGCGATGTCTGCTGTTCACATCGTGGAAGGCGGGTCAGACTTCCGGCTGCTTGATAAAAAAGTTGTTCAAACCTTTCATCATTTTAAGGAGAAGGCCCGTTTTATCCGTGGCATCATCGGTGCTATGGGGTACCGGCAGGCCCAGGTCAAGTTTGCAGCACCTGCGCGCTATGCCGGCAAATCCAAGTTTTCGCCCAGAAAGATGCTTTCGTTTGCCCTTGATGGCATTACAGCCTACTCCAGGGTGCCCCTGCGTCTAGCCTTTTACCTTGGCTTGCTCTTGGGGCTGACGAGTTTTGCCTTGACCCTGAATGTGGTGTACACTAAGCTGTTTACCGCTGATGCCGTACCAGGATGGGCCACAATTGCAGCCAGTGTATTGCTGCTGGGCGGGATTCAATTGGCCGGACTGGGGATTATTGGTGAATACGTTGGCCGCATTTTTGAGGAGGTTAAGCAACGGCCGTTATACTGGGTGCGGTCTGAACTAAAAAGCGACGCCGAAACAGCTGCTGAAAAAGGCGACAAGCACGGAAATTTAATGATCGCCAAAACGCAGTGGCAGACAATTCCCTAAAAAACAAGTGTAAACTTTGATAGGATTGTGGTTTAATGGTGATTTTATAAGTGAGTGAAAACAAACTCAGTTAATTTTCTTGAACTGGATCTGGAGTATTTATTAGGCCAGCAGGCTGGCTGAAAAATATGTAATCAGTGAAAAAGGATTGTTGAGATTGGCGAGGCGGAAATCGCATAGAACAATTTTTTCATGTGATTGTTGATTATATTGTTGTCCGGGGATATACTGCTATTGTAATTGGTATGGCTCTGGAAAGCGTTGGGAACCATACCCAACCCGGCTCGGAGTAATAACGGCCGATGCACTCTTACGCCTGAAAGGAAGGTAATTAAAAAGCATGGGGCAAGACCGCAACGGCAACCGTCAGGCCGATACCCTCCTGAAAGGTACGATAGTGCTCACGGCTGCCGGCATCCTTGTAAAAATTATCGGCTCGTTAAACTGGATTATATTGTCGCAGGTATTAGGCGGTGAAGGGATTGGCTTGTACCAAATGGCCTTTCCTATTTATCTTTTATTTTTAAGTATTTCAACTGCCGGTATTCCGGTGGCGATTTCTATTATTACCGCTGATAAAGTGGCTGTTTGTGACTATCGGGGCGCTAACCGTGTTTTTCGCCTGTCCCTTACTCTCTTAGCCGGGCTGGGATTGTTTTTTAGTGTTCTTATGTATTTCGGGGCCACCTGGCTGATTGACTGCGGCCTTATCCGTGACGGCCGCGCCTATTATGCATTAGTGGCTTTGTCGCCGGCAATTTTTCTCGTTACCATTCTGTCGAGTTTTCGCGGCTATCTGCAGGGCTGGCAAATCATGACACCTACGGCGGTATCGCAGATCGCCGAGCAGGTTTTCCGGGTAGGGGCCATGCTTTTTTTTGCCAACACCTTTTTATATAAGGGCCTGGAGTATGCGGCAGGGGGCGCCAGCCTGGGGGCGGGCACCGGCGCCGCCGCGGCTTTGGCTGTACTCGTCTGTTACTATTGGCGTTTCCAGGCCGGACTTCAGCCTGCCTGTGACAGTCAGGCGGTAAGCATAGAACCGGAAGCCGGTGGCAGGATCATTAGACGTATTCTTACACTGGCTTTGCCAGTATCGCTATCCAGTATCATGCTGCCGCTGGTTGCCAATCTTGATCTTGTTGTTGTGCCTGTCAGACTGGAGGCTGCCGGCTATACTGTCGAGCAGGCGACAGAATTGTTTGGCTACTTGACGGGAATGGCTGTTCCGCTGGTCAACCTGGCTACCGTGTTGACGGCCGCGTTAGCGACCAGCCTGGTGCCGGCAATTTCCGAGGCGTATTCGCAAGGCGATACCCGCTGCGTGCTGCAGCGAATAGCGGCAGCCATGCGTCTTGCCAGTTTAGTCACTATTCCCGGCAGTGTAGCCTTGTGGCTGCTGGCTGAGCCGGTCGCCGGCGTAATCTACCATGCCCCGCAAGCCGGCGAGCCTATCCGGATTTTGTCAGCCGGGGTGTTTCTTCTGGGCCTGCACCAGATAACTACCGGTGTGCTGCAAGGAATAGGGCGG
>JAEWGR010000051.1 GCA_023388195.1 Bacillota bacterium
TAATCGCAACAGTTTCTCATTTTATACCTTAAATGACAATATATTACATGAAGATATCGTATAATTTAGCTAATAGTTTGTCCATGCAGTATTTTGCAAAACAAGGAGGTATTCATGCAGTGAGGAAGAGGGCACGGGTCTTACTAGCGGTAGCATCCTTGGTGATTTCTATTATAATAGGGGGGTGCAGCGAAGTGGAAACGATGGCAATACCTGCGAAGAATCAAAAATTTCCCGAGAAGCCTATTTCTGTAATTGTTCCGTTTAGTACTGGCGGTGGGTTGGATCTGACGATACGTTCATTAGAAAAATTTGCCTTGAAGCAGTTAGGACAACCCTTAATTATTCTTAATAAACCAGGGAGCGCTGGTGCTCTGGGCTGGAATGCGGCAGTGGAGGCACCGGCTGATGGCTACACTATAGGTGCATCTGCAATTGACATGATGCTGCTGTCGCTATACGACACCGGAAAATATAATTATATTACTGCCTTAAGTCCGATTGCACAAGTAACCGCTGTGCCGATGCTGCTAGCGGTACGAGCCGATCAGCCGTGGCAAACAACTACTGATTTGGTTAGCTATGTAAAGCAGCACCCGGGAAATATAAAGTTTGGCAATGCGGGTACAGGTTCCTTTGCTCATGTTTTATGTGAGATGCTTAATCATGAAGCCGGAACCAGCATTGAGCAAGTTCCTTTTTCCGGCGGTGGGGAAACAATACCTGCATTATTAGGTGGCCATGTTCAAATGATATTTATTAATCCTGTATCTATCAAAGAGCATGTAAAAAATGGCTCAGTAAAAGTTCTGGGAGTGACAGGGCAGCGCCGCATGGTAGACCCGGTATTTGCGCACGTGCCAACTTTAAAAGAACAAGGTTTTGATATTACTATAGACAACTGGCAGGGAATTGCAGTTCCCAAAGAGACGCCGGTTGCAATAAAAAATAAGCTGGCAGCAGGCTTCAAAGCGATCATAAATGACCCTGAATTTAAAGAAAACATGGCGAGGGTTGGCAATCAGGTCGAATATTTAGGTCCTGAAGAGTCAACAGAGAAATGGATTGCTGATAGCCAGAAGCTACAGCAGACATTACAGGCAAGTGGCATATTAGAGCAGATTAAAGCACAGAAAAAATAATCAATTACATATTAATTGAACGCGCCGCCTTCAACCCCGGAAGGTGGCGCGTTTATTTTATAACACGGGGGACGGTTTTTGTGTGCTTTTTGCGTTGTGTCGTATTAGTATCGTCACAGAATTCTGCCCGGTATGGTATAATGAGAAAGCAAAACACTCTAGCCAGCAAGGAGACTTAGCCATGACCTCAAGGCAGATCCACCTCGTTTTTGACACTGAGATTGGCGGCACCAAACCAGTGACTGTTGTTGATTGCGGGCATGAATGCCCATTCTGCTGCCGTGAGAAACTTGAGGGAATCATAGCCGAAGATGGGCCGATACTCCTTATTGCCAATAAATACCCGGTGCTGCGGGACACCTTTCCGACTGTGCTTATTGAAACCGATGACTGCGCATCCGAGCTGTCGCTATATCCCAAGGACCACCTTTACCGGGTTATCCGTTTCGGCATCAAAAATTGGCTGGACATGATCGACAGCGGTGAATTCGCCTCGGTTCTGTTCTTCAAAAACCACGGTCTCTACTCGGGCGGAAGCATTCGCCACCCCCACATGCAGATCATCGGCCTTCGCCACCTCGACTACAGCGCCAACATCCCCCCGGCCAGCCTCGAAGGAATTGTCATCAGCCGCGACGGCGGCGTCGAACTTGCCATCGCCGACAAGCCGCTGGTCGGCTTCGTTGAACTCAACATTAAGCTCACCGACCTCAAGCAGATCGACCGCCTGGCCGACTACCTGCAGACCTGCGCCCACTATTTCCTCAACCACTTCAACCGCCACTGTAACAGCTACAATATTTTCTTCTACCATATAGGCGGCCAGATCACTGCCAAGGTCATGCCCCGGTTCGTTACCTCGCCTATCTACGTTGGCTACGCCATCCCCCAGCTGTCCACCCGGATTCCCGATGTCGCTGCCGATCTTAAACGAATATACGGATTATAATATTGGGCGGTGTGAGTTAGTGAATGATTCCTTAAGAGCCCAGGTTTGGCAATTTATTGTTATCACGTTCTAAGGCTTGCTGCCTTAGAATTTTTTGTTTTATTATTCATTAATGCGAGGGTTTCCAATACTTATCTGGATTTTGATATATTTGCAGGGAAATAATGACAATGCAGCAAATCTAACAATATTGTGAAAGATTCTAAGGAAGGGGGCTATATTGGTATGGGGGAAGTTGCACAAACGACAAATGGCTCGAAATATAACATACAAAATAAAAGAGAGGTTTATATTGATAATCTAAGACTGTTAATAATTACTTTAGTTGTTATGCAGCATATTTCTGTTACCTATAGCGGAATGGGAAGCTGGTATTATATAGAGAGCGGAAATTCAAGCTTGGCGGCAAAGATATTTTTTCTTTTCTTTAATTCTTTTAATCAATCCTACTTTATGGGATTGCTATTTTTCATTGCAGGTTATTTTGTTCCAGGTGCGTACGATAGAAGGGGGTTTGCTAAATTCAATAAAGACCGGTTTATTAGGTTAGGTATCCCTACTATTTTTTATATGCTTATCATACATCCATTGATTATGTATACAATGGGTGTAGTTGGATTGAGAGCAAAACTTGAACTCATACCGTATTACATCAATTACATCATAACGTTGAATTTTATTGGCGGTTCAGGACCACTTTGGTTTGCATTAGCTTTACTACTATTTTCGTTCGTATATGCAATGCTGCGTTTGGTTACAGTAAATGGTAAAAGAATTCCGTTAATACCGATTAAAACTAGTTACGTATTGTTTCTAATCATTTTAATTGCTATGGGGGCATTTATTATAAGATTGGTACAGCCAATGGGTACGTCTATCTTAAATATGCAGTTTTGTTATTTCTCTCAATACGTTATTCTATTTGTTGCAGGAATACTAGCTTATCGAAATCGGTGGTTTTCTAATCTTGAATATCGATATGGTGTGAAATGGCTTAAAGCTGCATTAATATTAGGCCCTATTCTATGGGGTGTGCTTGTAGTTGCAGGTGGAGCATTGAAATCACAAAGTACAGAACTATACAATGGAGGACTACATTGGCAGGCTATTGCTTACGCATTAGTGGAATCATTTATAGGAGTTTCCATGTCGATTGGATTGGTAGCACTATTTAAAGAAAAATACAACAAACAAAATAATATATTAAAAATCCTAGCAGATAACTCCTTTGCAGTGTATATATTTCATGCGCCTATTATCATAACTATGGCAATAGTGTTGAAAAGCTTAATTTTGCCTCCAATAATAAAGTTTATTTTATTGTGTGTAATTTCTTTGCCAATTTGCTTCATTGTAACTAACTATTTATTGAAGCAAGTACCGCTGCTTAAGAAGATGATATAAAATTGGGAGAACACGTATGTTTGAAACATCAACGATGCTGTACTGATAGTTGCTTGTTTTTTGTTTTTAGCAAGATTGCAGCAGGGAATCCAAGGATTTGTCAGTTCTGGCATAGAATAAGAATACAGAGATTGCAGACTGCTTAATATTAGGCGGCAAATCGATCTGGATTGGTTGCAAACATTCGGCAGGAAAGGAAACCTTTTCTGAAATCGTTTGCTGCGCCGGTAACCGCTAGGACAACTTAAGTAATAAGGAAGTGACTATGATGCAGCAATGGTTAAGTACGCTCATTAAAGACTATATAAATGAATATTCACGGCGAAACGGCTGCAAAAGTGAGTGGCAGGAGCCGCTGGTCGGATTCGTAAATGCTGCTGATGCACGTTTTGCCAGTCTGAAGGAAAGTGTCAGTGCCACGCATGCCTTGCCGGCTGACCTTCTGCCTGACGCGCGGACGGTGATCGTATATTTTATACCATTTGTCGAGCCGATTGTTACCAGCAATATTCAGGGCGATGCATGCTCCTACGAGTGGGCGGCAGCCTACATAGAGACCAACAAGCTTATTTTTGACCTTAACACCTATTTGCGTGAGCAGCTGCAGGGGCAAGGTTATGCAAGCTGCCTTATTCCGGCCACGCATAATTTTGACGAAGTAAAACTGATCAGTGATTGGTCACACCGGCATATTGCCATCCTGGCCGGCTTAGGCACGTTTGGACTGAATAATATGCTGATTACGGAAAAAGGTTGCTGTGGGCGGGTTGGCAGCCTTATTACCAATGCGGTTGTGGCACCAACGGAGCCGCTCAGCCAGGAGAACTGTCTGTACAAACACGGGGGACTGTGCCAAAAATGTATCAACCAGTGCCCGGAACAGGCACTTACCTTAGCGGGGTTTGACCGTCAAAAGTGTTATTCTGCCAAATGCCTGGAGAATGCTAAAATTTATAGGGAACTGGGTGTGGCCGACGCCTGCGGCAAATGCCTGGTTAATGTTCCTTGCTCTAGACGTAACCCGGCGCGGAGCTTGTCCGGCAAAACCCCAAAAGGCCAGGCGCAGCAAGGCAATGGGGCACTTGCGTCCTTATGACCCCAAAAAGAGCTGGCGAAACGAATTGAGTTTGGCATTCGTCTCAGCTATAATAATCGCAAGAACTGCTAAAGGAGATAAACAATGAGTAGAGTTGCAAAATGCACGAAATGCGGGAAAGTGTTTGATGCAGAGGGGGCAGTATTAAAACCAATCGGCGACGGGGGCTATTTAGAATGTTGTCCGAAATGCGGTAGTACGAATGTTTATTATACGGATTACTTCCCCAGTGAAGAGGCGGATCCCTGGCGCGATTATTGAGAAGGAAGAAAATCGCTTTTGGCTAACCCTTAATAGTAAACTGTCTACAGATGTGTAGGCGGTTTTTTTATTTTCTGCTGTAAACGACAATTTCTGACACAATAATTAAATATAATTTAAATAGGTTGTCTATTACCAAATAAGGAGGCCGGTTGGGAATGCGGAAAAGAGTCCTGGTCTTATTGTCGATGTCCTTAGTTATTGTTTCAACGATAGTAGTAGGTTGTGCCAATGAGAAGTTTCAAACGGTACCGATTGCTGCCAGCAAATATCCTGAAAAACCTATAACGGTTATTGTTCCATTCAATCCTGGTGGCGGGCTGGATTTAACGGCGCGATCATTAGAAAAACTAGCTCTCAAACATGTAGGCCAGCCATTAGTTGTTGTGAATAAGCCAGGTGGTGCCGGTGCCCTTGGTTGGAATGAATTGTCTGGCTCAGCCGCAGATGGTTACACTGCAGGCATAACCGGTATTGACCTGTTACTGCTGCCACAATACGGAGCGTCAAAATACAATTATTTGACTGCACTGGACCCACTGGCTCAAATTGCCGCCTTACCTACGGCAATAGCTGTAAAGGCTGATCAACCATGGCAAAATATTGACGAGCTCATTGCCTATGCCCGGCAGCACCCTAAGCAGCTAAAGTTCGGGCATAGCGGAATAGGCTCATTTTCTCATTTAGTAGGCGAAATGTTTGGTCAGGCTGCCAATATATCTATTGAGCAAGTCCCTTTTTCCGGGGCCAGTGAAGTTATTCCTGCTTTGCTGGGGGGACACGTTCAAATCATTATTAATACCCCCAGTATACTCAAGGAACATGCTAAAGCAGGAACTGTCCGCATCTTGGCCGTTACAGGGGAGCATCGTTCCAGTGACGCAGAGCTAAAGCAAATACCGACTTTTAAGGAACAGGGCCTTGATATTACATTAACCAATTGGTATGGAATTGCAGTTCCTAAAGAGATGCCTGTAAAAGATAGAAATAAATTGGCAGCAGGGCTCAAGAACCTTATTGCTGATCCGGAATTTAAAACAAACATGGAGAATATAGGTATCCCGGTAGAATACTTAGGGCCTGAAGAAACGCAAGCCAAGTGGTTGGCAGATAACGAAAAGCTGCGCAAGACAATGCAAGATACCGGCGTTTTGGAAAAGATTAAAGCTCAGAAGAAATAATGACGCTATAACTTATGCATTCTAAATATATTTTAAGAAAGTTATCATATACTTAATTCAATCCTCAGTAATTTGCAGCCCCGGGAAACCGGGGCAATTTTTTATTTGCAGTCGAATTGCTTTTTCTACCCTTTCACACTGATTTTAATGTCGAAATTGCAATTTTATGGTATAATTTTAGCAGTATCAGAAGATGGATGTGATTATTCTGAAATGGTTAATAGGTTGTTTTCTGTCAGGAATGATAGTTGTGGCTGGGGGCATTGTTGTATTCACTTCTGAGCTAGGGAATCATTCTGCGAATGTTTTTTTGTTTACCATGCTGATGTTCTTTGTTGGAATATGGTTTTATATGAAGTATGAGAATTCCAAATGAAAGCAAACTGTCTGTTGACCAGCCTATAATCGAATACGCCGCCCTTCACCCTTCGGTGGAGGGCGGCTTTGTTGTATCCCTCTGACTCAGAGGGACGGTTCTCTTGAGTCACGCCGATACAAAAAATCACCCGGCGAAAAGCCGGGTGGTATGTATCAATAGGTTTCATAGTGGATTCGCGATGAATCAAACCGGTCTGTAAACTTGTTATCAGAGGAATAGCCAATAGCCAGCATGGCGAAGGCTTCTACGCCAGGGGGGAGATTAAACAAATCCCGAATATAGGACATTCTTTCTGCTTCCGGTGCAATCCCCATCCACACAGCTCCTAAACCAAGTTCTACTGCCGCCAGCAGGATATTCTCGGTTGCTGCTGCTAAATCTTGTTGCCAGTACTTTTCAGCCTTTAAGTATTTTTCGTTTAATAACACGATTATTCCCAGCGGTGCGTTTTTTATAGGGGTAGCGTAGATGTGGGCATCGGCTAATTTTACAAGCGTGTCCTTGTTTTCAACTATAATAAATTCCCAGGGTTGTTGATTGCCGGCAGATGGCGCCTGCATGGCGGCTTTTAGCAATTTCTCAATAGCAGCTTTTTCGACTGGCCGGCTCTCAAATTTCCGAATGCTCCGCCTGGTTTGTATTCCCTCGTATAGATTCATAAGTTGCACTCCTTTACTGGTTTTATAGATGTACTAGACATAAAGATACCTTAGGTTGATTGAGTAAATGTTTAGCCTTTATTAATCTTCCTGCGCTGCCTCCAGAGTAACGGTCACGGTTCAGCGCCAAAAGGGGCGGGAAGCAGCATCAACTAAAATATCGCAGGTACGATGGCTATGGCACAAAGGAAGATTTTTATAAAGCTAGTATCTACTGCATACATCAGGGATATTTGACTCAAGAGAACCGTCCCCCTGAGTCACCTTTGCATCAAGTAGAATCGGTGTTTTTTATATAATTTTTAATTAATATGTAGAATGTTGCTACTAACAAACCGCTATATAATAGCACATTTACTATATCACCTCTTGTAAAACCAGCAATCTTCATATTAGTAGATAACAGCTTCCAGGCAGTTAACGGGATCGTATTAATCCACACGATACGGGGATTATCTTTATCATAAATTAAAGAAATTCTATTGTTAACCGGATACTGCTGATCTAATTCAATAATATTACTGATTCCGTTGTAGGTAACAGTATGGAGATGTCTTGGTTCTAAATGACTAAATCTTTCCCAGAATTTATATATGCGTTCTTTTTGTGGGGTATACTCACTAATGGTTGCAATCGTTTCTACGCCATGATTTTTAAGCCGAATAGCAGTATGAACGTTTGTGGCGAGGTCTATAAGCAGTGAAAACATAAACCAAGTTGCAAGAATAAAAATAAGCCAAAAGATTACTTCCGTGCGAATAGAAATATATTTTTTCGTTGCTGTTTCGCCTTGTTTTTCCATAGTTGCGCTCCTTGATTGTCGAGCCTATCTTTATTATTATTTTACCATACAACCGGTTGTCCAGGGATAGCTATTCTGTTCAAGCTGCCTTTTAATGGTATAATTAACTTAAATAAAAGAGATTCTCAATAGGAGGCAGTTATGGAATTTGCAAAATCAATGGGATATTTTATTCTCGCCGGTTTGTTTGAGATTGGCGGCGGCTATCTGATCTGGCTTTGGCTGCGGGAGGGAAAAGGCATCTCCTACGCCGTTGCCGGTGCAATCATACTTATTATGTATGGCGTGATTCCAACACTCCAGCCAGCCAATTTTGGCCGGGTTTATGCGGCCTATGGCGGTGTATTCATCGTCCTGTCTATTTTGTGGGGCTGGGGTATAGATAAGGTTGCGCCTGATAAATTTGATATTATTGGCGGTGTTATCTCCTTAATCGGGGTATTGATTATCATGTATTGGCCCAGATAATTTCCGTTTAGCCAAAACCAACCCCTGGACAATATGCCCAGGGGTTGTTAAGAGGTTAGTCGTGGTCATGGTGCCAACGATGCATGGCTTTGAATCCGACATACATGAGGGCGCCAACGGCCATAACTTTTAATAATGAGGAGCCTCCCATGTCGCAATGATGACGGCGCGAATGTTTGTGACAGGACATTATTAACCACCTCCTAAGCTAGTTTGCCAATTATCCTGATAATTTATTGCTTGCAAAATTTCAGGCGTCAAGTTTCACTAACCGTCCTGGCTGTTCCTGCATACATTGCAATAGAGGCATTCGGAACCGGGAGTGTGACGTGATGGGCATGGTTATTGAAAAATTATATATTGCCTTGGTCCTTGGGGTGATTTCTTATTGCGCCTATGGCTTGGCGCAGGTGATAGGCGCTTGCGGCTAAGAGGACAAAGAGTTAGGTGAGAGAGGGGAACCGGGAGCAGACGAAAACTGAAAATAAAAATCTTTCCGGCAATTATAAAGCTGTTTTTTATCCCCCAAATGTAGTATAATATCATTGTTGCAACGGAGTTATGGGGGGCCTGTAAGGTTGTGGAAGGCCTTAAAGGCTGGGTGGAGCTCCGTTGCTCGGACGATAAGTAGAGCCCTCGCATTGTGCGGGGGCTTTTAGCTGTTTCAGGCAAAATTGCAGTTGGTGTCATAGTATATATAACTCATCAATAAGTAAGGAGATGATTATATGTCGTTTCACTTTGATACCTGCAAGGGACCATCTAAATGCAATTCTTTCGGCAATTCTTTTTGCAATTGTGGCTGCAAGTGCCACCACAGCAACGGCTGCGCGATTATTGTTATTATCGTTGTTATTTTATTATTCCGCTGTTTTGAGGATACCTGCAGTTCAGGTTTTTAGATAAAAACAGGCTGATGACAAATCAATCCATTATTTCTAAATTTATTCTAAAAATAGAGGTTTATGATTAAGTCAGTTACCAGAGCATCCAGTTAGCGGAAAAAGGGAGTGACATTATGAAGATCAGTGCAAAAAAAATAGTTGTTTATTCTATGGTTGGTCTTATGCAAGTCGGGTTATTCGCTTCTGTGGCTGAAGCGGCCAGCCCCAGGCATCCGGAACCACCACGTTATGAACAGCGTTATGATCATCAGCGGCAAGAGCGGGAAAGAGAAAAAGAGCGTAAAATTAAGCAGGAAAACGAGCGTCATGAAAAAGAAATGAAGCGCCGTCCTTTTGAATCACAAAAAAAATGGCATGAGCGGCAAAGAAATGAGAATGAACGCCACAAAAGAGCCATGTACGAAATAATGAAAATGGGCCGTAGGTAGCATATGCTGTACATAAATCAGCCCCTGGCCTTGGCCAGGGGCTGATAACATCTTACGTTGGATAGGTTTGTACAAAAATATGGATAAAATTTCAAATTATTAATGCAATCTCAAGAAAAAAGTGGTATAATAATATTAGTTATTTAAGAATTAATGGCAATTAATATAAAAAATACATTTTAGGAGGTGCGGAAAATGCCATCTACTGGTCAAAAAACGGAGAAAAATTCCTGGCCGGTAAAAGGAAGTATCGCTGTGTTTGCCAGCATATTATATTTGGTTCTGATGCTGGTATAAGGAGCATTGCTGAGGGACAAGCTCTTTTTTAACATTTTGGGGAATATAGTGATTTAGCCGCTCTTTTTGAAAAGAGCGGCTTTTTTATGGGCATGAAAATCCGCCTTGCGGTTTTTCTTTTGCTGGCTAAAAATAAATTACTGGTTATTTATTGCTGGAAAGCTGACCAAGCTGAATACCAATGCCGACCAGCCGGCACAGTCTGGCTGTTGCCGTTTGAATCAGCTCCTCGGCCGAAGCCATACATTCACTGAGGGGCATTGGTCTGGGAACTATGCTCATTAAGCCATTAATCCCCTGTTCAAGCACTTGTTCCGCACCCTGGCCCAAGCCCCCGGACAGGCATACTGTGGGAATGTTGTACTGGCGGGCGACTTTGGCCACACCTACAGGCGCTTTGCCGCAGGCTGTCTGAAAATCCGTGGAGCCTTCACCGGTAATTACGAAATCGGCCTGTTTCACAATATCAGCAAAGCCGGTGGTGTCGAGGACAATCTCTACGCCTGGTTTTAATTCCGCATTGGTAAAGAACAGCAGGCCTGCGCCTAAGCCGCCGGCGGCTCCGGCACCGGGCAAACTGGCTACATTTTTGCCTGTTGCCAGTTCGGCAACAGCAGCGAACTGGGCAAGTGCCTGGTCCAATTCAAGGACCATTGCCGGTGTGGCGCCTTTCTGGGGACCATAGACGGCTGAGGCCCCGAGCGGTCCGCAGAGCGGGTTGTCGACATCGCAGGCTACCAGGATGGAGGCTTCTGCGAGGCGCGGGTCGATACCGGCCAGGTCAATCGTTGCCAGGCCGGCCAGAGCGGCTCCGCCGGGCATTAGCACGTTGCCGGCCTTGTCAAGAAATCTGACGCCCAGAGCCTGGGCCATTCCGGAGCCGCCGTCATTGGTAGCACTGCCGCCAATCCCGATAATGAAATTACGGATACCCCGGTCAAGTGCAGCTTTGATGAGTTGTCCAGTTCCATAGGTAGTTGCAAGCCGGGGGTCTCGTTTGTCTCTGGCTATAAGAGTCAGGCCTGATGCGGCTGCCATTTCGATTACAGCCGTTTTGCCATCACCCAGTATCCCCCAGTGTGCTTCGGTATTGTCGCCCAATGGACCTGTTACATATTGCCTGATGATTTCTCCGCCAGTGGCTGTGACTAAGGCCTCCACTGTTCCCTCGCCGCCGTCGGCAATCGGCACTTTAGACACCTTGGCTTCGGGGTACACGGTGAGAATGCCCTGCTCCATGGCGGCGGCTACGGCAACAGCTGTCAGGCTGCCTTTGTATGAGTCCGGCGCTACGACGATATGCACTTGATCACGTCCTTCTCTGGATTATTGATACCCTACACTAATTTTACTCATTATTGCGGTTTTTTTCAATTATCAATATAAAAGAGTGATGCCAGGATGAGCTTTGCTAATGTATAATAAAAGAAAATATCCCCGGAGGATACTCGCCGGGGATTGCAAAGGAGAGAGAGAATAGAGGTTACGTTACAAGTATTCCCAGAGTCAGGTAAAAATATCCTTGTCAATATTAAATATTTATAGATAATTAATATTGACAGGCTTTAGTAATTGAGGTAGTATTTAGTTAAGAAAGCAAATGCCGCTTTCTCCTCTCCTTCCGAAACATACACTTTAACTTGAACCCTTTGCGGCTGCAGAGGGTTTCTTTTTGTCTGTGAGGGTCCGATAAGATCTGTTAATTAATAGAATGCCCGGGTAGCAAAATCTCTTACTGCATCATACTATACAATATCTCCCCCTACTATACAGTAAAGGAGGTCTACCTATGGGATTTGGATTTGGTGGTGGCGGTTGTGGTGGCCGCGGTGGTGGCAGTTGGATTATCATTATCATTATCATTATTTTGCTGTTCTGCTGCTTTGAGGATGATTGCAGTCCAACCTGCTGATAAGCATTCTGTCCGCGTTAAACACAACTAATCTGTAAGTACCGCCCGCATAGTTATTTAGTTGTGTCAAAAGCCGTCTGCCTTCAGGCAGACGGCTTTTTTCGCATAATCAGGAAGTATAACAGTTGCTGATCATAAGTAAGAATCACCAGTGGCAAAATCCCACAGTGATTCATACTATACAATATCTCATCCAACTACATAATAAAAGGAGGTATATCTATGGGATTCGGATTTGGTGGCGGCGGTTGTGGCGGTCGTGGCGGCGGCAGCTGGATTATCATAATAATTATTATTATCCTGCTCTTCTGTTCCTTTGACAACGATTGCAGCCCAACCTGTTAGTAGGTATAATGTGTAGTAGACTAATCACAATGGCCGTCTACCTTTGGGGTAGGCGGCTTCTAATTTTTCCCGCGGGTTATTGTGATAAATTAGCAAAATGATTGTGACTTGGCAGGATAATGGGGGACGATAGCTAATAATTAGATTTGAATATTCAAATAAACGGGAAGCAGCATAGAAAATGAATCACAAACGTTTAAAACCAGGGTAGTTGCCGGTTGCTGTTTTATTTACCAGTGAAAACCAGGCGGCGTATGCTGTTGTACGCTGCCGGGAGACTGAGAATTGCAGGTGTAAGCAGATGGATTTTGTTGTGCACGTCAGTACGCTCATTGAACGTAATAGGAAGATTCTATTTGTGCGGGAAAAAAAGCCCCAGGCCTATGGGAAATATAACTTGCCTGGCGGGCATCTGGAGTTAGGCGAGGATATAATCGCCGGCGCTAAGCGGGAGGTTGAGGAGGAGGTTGGCTTTGCTGTCGAACCAACCGGCTTTCTGGGGGTCTTTGAGGGTGCCAGTGATAATCATTATATCAATTTTGTCTTTTATGCCCAGGCTAAAGCCGGGGACACCCCACGGCCTCAGGCTGATGAAATTCTGGATTGTCATTGGTTAACGGCTGCTGATATTGAGGCTATGGCTGACACCGACTTTAGAAACGCCAAGCGCATACGGCTGATTGTCTGTGAGTATCTGCAAGGCCGGATATATCCCCTGCCGATACTGCACCGGATCTGATAACAGTCTGTACTAGGGATGAATTTCCCTAGTATTTTTTTGTTTTTTTATTCAGAAAATTCTCTATATATAATATAATAAATAAAGAAAGTTTTTTTCACAGACAGGAGGGGAGGATTATGATTCTGGAGCAGATCAGAGAAAAAGCCTGCCAATATGCCCGGGAATACTGGGAACTGGAATTTGATGCCGTTATTATCGTGAATCCGGGATTTTCACGTATTCTCGGGCAGGCATCGCTGTCAGACCATGGGTACCGGATAGAATTCTGCCCTGGTTTTATTAACGGGACCTACTCAGACCGGGCTGTTGAGAAAATTGTTAAGCATGAGGTATGTCACTGGGCTTTAATGAAAAAAGGGCTTCCCTACCATGATGGCAACCCGGTCTTTGAAGCCGAATTAGAGCGAATTGGGGCCGGTAGCTGGACCAATCCCCTTAGTGCCAACTGTATACGGAATTTTATTTATGCCTGACAGCTTATAAATATTTTTTTATTGCCAGCAGATATATTGACATATTTCCGCAAAATCGCTAATAATTGAAAATATATTTATGCCAGTTTAAGGAGCTGCAGGTTATAGCAGGGCAGCATTTGAAGGGAGATAAAACCATGTCTGCGAATTATAGTATTATCAGATTTCCGGTTAGCCAGCTTCAACCAGGTTTCGAGCTTGGAGAAACCGTGTTCTCACCTGATGGCGGTGTCCTGCTTCATAATGGTACAATCTTAACGGGCAAGCATATTGAGCGGATTGTAAGTTATGGCCTGGACGTGGTCCGGATCAGGCAGGTTATGCAGTCAGAACTGCTGGTTGATCAGACGGCTGCGGACACGGCGATGGCAGAACCGGAACCGGCGGCTGCTGCTGTATGCGGCGAAGCGGATATGGCTAGTGGCTTGGAACATGAAAACGATTTTCTGCGTGTTTATAATGAGGCTGTGAAGGATTTAAAAAAATGCTTTGCCCTCGTCCGCTTAGAAAAGCATTTGGATTGCCAGCTTCTGTTTTCTATTGTTGATGCAGTGATGTGGCTGGCTGCCCGCGGTACCGGGGCAACGGCCTTACTCCACACCACTATTCGTTCAGCCGATTACTTATTTCATCACTCGATTAATGTTGGCATTTTAGCTAATATTATTGGAACAGCCAGCGGGGCTTTTGTTGAATTGACGCAGCAGCGGCAGCTCGTGATGGCCGGTATTCTCCATGATCTTGGCAAATTGGAAATACCGGTACAAATTCTGTATAAAAACGGGAGCTTGACTGAGGAAGAATTCAATCAGGTCCGTCAGCATCCGGCGATCGCCTATAAGTTTTTTCGCAACTATATTGAAATTCCCGAAAACGTTCGTTATGGTGTTCTTCAGCACCATGAGCGGGATGATGGGTCAGGCTACCCCCTGCGTACAGATGCTGCCAAGAATCATCCCATAGCGCGTGTGCTTGGCATTGCCGATACGTATGATGCAATGACCTCCAAAAAGGTTTATGGAAAAGAGGTATCACCCTTTGCCGCCATAGATACCATTCAGGGAGATACGTTTGCCGGGAAATTCTCACCCCAATACAGCACTCCTTTTTTAAATGAGTTATGCCAGGCGCTGATTGGCCGGTATGTTACCTTGAACGATGGCCGTACAGGGCAGGTTGTGTTTTGGAACCGAAGTGGACAAGGGAGCTGTTTAATACGTTTCCCCGACGGACGGGTACTTGATATCTATAGCCAGACCAAGCTGAGAATAACTAAATTGGTTTGTTAATAACGTAATACCGGTTAGGATTAGAAAGAAGTCTTTTTCTGTTCGCAATTGGATTGACACAAAAAACTAAACCCGGTGTGTTTTTATTTACAGAGGGGCAGGATCTATTGTATAATCTGAATGTTAACCGATATAGTTTTTGTGGTTAACCAATAGATAAATGGTTAACTATTGATTCGATTTCTGGTTAACAATAGTCGATTATTATTGATATGGGCCGGCCCCGTTGCGGGCAGGGCGGGAGTAGTTGAGACGAAGAGGGGTTAAAAGATGCAGAAAAAGGTTGTCTGGATAACTGAAGTCGGCCTGCTGGCTGCTTTTATCACAATCACGGGGACTTTTAAACTGCCGGGATTACTGCCGGGAACCGAGTTTCAGTTGTCAGCCCCGCTGGCCGTGGGGATTTGTGCGATATTTGGGTTTAGCAAGTATATGGTGGCCGGGCTGCTGTCAAGTACGGCTGGTCTGGTTCTTGGCACGCAAACCTTGCTGAATGTGTTTGTGGCGATGGTATTCCGGGTTACGGTTGGCTTGATCATAGCATTGTGCGGCCGGTCCTGGCCGGTTCTTGTTCTGGCCGGCCCGGCCGGCTCAGCCGCTGCCAGGCTGGCGCTGGGGGGTATAATTGGCAAAGCGGCGATACCGCTCCTGCTGGCAGCTGTGCCGGGAATGATCTATACAGCCCTGCTGGCCTGGCCGCTGACAGCCCTGCTCAGCCGGGTGAGGAAAGGCAAGGTTATACGTGATGTTGTATAGCGTTAGGATGAGAGCTGCGCAAGGCGGGCCGCATGAACAGGGCGGAAAACATATTTCGGGCGCCGAGCGGCTGGTGGGGCGCGAATTATTGAATGCAACGGCAGCAGCGATGCTGACGCGGGCATTGTCTCATAGCCGGGGAACTGCCGACTTTACAAACCTCATTGTCGAAGCGGTTCCTGCCGGCGACATACAGGCAGTAAACTGCCTGCCTGTTATTTCCATAGCGGCAGCCGATGTAAATGCAGGCCGGGCGCTGGCAGTAACGGCATTAATTAAGGCCGGGGTTGCACCGGCGGCGGCAGCGGCGGGTCTGAAGGCCTTAGAAGATATGAATCATATGCGGGGGGCCATTATCGCCGGTGCCTGTAGCGGCAGCAGGCTTGACACAAGCGGTGAACGCGGCATTCGCGTATCGCGGATGGATAGTGCCGATCAAGCGGCGTATTGGCGATGGCTGGGGCGACAGGGTTACACTAACGACCATATCCGGGAAGCCCTTGTGCTGGCGTCCAAGGTTATGGCGGCGCCGGGGATGGTGGCTGAGCTGTGTTGGTCAGATGACCCCGAATATACGGCCGGCTATGTGGCTGCGCCTGCCGGCTATACCCGGATTACCCCGTTGAAAGCCTATGGCAGTGACCGGGGCGGGCGGATTTTTTTTGTTAAGGAAAATACCGATATGGCTGAGCTGATTCAGTATTTGCGGTTTCAGCCTGTACTTATCCGGGTTCCGGAGGAGGGTGAAGATGGAGTTTCTGACTGATTATGTGGAGCAGGTAAAGGCAGAAAATTTATATCGGCAGACCGTCGTCTACAGGCCGGTTGACGCTGCCCATGTACAGTGTAACGGCCAGACAAGCCTGCTGCTGGCGTCTAACAATTACCTGGGGTTAACGCATAACCCGGCAGTGCGGCAGGCGGCTGTTGACGCAATCGGGCTGTATGGCACAGGTGCAGGCGGGGCCAGGCTGACAACCGGGACGTTCCCGTTATATGCAGAGCTGGAACAGGAGCTGGCTGCATTTAAGGGGGCCGAAGCGGCCCTGGTGTTTAATTCCGGTTACATGGCCAATATGGGCATTATCAGCGCTCTGGCAGATCAGGCAGATGTTATCTTCAGTGATGCCCTTAATCATGCCAGTTTGATCGACGGCTGCCGGTTGTCCAGGGCCAGGGTCGTTATATACCGGCATGCCGACATGGAACATTTGGCGTATTTGTTGCAAACGACAGCCTGTCCTGGCAAGAGACTGATTATTACCGATGGTGTTTTCAGTATGGATGGCGATATAGCCCCACTGGGATCAATTGTCCAAATCGCAGCCAGGTACAATGCCCTTATTGTTGTTGATGACGCCCACGCCACCGGGGTGATTGGTCCGGGCGGACGGGGGACGGCTGCTTACTGCGGTGTGGCTGACAAAGTTCACGTCCAGATCGGCACTCTGAGCAAGGCTCTTGGTGCTGAAGGCGGTTTTGTCACCGGGAGCGGGATTTTGATTGATTATCTGAAAAATAAGGCCCGCAGCTTTATTTTTTCAACAGCATTAGCGCCTGCCACCATCGCGGCAGCCCTGGCGGCCCTGCGGGAGTTAGCCGCCAAACCGGAACTGGTTGCCAGGTTAACCGGCAATGCCGCCCATGTCCGTACCCTGCTGCAGGCTGCCGGGATAGAGGTGCCGGCAGGAATAACGCCGATAATTCCGGTTATCGTAGGCGACAGCGGCATCGCCGTCAGGATGACCTACGAACTACAGCAGCAAGGCCTGATTATTACCGCTATCAGACCACCGACAGTACCGGCAGGCACCAGCCGTCTGCGGTTGACGGTAACGGCGGCTCACGAGCGGGAGGAACTGACGGCTGCCGTACGTGTTATCAGCCGGACGCTTACCCGGCTCAGGCAGGGGGAGGGATAGGATGCAAGGCGGTTTATTTATTACGGCCACAGATACTGAGGTCGGGAAAACATGTATTACCGGTGCTATCGCGGCGGCGATAAAAGCACGGGGCATTGCTGTCGGCGTTGTCAAACCGGTGGCATCAGGCTGTATAGCCGATGTCAATGGCCGGCTGGTGTCGGCAGATGCCACCTTTTTGATGATGGCGGCCGGTATGGGGGAAGAATGGCGCCAGCAAGTCAATCCTGTTTGCCTGGCGCCGGCGCTGACCCCGGCGGTTGCAGCAGCTGAGAGCGGGGTCACGATTGATGTTGCTCAGCTGCTTGACATTTCCCGGGCAATGCTTGCCCGCTCGCCAGTTACTTTGATTGAAGGGGTCGGTGGGATTACCGCTCCCCTCTGGCAGGATTATCTGGTGGCCGATATGATGCTTGCGCTCGGACTGCCGGGACTCCTTGTTACCAGGCCTGACCTGGGCACCATCAACCATACCGTGCTGACTGCCCAATATGCCAGCCAGCGGGGGATACGGCTGGCCGGCATAATTATCAACCGCTGGCCGGAAGACGCTGTTACTGTGCTGGAGCAGAGCAACCTGGAATACATGGAACGCCTGACCGGCTTGCCGGTATTGGGGAAATTCCCTTTGGCGCCGGAGGGTATTTCCGGTCCGAAGGCCATGTCCCGGCTTGCGGAACTGGCAGAAAAGCATTTGCCGATTTCACAGTTAATAGAGTTAATGACAGGAAGGGGTGAGCCTGCTGGAAACGACACGGCAAGATAAACAATATGTCTGGCATCCCTTTACGCAGATGCAGGATTGGGTGTCAAGACCGCAAACCATGATTGCCGCTGCCAACGGCATCAAACTAATTGATACGGAAGGAAATGAGTATTTTGATGGTGTATCATCCCTATGGGTTAATATTCACGGTCACCGTAAGACTGAGATTGATGAGGCCATAGTCCGGCAGCTTGGCCAGGTAGCCCATACGACTATGCTGGGCTTAAGCAGTCTTCCGGCTTACGAATTGGCAGAACAACTGGTCGGGATTACGCCAGCCGGTCTGAATAGGGTATTTTATTCGGACGATGGTTCAACCGCTGTGGAGGTTGCCCTGAAAATGGCATTTCAGTACTGGCAGCATCAGGGGAAGCCGAATAAGCAAAAGTTTATCTCACTGGAACAGGCTTACCATGGCGACACGGTGGGGACGGTCAGCGTTGGCGGCATCGATTTATTTCACCGGGTATTCAAGCCGCTTCTGTTTACGCCGGTCCATATCCCGGCTCCGTCTTGTTATCACTGCCGGCTGGCCGACGATCCGGCTGTATGTGGGCTGGCGTGTGCAGATAGAGTAGAGCAGGTGCTGGCAGAACAACATGAGGAGATTGCCGGCCTGATTATCGAACCCCTGGTCCAGGCGGCAGCCGGCATGTTGATGTCACCTCCCGGTTATCTGGCCAGGGTGCGCGAAATTACCCGGAAATATAATGTGCTGCTGATTGCCGATGAGGTAGCGACCGGCTTTGGCCGGACCGGAAAAATGTTCGCCTGCGAGCATGAAGACGTGGCGCCAGATCTGATGGCTTTGTCCAAGGGCATCACGGGTGGCTATATGCCGCTGGCAGCAACGCTGACTACCGACGCCGTCTATCAGGCCTTTTTAGGTGATTATGCTGCAAAGAAGACTTTTTATCATGGACACTCCTACACCGGCAATCCCCTGGCCTGTGCTGCGGCGCTGGCTAATCTGAGGATATTCCGCGAAGAAAAGGTTATCGAAGGGCTTGCGCCTAAAATCGCCGCCATTGCGGACAAACTGGCCGGGCTATCAGCCTCAGCCCACGTGGGGGAGGTGCGACAATGCGGGCTGATCGTTGGTATTGAGCTAATGCTGGATAAAAGCAATAAGGTTCCGTATCCCTGGGAACAGGCCGCCGGGGCCAGCGTGTGCCGGCAGGCGCGCAAGTATGGGCTCATCATCCGGCCGATCGGTGATGTTGTTGTTTTCATGCCGCCCCTGGCCAGTACGGTGGCGGAGCTTAACACGATGCTGGATATTATCAACCGCTCGATCAAGGAGGTTACAGCCGCCGGGTGGGGGGACAGTGATCTTCAGCCTACTGATTTATGAGGATTGCAGGTAAGGAATTTTGGATAAACAATTGACAAAGTCGGCCGTGTTTACTATACTGAAGTAAATAAACCTTTAAGACGGTCCAGAGAGGCCGGCAAGGTACGCAATGATAGTCTCTTTATGCGACTTTGCAGCCTCTCGCTTATGCGAGAGGCTTTTGTATTGTGTACCGGGGTGATAAAAGGAGGAATTTTAATGTCCAGACGCATTATTCAGGTTGAAGACAAGCTTCCCCTGCTCCAGTCCATTCCCCTGAGCTTACAGCACTTATTTGCTATGTTTGGCGCTACTGTTTTAGTTCCGTTTTTATTCAAGGTTAATCCTGCTACCTCGTTGCTCATGAATGGTATTGGCACACTGATTTATCTGATTGTATGCAAGGGGCGGATCCCGGCTTATCTTGGCTCCAGCTTTGCTTTCATCTCGCCGGTGTTTCTGATTATGTCACAGTATAGCTATGCAGCGGCGCAGAGCGGCTTTATTATGTTTGGTTTTTTCTTTATGCTGATGGCTTTGCTTGTGAAAAAAGTAGGTGTCAAATGGATTGATGTCGTCTTTCCGCCTGCCGCTATGGGGGCCATTGTGGCCACGATCGGTTTGGAACTGGCGCCGACTGCGGCCGGAATGGCCGGACTGACCGGCGATTTAATGCAGCAATTAAATATACCTGCTGATAAAGCTGTCATTGTATCAGTATTCACCCTGGCGGTTACGATTCTGGGATCGGTTCTGTTTCGTGGCTTCTTTGCGGTAATCCCCGTGTTGATCGGGGTACTGTCAGGCTATGTTTTGTCACTAATTCTGGGAATTGTTGATCTTAACAGCATTGTGAACGCCCCCTGGTTTGAGGTTCCTACCCTCTACACGCCGGAATTCAACGTCCAGGCGATGATTATTATCCTGCCGGCGATGCTGGTGGTACTGGCTGAACACATCAGTCATCTTGTCGTTACCGGCAATATTGTGGAGCGGGATCTGATAAAACAACCCGGTCTTCATCGTTCCCTGTTTGCTGATGGCGTGTCCAATGTCCTGTCCGGGCTGGTCGGTGCCACTCCCAATACTACGTATGGCGAAAACATCGGTGTCATGGCAATTACGAGGGTTTATAGTGTCTGGGTTATCGGCGGTGCCGCGACCTTTGCCATTGCCCTGTCGTTTGTCGGCAAGCTGGCTGCCTTGATTCGCAGCATTCCTGTGCCGGTTATGGGCGGCGTATGCCTGTTGTTGTTTGGTGTCATTGCGGCTGCCGGTATCCGTATGCTTGTTGAGAAAAAGGTTGATTATACCCAGGCGAAAAACCTGATCCTGACCTCGGTAGTCCTTGTTCTGGGCCTAAGCGGCGCCGCTGTTAAGCTAGGTGCTGTTGAATTAAAAGGCATGGCGCTGGGTACTGTTGTCGCCATCCTGGTCAGTCTGGCTTTTCAACTGTTTGACAAGCTGGGTCTCCTGAACGACCAAAATGAGGCTGTTGCTGAGCCTGCTGTGCAGAAAGCCAAAGCCTGAAAGTGAGTTAGAACTTAATTCTTTTGAGTATATAAAAAGTGCCGCTGTGTAAGCGGCACTTTCGCCATTAACCGGATTTGCAGCCCTGGCTGCCTGCAGCCGGCTTTCCTGCAAAACGTAATGGTTAAGTTGTGATCGGCAGATATAATTCGCCCAGCGGCCGCACCTGGGCCTGGTTGGCGGTAATATCGGCAATCAGCTGCAGCAGGCTGGCTTCCCTGCCTGTGCGGGCCAGGGCCACAAGCCTGACAACCTCGCTGAACTCTTTAGTCTCAATCGGATAATTATTTAGGCGCAGCTGGTTTTCCACAGTCCCCAGCAGGTGGTAGCTCAGTTCAATGTTTAGCCGGGAATGCAGGTGGTTTTCAATGATGCCGGCGGCAGCCAGGCCATCGGCAGCTGCTTTGGTATAGGCGCGGATAAGGCCGCCGGCACCCAGTTTGATGCCGCCAAAATAGCGGGTTACCACAATGGCCGTATTTTTAACACCGGCCTTGTTGAGTACCTCTAATATTGGTTTGCCGGCTGTACCGCCGGGTTCGCCGTCGTCATCGGCCTTCTGGTATTGGCCATGAAGGCCGATGACATAAGCTGAGCAGTTATGATTAGCCTCTTTATGGCGTTTTTTTCGGTCCAGGACAAAATCCATGGCGGCAGCTTCGGTTTCCACCGGGGTGACAGCGGTCAGAAACAGGGATTTATTAATTTCAAGAGTAACCTCGCTTGCTTGTTTTACAGTAAGATAGGCAGGCAGCATAAAGACACCTCATTAGACGGATTCGCCAGCGGCAAAAGCTTGCAGAGCCTGGGTAAAATCGCCAGGCAGAGGGGCGGTAACCGTAATTTGCTGATTATCTCCCAGGCGTTCGAAGGTGACAGACAGGGCGTGCAGGGCTTGGCGGGGCATAAGCGGCGAGCGGACCCCATACATACGGTCGCCAATAACGGGGTGGCCGCGGTGGGCCAGATGGACACGGATTTGATGGGTCCGGCCGGTATCCAGCAGCAACTCCAGCAAAGCTGCCCCGGAAAAACAGCGGATTGTCCGGTAATGAGTTACTGCCGTTTCCCCTGTGGGGCTGACGGCCCGGCGGTTGGCGAGACTGGGGTGCGGGCCAAGGGGGGCGTCAATTATGCCGGCCGGGGGCTCAACGCTGCCTGAAACCAGAGCCCAGTAGCTGCGTTTTAATACCCGGGCCTGCAGCTGTTGTTCGAGCAGGAACTGGCTGCGGGCATCTTTGGCAAAAATGACACAGCCCGACGTGTCCCGGTCCAGGCGGTGGACAGGGCGAATGGTACTGACTATGCCGCGCCCGGCTAAATGGTGGGCTAAATAATTGGCTAAGGTGCCGCCGGTTGTCTGGCCGGCAGGATGCACAAGCTGGTAAGGGGGTTTGTTTAAGACCAGCATATAGTCGTCCTCATAGAGGATTTCAATGTTTCCCGGTTCAGGCTGAACGCCATACGATAGATCCTCCATGACCAGAACCCGTAAAGTGTCTTGCGGTTTAAGCGGCTTTTTCAAAAAAACTGATTTACCGTTCAGGTAAATGCCTTTTTGGCGGGTCAATTTTTGGATCTTACGCCCGGAATAATGCAAGACCTGTTTTAGATAGTCTTCGACAGTAAGTCCGCTATGGTCGGGCGTGACTTTATGGGTCTGAAATGATTTCATGGGGGCAGCCTTCTTTCCTAATGACGTTATACTACGCTTTACGGTCTGCCTGGCCAATTGTGGCCTGTTGCAGAAGTTAAATCTAAATCGCGGGTCGGGCTTCACAGCGCATGCTTTTATTGCTAAACTAAATATAGATGAAAAAGCCAAAATTGGCAAATTCATTTAGTCAACCAATATAATATTTATTATATACATAGTACAATATTAATTTAAAATTAAATTTTAAAGAGAAAAACAATTTGTCAATGCTAATTATTGACTTTTAAGGACTAAAATGGTAACATTTTCATAAATACATAGTAACCCCTGTTGTATAGGCAGGGGTAAAAGGCCAACTCAATCAAATATATTCGGAGCTTGCCTGTATGGGCTTTTTTTATTTTTGCAGGGGTGGCTGGGAGATGGAGGAATTTTTATGTCGTTCAAGGCGCTGTTTAACAGTTTGCAGAGTAAGATGACGGCTGTGTGTGTGTTGATGGCCCTGGTGCCTGCCATCATTATCGGGCTTGTTGCCAGCCAGAAGGCTAATTCGTTATTGGATACTTCCGGCAGAATGACGCAGGCCAGCAAGGCGACACGGGTCGCAGACCGGTTAGATCAGTACTTGCTGGATGGGCAGGCTAATATTAGTGCCCTGGCCAAAACCCCGTTTATAGCGGCCATGGGTTCTGGTGAACAAGCCAAAACATTGCGGGCTTTTTATGAAGGCAACGGCATGTTTGAATTACTTTTTTGCGTAAATCCCCAGGGTGTTATTCAGGGTACCTGGCCGCATTCCGACTTTGGCGGCAAGAAGGATTTTTCTGACAGGCAATGGTTTAAGGATGTTGTCAATGCTAAGAAAACAGTTATTTCTGATACCTATGTGTCGGCATTTACCCAACAGGCGACAGCGCCGATTGTTGCCCCGATTTTTGATGAGCAGGGACAGCTGCTGGGATATGTTGGCGGCAATCTCAAGCTTGGCAATGTAACCACGCTGGCCCAGGAGTTAAACGAAGGTAATACGGGTAAAGCCATTATTCTTGATAAAAAATACTTTTATCTTACTGACAGCCGCGACGAGGAAAAAGCGAAAGCCCACGAATTATATAAAGATGAGCAGATTTTGCCGATCCTGTCGAGTGGTTCCGGTCAGGTCGCTGTTATCGGTTCTAATCTTGTCAGTTACGCTCCGATCGGGCAGACCGGCTGGTCGGTGTTAAAACTGCAAAACTCGGCTGAAGCAATGGCCAGTGCCGGCGATTTGCAAAAGTTTATTTTGATAGTATTGCTTATTTCCGGTGTAGGAATTGGTATAGCCGGTTTCTATCTGGTAAAAAGAATCAGCAGGCCGATCACTGCCATTGCCGCCACGGCTGAGCAGATTGCGGCCGGCCAGATTGTCAAGGCCGATATTGACTATCAGGGTGAAGATGAGTTAAAGCGCCTGATAAATTCTTTCGGGACCATGACGGAGAACCTCCAATCCTTATTGCAGCAAACAAGCAGCTCGACTGTGCTGGTGACTAATGCTACCGGTTTTCTGGCTGCCAATGCCGAGCAGTCGGCCCAGGCTTCGAGTCAGATTGCGATCGCCATCGGCGAAGTGGCATCAGGTTCGGAAAAACAGATTTATGCGGTGCAGAACACGGTAGCTGTTGTGGATGAGATGGCCAGAGGCCTCAACGGGGTTGTTGCCAGCATGAATGAAGTGGCTGCAGCCTCTCAGCAAACGGCACTGGCCGCTAATGCCGGCAATAAAGAAATCGTTTCCGCCGTGGCGCAGATGGATCAGATTGAAACTACAGTAACCAATCTGGCCCGGGTCATTACCAAACTTGGCGAGCAGTCGCAGAAAATCGGCCAGATCATCAACACCATTTCCGGTATTGCCAGCCAGACGAATCTGCTGGCCCTTAATGCCGCCATTGAAGCGGCCCGGGCCGGCGAGCAGGGACGGGGTTTTGCTGTTGTGGCCGAAGAGGTGCGCAAGCTGGCTGAACAATCGGAAGATGCCGCCAAGCAGATTGCAACCTTGATTAGGGATGTCCAGGTTGATACGGAAAGTGCTGTTGCGGCCATGAGCGATGGCAGCAAACAGGTGCAGGTTGGCTCAGCGGTGGTCAACTCGGCCGGCAAGGTTTTCCAGGAAATCGAGACACTCATTGCAGCCGCTACAGGCAAGATTCACACTGTTTCCGATGAGGCGCGGCAAATGGCTGCGCGGGGCGGGCAGATTGTGGACTCCGTCAGGGAGATTGAGGAGATAAGTAAAGAAAATGCCATGCATACTCAGTCTGTCTCTGCGGCTACGCAGCAGCAAACCGCAGCTATGCAGGAGGTGGCTTCATCAAGCCAGGGCCTGGAAAACATGGTGCAGGAGCTTAATGCGGTCGTAAAGCGATTTAAAATTTAAGCCGGTCTGTTGCCGGCAGCGGCTGAACCTTACAGACGGTAAACAAGTATAGCCCGGTTAAGCGGGTTATACTTGTTTTTGTATAGCAGGGCTTTTTTAGGTTGAGGTAACTATGGTATGATAAATAAAATAGACTTTTGATTTTACCGGATAATTATTTTCTAAAACCTGGAAGGAAAGAGAACAGATGCTGGCAACTCCATTATTGGCCTGGTATTATAAAAATGGCAGAGACCTGCCCTGGCGCAGGGATAAGGATGCCTATAAGATATGGGTTTCCGAGATTATGCTGCAGCAAACGCGGGTAGAGGCTGTAAAAGACTATTATGAACGGTGGCTGGAAAGGTTTCCGACACCGGCGGTGCTGGCGCAGGCATCAGAGCAGGAGGTTCTTACTTACTGGCAGGGGCTGGGCTACTACAGCCGGGCCCGTAATTTGCTGGCCGGAGTCAGGGAGGTCTGTGCGGAATATGGCGGCCAGGTACCTGATGATCCTGCCCTGATTCAACAGCTGCCTGGGGTTGGTTCGTATACAGCCGGGGCTATTGCCAGTATTGCTTATAACCAGGTGGCACCGGCTGTTGACGGCAATGTGCTGAGGATCTTCAGCCGGTTATTTTGCCTGGAGGAAGATATTACCAGGATGGCCACCAAACGGGCGGTTGAGCGCTTAGTTATGCAGCATATTCCCCGGCAATGGCCGGGTGATTTTAATCAGGCGCTGATGGATTTGGGGGCTATGATCTGCATACCCCGGCGGCCGCGCTGCCCGGAATGTCCGCTGGCTGATTTATGTGAGGCCTACCGGCGGGAGGTTCAGGATATGCTGCCCGTCCGGGCGCCGAAAAAGGCGCCGCAGCTTGTCACGCTGGCGGCCGGGGTTGTGCAGCGGGACGGGAATTTCCTGGTGCGGCAGCGGCCGGCAACCGGTCTGTTAGCCGGGATGTGGGAATTTCCGGCAGCAGAAATTGGGGCGGGGGACATAGCTGCTGCGCAGCTAAGAGAAGCATTCCGCAGTGCCTTGCTGCAGACGGTGTCTATTGAAGAAAAATTATTTCATTGCCAGCACACGTTCAGCCATCGGCAATGGGATATTACTTTTTACCGGTGCCAATGGCTGGCCGGGGATGAACCCGGGGTTCAAGCCTGCTGGCTAAGTAAGACAGCACTGGGCACCGTACCCTGGGCCGGTCCACATCATAAAATGGCATTGGCCTTAAGCGAAGGCCTGTATAACAAATAAACACCAAGCTGCTCCCCGGTCAGTGGACCGGGGAGCAGCTTTTCTTTTTACATGGTCAGAAATCATAGTGGTTTCTGATTTTTAAAAGAACGACTATATCCCAAAACAGAACAGGCGGCTTCTGCCGGTGCTCTGAGGGATTTGCCACTAGCCCTTAGCCGCTAACAGGTAGGGAAGGTCATAAAAATAATAGTTGATGTGTAACCGATATAGAAACCCGGTCATAGCATATAGCAGATGGCCTGATTGTTAGCTGAGGCTAAAAAATATAGTTACCTGTAGCTAACTTATATTTTTTGGCAATCTGTTAGCTAAGGTTAAGTTAGGGAGGTTTGTATATGAATACACAGCCTATGTCAACAATTGCTCTTTCAGATTTAGCGGTAGGTGCATCCTGTTATGTGGCCAGTGTGGAGCTGGAAGGGTTATTGAGACGGCGGATTCTGGATTTAGGCATGGTGCCGGGGACTTCTGTCCGGTGCGTGCGGAAAAGTCCGGCCGGTGACCCGATTGCTTACGCGGTCCGGGGCAGTACCATTGCACTGCGAAATGACGATGCCCGCCTCATCCGGGCCTATGTAACCGATAAGACTGACAGGGACGGGAGGGATTAACAGTGGCTCAGGCAGTGGATTCGCCTAAACGGGTTTTGCGGGAACATTTCGGGATCTATTCCACCCCAGGTCAATTTGTTATCGCCCTGGCCGGGAACCCCAATGTTGGTAAAAGCACTGTTTTTAATGCTCTGACCGGCCTCCGCCAGCATACCGGCAACTGGCCGGGAAAAACGGTTGATAATGCGCAGGGCATCTTCAACTATAATCATAGGTCTTTTTTGCTGGTTGATTTGCCAGGTACTTATTCGATATTGGCTCATACTGTGGAAGAGGAGATCGCCCGGGATTTTATCTGCTTTGGCCGTCCTGATGTAACGCTGGTTGTAGTAGATGCAACCTCGCTGGAAAGAAACCTCAATCTTGCGCTGCAGATCATGGAAATGACGCCGCAGGTTGTTGTTTGTGTCAATCTAATTGATGAAGCCAGAAAGAAAGGCATCGAAGTTAATATTAAGGCTTTGGAAAAAGAACTTGGCGTGCCGATGGTAGCAACAGCAGCACGCCAGAATGAAGGCCTTGATCACCTATTATTCACGTTGCATCGTGTAGCCACAGGTGAATGCAAGACAAAACCAACCCAGTTAAAGTATTCACCTGAAGTGGAGCAGGCTGTGCAATTGCTGCTGCCTGGTGTTGAGCGCCTGATTGGTAACAAGCTTAATTCGCGGTGGGTGGCACTGCGGCTGCTGGATGGCGACAGGGCGTTCATTGAACGTATTGGCATGCATATAAATCTTACTGATATAAGTGTTGTCAAGGAGGCCGCGAATCGATGAAAGACAATGTAAAGCCGATGAGTACGCTTGCCCAGTTATGTGCGGAGGCTGATTCCATCCGTCTCCGCCAGGAAAGCACCTTAGGCGATAAGATCGTCGAAGATATTTACGCCAATGCCGAAAGTATTGCCCGGAAAACAGTTACAGCCCCGGCCACCGATAAGTCACAGTGGGATAACAAGCTTGACGATATCTTGACCTCCCGTATCTTTGGTTATCCGATTATGCTTATGCTGCTGGGAATGGTTTTCTGGATTACCATTGAAGGGGCCAATGTCCCTTCCGGCATACTGGCCGACTTGTTTTTCGATTTTCAGGAGCAGTTAACCATCTGGTTCCAGGCTGCAGGTGCTCCGGACTGGTTGCATGGGGTTCTGGTTCTTGGCCTCTATCGGGCCCTGGCCTGGGTTATATCTGTTATGCTGCCGCCAATGGCTATATTCTTTCCTTTATTTACCTTGCTGGAGGACTTAGGGTATTTGCCCCGGGTCGCCTTTAATCTTGACAATATGTTTAAAAAATGTAAGGCTTGCGGCAAACAGATTCTGACGATGTGTATGGGATTCGGCTGCAATGCGGCGGGGATCGTATCCTGCCGGATTATCGATTCGCCCCGTGAACGGCTGATTGCTATCTTAACCAATAATTTCGTCCCCTGCAATGGACGCTTTCCTACTCTGATAGCCATTGCCACGATCTTTGTGGGCGGGGCTTTGGCACCACAATATGAAACTATGGCAGTAACCGTTTTCATGACCGGTCTGGTATTGCTTGGGGTCGTGTTTACCTTTGCGATGTCCTGGCTGCTATCACATACTGTTTTAAAAGGAGAAGCATCTTCCATGGTATTGGAACTGCCTCCCTACCGCAAGCCCCAAATCGGTGCCGTAATTTACCGCTCTATGATCGACCGTACGCTGTTCGTGCTCAAGCGGGCAGTGATCATGGCCGCTCCGGCCGGTGTTATTACCTGGATTTTTGCCAATGTGTACATAGGGGATACCAGTATTCTGCTGCATATGGTCGGCTGGCTGCAGCCGGTTGCTTACGCCATCGGTCTTGACGGTTACATCCTGCTGGCCTTTATCTTAGGGTTGCCGGCCAATGAAATTGTTGTGCCGATTCTGCTGATGAGTTACTTATCTACCGGTTATATGATTGAACTTGATGAGTTGTCACAGCTGCATCAAGTATTTATCAGCCATGGCTGGACGTGGTTAACGGCATTGAATACGATGTTATTTTGCCTGCTGCACTGGCCGTGCACCACGACACTACTTTCAACTTACAAAGAATCAGGCAGTGCCAAGTGGACATTTCTGGCATTCTTACTGCCGACAGCAGTCGGTTTTGCGGTGTGTTTCCTGGTTGCCCAGACGGCCCGGTTTTTCGGATTGGTATAATATCTGCTGGCAGGGGGCAGGCAAAGCCTCCTGCTTTACTTATTATGAATCAGGCATCTGACAGCTTTCCAAAAAGGCGTAGAATTGTTGATACACATCGGGATTTTTTCGCATAAACACCACCAGCGCCTGAAATGAGCCGATAGTCGATTTTGACAAATAGTGTTCGATTGCTTCTGCCTCGGCGGCAATATTGCAGTTGGCCCGCAGCATTAATAAAAACTCCTGAATAATCTGGTTGCGGCGGACCAGAAATTTGCCTGTTTCGTTTCCTGTTGCCGTCAGGCCGATATGGCCGTATTTCTGGTAGGTAATGTAGTTAAGGGCTTTGAGTTTGCGCATGGCTTTGGTAACAGAAGGCAGGGAGACATTGAGCTTGTGGCTGATATCTGTCACCCTTACAACACCGAGGCTGGTGTGAAACCGGTATATTTCCTCAAGATAGTCTTCCAGGCTTGGTGAAAGCACCAGCACACCTCCTCTGCATGATTATAGATAAAGGCAGGGACTTGGCACAAGCCAGGTCTTATTTTAACAACTACTATATACTATGATGGACTGAGCAATTATAAACCGCCTGTTTATTCAGCATATATCATTTTTTTGGTCATACCCCCATCAATTACAAAGACCTGTCCGGTGATAAAGGCTGCCTCCGCTGACAGTAAAAAAGCGGTGCCATGGGCGATATCATCGGGGTGGCCGATCCGGCCGACCAAATGCTGGGCATGATCGGCCGGGCGAAGGGCTGCAGGCGGCAGGCTGACGTCAATCCAGCCCGGACAAATAGCATTGACCCGGACTTTGGGGCCCAGAGAATTAGCCAGGGCATGGGTGAGTCCCAGCAGACCGGCTTTAGCGGCAGCATAACTTTCATTATGAGGTTCGCTCATGAGCGCGCGGGTGGAGGAAATGTTGACAATAGCAGCCTGGCGGGACTGGCTGAGCAATGGCAGGCCAAACTTAGCGAATAGAAAGGCTGGCCGGAGGTTGACAGCCAGTATCCGGTCAAATTCTTCTACCTCAATTTCCTCAATAGCTTTGAACAGGGAAATCCCGGCATTGTTGACAATCCAGTCCAGACGTCCGTAATGGCCGGCAGCCAGACTGATCACCCTCTTAATATCAGCCACAACGCCAACATCGGCTTTGATAAATTCTACAGCCAGGCCGGCGGTCCGCATGGTGTCGGTACTTTCAGTACCGGCAGCCTCATTATTGTCAACAGCGATAATTCGGGCACCCTGCCCGGCAAGCTTGCAGGCAATCGCCCGGCCAATGCCCTGGGCGGCACCGGTTACGATTGCTACTGGTTTCTCGTGGCTATTCAATATGCATTCCCCCATCTGTACAAGCATTTAGTTATTAACTTTGATATTACAGCACATTTTCGGGCCAGTCAAAGTGCAACTGGCCCCCCCGGGCAGCAGCTTATTTTTCGTAAAAATAATCAAAATTACTAAAATTTAATACGATTCGACATAAATCGACTGGATATTCAAAATAATTTACTAATTTATCATAAATATTTAATATGCAAGCAGGATAACGACTGGTCAGACCAGAAGATATAAACGCACAAGAATTTTTAACTGTAAAAGCATTAAAAAACAGGGCTCTTGTATTTTTTTTCGTACAAAACGGGGGGTTAAATTAGCGTTATCGGGACTACGACAGCCCGGCCTAAACGCTGATTCCAATATTATTTAAAAAGGAAGGGATCCCGATGGCAAAAATGAAGACTATGGATGGCAACACGGCAGCGGCTCATGTAGCCTATGCGTTTACAGAAGTTGCAGCAATTTATCCCATCACACCCTCATCCAACATGGCAGAGTATGTTGACAGTTGGGCAGCGGAAGGCCGCAAAAATATTTTTGGGCAAACCGTGAGGGTTGTAGAAATGCAATCCGAAGCCGGTGCAGCCGGTGCTGTACACGGTTCACTGCAAGCAGGGGCATTAACAACTACTTTTACTGCATCCCAAGGGTTATTGCTGATGATTCCTAATATGTACAAGATTGCGGGGGAACTTCTGCCAGGGGTATTGCATGTAAGTGCCCGGGCTGTGGCTGCTGCTGCGCTTAATATCTTTGGCGATCATCAGGATGTTATGGCAGCACGTCAGACTGGTTTTGCTTTACTGGCAGAGAGCAGTGTGCAGCAGGTAATGGATTTGGCTGCCGTTGCCCATCTTGCGGCTATTGAGAGCCGTGTTCCATTTTTAAGCTATTTTGACGGATTCCGGACTTCGCATGAGATTCAAAAGGTTGAGACCTGGGATTATGAAGACCTTGGCAAGCTGGTTAATCAGGATGCCCTGGCGGCATTCCGGAAGCGCGCCCTGAATCCGGACCATCCGGTAACAAGGGGAACTGCACAAAACCCTGATATTTATTTCCAGGGCCGCGAGGTTTCCAATGAATACTATCTGGCTTTGCCGGACATTGTTGAAAAATATATGGAAAAAGTCAAAGAGGTTACCGGCCGGGAATATCACCTGTTCGACTACTATGGTGCACCGGATGCTGACCGTCTGATTGTGGCAATGGGTTCTGTCTGCGAAACCATTGAGGAAACCATTGATTACTTAAATGCCAATGGCGAAAAAGTCGGGTTGCTTACCGTTCATCTCTATCGGCCGTTTTCTATTGAGCATTTCTTAAAATATATTCCGAAAACGGTTACTAAAATTGCCGTGCTTGACCGTACCAAAGAGCCTGGCAGCGCGGGCGAACCATTATATCTTGACGTCAGAAACGCATTTTACCGCAAGGCCTGGCAGCCCCTTGTTGTCGGCGGCCGCTACGGACTGGGTTCCAAAGATGTGGTGCCGGCTCAGATTGTTGCCGTTTTCGAAAATCTCAAAGCCGATGAACCTAAAGACGGTTTTACTATCGGTATTGTCGATGATATTACCAATACCTCCCTGCCGCTCGGCGCGGATATTGATACTACTCCGGCCGGTACACGGGCCTGTAAATTCTGGGGTCTGGGATCTGACGGCACCGTTGGCGCCAATAAGATGGCCATCAAGATTATTGGTGATAAAACCGACCTGTTTGCGCAGGGCTATTTTGCCTACGATTCGAAGAAATCAGGCGGTATAACGGTATCTCACCTGCGTTTCGGCAAGAAACTGATTAAGTCTCCTTATCTGATCAATAAAGCGGACTTCATTGCCTGCCACAATCAATCCTATGTGGCGAAATATGATGTTCTGGCCGGTTTAAAACCAGGCGGCACCTTCCTGCTTAACTGCATCTGGGATGAAAAGGAACTGGAAGAAAACCTGCCGGCGGCGATGAAGAAATTTATTGCCACTAACGATATTAAATTTTACACAATTAATGCTGTACAAATGGCCAGGGACGTTGGTCTCGGCGGCCGCATCAACATGATCATGCAATCGGCTTTCTTCAAACTGGCTGATATTATTCCTGTTGAAGACGCAATGAAATACCTTAAAGATTCGGTTGTTGATGAATATGGCCTTAAAGGCGAGAAAATCGTCAACATGAACTTTGCTGCTATTGACCAGGGTGTCAGCGCCATGGTGAGAATTAATGTTCCTGCAGCCTGGAAAGAGGCTCAGGATACGGCAGCGGCTGTCAAAGAAGTGCCTGACTTCATTAAAAAAGTCGTTATTCCTATGAACCGTACTGAGGGTGACAAACTGCCGCTTAGTGTTCTCAAGGAAATGGGCATAACTGACGGTACGTTCCCGATGGGTACCGCCGCTTATGAAAAACGTGGCATTGCCGTTGATGTTCCTGCCTGGGAAGTAGATAAATGTATTCAATGCAATCAGTGCTCCTTTGTTTGTCCTCATGCTGCAATCAGGCCTGTGCTTGTAAATGAAGAGGAAAGCAAAAATGCGCCAGACGGCTTTGTTACCAAAAAAGCGCTTGGCGCCGAGGGACTTCAATTCCGCATCGCCGTTTCCCCCTATGATTGCACCGGCTGCGGCAATTGCGTCCAGGTGTGCCCGGCCAAAGAAAAGGCTATTACTATGCAGCCGATCAGCAGCCAATTGGCGCAGGCTGATTTGTGGGATTATGCTATGACGATCTCGGCCAAGCCGAATCCGGTTAAAAAAGAAACTGTCAAAGGCAGCCAGTTCGAGACTCCGTACCTTGAGTTCTCCGGTGCCTGCGCAGGTTGTCTGGAAACCGCCTATGCCAAGCTGGTTACCCAATTGTTTGGTGACCGGATGATGATTGCCAATGCAACCGGCTGCTCCTCCATCTGGGGTGCATCGGCGCCTGCTACTCCTTACTGCACGGATAAACTGGGCCGCGGTCCGGCCTGGGCCAACTCCCTCTTTGAAGATAATGCCGAGTTCGGTTTCGGCATGCAGGTTGGCGTAAAACAGATCCGGGAGCGGATGGCGGCGAAGGTGAGCGAGGCTCTGACTGTTGCTGATGGTGACGTTAAAGCGGCTCTGGCCGAATGGCTTGACAAAAAGGATATTGGTGCCGGTTCCCGTGAGCGCGCTGATAAACTCAGTGCTGCTCTTGAGGCTGCCAAAGGCTCTCATGCCCTTCTGGATGAGGTTTACGGTTATAAAGATTTCTTTGTTAAACGCTCACAATGGATCTTTGGCGGTGACGGCTGGGCGTATGACATCGGCTTTGGCGGCCTGGACCATGTTCTGGCTTCCGGCGAAGACATTAATGTGTTTGTTTTTGATACCGAGGTATATTCCAATACCGGCGGTCAGTCTTCCAAAGCTACGCCAAGCGCTGCTATTGCTCAATTCGCAGCCAGCGGCAAACAGACGAAGAAAAAAGATCTTGGCATGATGGCAATGAGCTATGGTTATGTTTATGTTGCTCAGGTTTGCATGGGGTCAGACAAAGCCCAGACGCTGAAGGCTATTGCTGAAGCCGAGGCTTATCCCGGACCTTCCCTCATTATTGCCTACTCACCTTGTATCAATCATGGCTTGAAACTGGGTATGGGCAATAGCCAGCTGGAGTGTAAACGTGCTGTCGAAGCCGGTTACTGGGCAATGTACCGTTATAACCCGGCTCTCAAAGAAGTGGGCAAAAACCCGTTCAGCCTGGATTCCAAGGCACCTACCGCCGACTTTAAGGAATTCCTGATGGGTGAAGTTCGCTACTCTTCCCTCAAGAAACTGTTCCCGGATCAGGCGGAAGCGCTGTTTGACAAGACTGCCAAGGATGCAGCTGAACGCCTGGATGGGTATCGGCGCCTGGCAAAAATGTATGATGAAGCGGTAGCGGAAGCGGCTGCCACCAAAGAATAAGAGACTGATATAAGCCTGACATGTGAAAGCACTATTTGCCGATCGGCAAATAGTGCTTTTTTTTCAGGGTAACAATCATGTTGTTAATACTTGATAATAGCTTTGATGAGCTGAGCCTGACCATTGCCGCCATTGAAGACAGTAACCGGGAAAGGCTGGGCAGGCCCGGCCGTTGTCAGCAGCAGCAAGTCACCTTGCTGTAATTCATAAAGTGCCCGGTTGTCGGTGGCAACACGAACCCGGCCGGTGACACAATAAAAAGCTGAAGTTATGTGGCCGGAGCCGGGGTCTGCAGGGTGGGTGAGCTCTTCCCGGCTGTTTTCCTGCAGAAGGATGGGCATCAATTCTCCCGCGCAGCCTTCTGCCAGCATCAAATTGAAATCACGTACTTTACCATAACTTGTAGTTGTCCAGCCGCCGCTGAAGCTATCCTGCTCAAATGGCCGTAGATGGACATGGTGATGGCCGGCATGCTTAAGCTCCAATTCGCCTTCAATGACCATGATCAGCCGCCAGATTCCAGGCAGGGCGGTAAACACAGATTCTTCCTGTTCAACGCGGGCCGAGCTAAGACGCCAGGTAAAGTTCTTGTTACTGTAACTGGCATCCGGCGGATAGATAGCAATTTGTGTTGTTGTACCGCCAGACCAGTTGCTGGTAGTTTGTTCAGTTTCTTTAATTAACTTGGCTGTATAGGCCATGGTTTCTCCTCCCGATTAACAAATACCCAGCTTGATTGTATCAATATTTCAATAATTTGGCTATCAGTAAATAAGCGAATAACAAGGATTTGTCTCTGTTTTTGTCGAAAAGTCTGTACAAGTGCAGAAGAAAGCGGATGGTGCGGGGTTGATAAAATGAACGAGTTATCGGCGGTTTTGTTGGGAAGCCCTGAGGTTTACTGGAATGGAAAACGGGTGTTTTTTCCGTTTGCGAAGATGGAAGCCTTATTATATTATTTGTTGGTTAAAAGGAACTCTACGCGCGAAGAATTAGCGGCTTTATTGTGGCAGGACATGGAGGATGGGGCAGCCAGAAAAAATCTGCGCAATACACTCTATTTGTTGAAGAAACTGACGGCAGACAATTTAATACAGACCCCCTCGCGGGCTAATGTTTTACTAAATACCGAAACCGTCAGTGTTACTACCGATTTTCAGGAATTTAACGAGGCCTCCCCGGCCGAATCGCTGGTATTGTACCGGGGGGAGTTTCTGGAGGGGTTTGCCTGTAAAGATGCCGATGTGTTTGAAACCTGGGTGAACCGCCGGCGGGAGAGTTGTAAAGAAGACATGATTGCCCGGCTGACCAAGGTCATTGTAGCCCGGCTTAATAACAAAGATTATGGTGCGGCCGAACGGTATCTTAAGCAGCTGATAACGCTGGATGAATACAATGAGAGTGCTTACCGGACGCTGATGAAGGTGTACGAACGGGCCGGAGCCTTAAATAAGGCCGTTGCCGTCTATGACAATTTGCAGGAAAAACTCAGCAGTGAACTGGGCATCGGCCCGCAGGATAAAACCCGGGAGGCTTATGAACGGATCAGGTCTAAGCTGGTTAATCAACTGGTAGTGCCGGCAGAGGCGACCGCCGAGAATTTTTTTGGCCGCAAAAGTGAGCTGCTATGGCTGCAGCGTATTGTGGCCGATTTTTGTGCAGGCTCCTCGCCGTGCGTATGTGCAATGGTGAGCGGTGAGCAGGGAGTGGGGAAAACCGAAATTGTCCAGCGGCTGCAGGAAACGCTGGCTGCCGACTGTTTAACTGTTTTGCGTACCCAGTGTTATCAGGCGGAACAGGAATACCCCTATAAAGCCTGGAACCCAATCTTTTGCCAGGCGATGGAGCTGCTATCGCAGCGGGGCGTGGTACTGCCTGCTATCTGGTATCAGGTTATTGCCTATGTATTTCCGGCAGTTCTCGGGAATCAGGCTGTTGCCTGCCAGAGTCAGGCCGTCAACGGCTATAATATTCATTCCGGTATGATTGAAGAGGTTATGGGCAGTATTCTAGACAAGGTTGCGGCTTCGAGAAAGGTACTCTTACTTATTGATGATGTGCAATGGCTGGATATGCAGGGCTGGTCAGTATTGCGCCAACTGCTGCGGTCAGCGCGGCAGCATATATTATGTATCGCAACCTGCCGGACCGAATATCAGGGACAAATAGAATTGTTGGTCGGGAATTTACGGCACGAGGGTCTGGTGGAGACCCTGACTCTCGAAAATTTCAGCCGGGAAGAGGTTGGCCGGTTTGCGGAGTTGATGCTGCCGGCTGATAAGATTACGGCCGGGCTGCAAAAAAAACTGTATGAATATACGGATGGCAACGCCTTGTTTTTAGTTGAAAGCTTTAAATTGATTAAGCTGGGCCAAAATGTGAACCTCCTGTCACCGCGCCTGCGGAGTGTGCTGCATGAGCAGGTTAACACGCTTGGGGACAATGCCCGAAAAGTTCTTGATGTCATGTCGGCCTTTTTCAATAATGTCGGCTATAATGAGTTGCTGGCGGTTTGCGGGATGAATGAGTTTGAAATTGTAGAAGCCATTGAGGAATTGCAGCAGCGGCGGCTTATTCAGGAAACGGCAGGCACCGTTCCCGGGGGCACAGGGCCTGTCTACAAGTATAACCATATCCGGATCAGAAGTTATGTCTATGGCGAGTTGTCTTCTTCCAGAAAACAGTTAATCCACAGGCGGGCAGGCCGGTATTTGGAAGAACTGATGGATAAAGACGCAGGGGGACAGGACTTATATTCGGAGATCCTATATCATTATTCGCAAATTGATGAAAAAATAAAAATACTTGAATATACAATTAAGCTTGCCGAAAGATTTTGCTGTCCCCAATATGAATTATTCCCTGAACTAAGTGATATGCAGCGGAGCAATGGTTTTATTCTGGACAACAAATTGCAGATTATGAATTATTTGGATAAGATCAAAGAGCTGTTGACCGCTGTGGAGCAGGAACATGTGCCGCAGGCGAGCTTAAGCCGGTTCCGGGCAGCCTACCTGGAAATGCTGGGACGCTATTATATCTGGCGCGGGGAACATCTGGCCGGCCTGCGGGCCATCCATCAGCTGTTGCGTCTTGCGGCCAAAAAAAGTTTTGTTGATTATACAATCAAAGGGTATCAGCAGATTGTATATTGCGGCATCCAGATCCGCAATCCCAAGCTGATCGAGCTCTTTGCCGATAAGTTGCTGCAAACAGCCCAGGCCGCCAACCTGGCAGAAAAACAGGCCGTGATCCAGCGGTTCCTGGGGATTGCTTATGCTTTGCGCCGGCAAACAAGCCAGGCGGAACAATACTATCGCCAGTCAATCGCGAATTATAAGCGCCTGGGGGAAAGGCCGGGAGAATTCAATCTGCATATTGCCGCCGGCTATAACTACATCGGCGATATAAGGCGCCTGGAGGGCAAGCTGGCTGAGGCCCTATATTACTATGATCAGGCTATCAGGGTCGCTGGCAGCAGCCGGAGCAGCGCCGGGGTTGTAATCTTTTTGGTTAATGCCGGCCATGCCGCCTACGACCTGGAGGAATACAGCAAGGCTTTTGCGTATTTGACAGAAGCCCTGACCCTTGAAGCCCAGTTTGGCGAATATCAGGGCTATTGGTGTCTGCGGAGCTACTGCACGTTGCATTGCATTCTGGCCTTATTGGCTGTCAAAGATAACTCCCTGCAGCAAGGGCGCAGCTACCTGGAGAAAGCAGATGAGTTTCTGCAGCGGTATCATGATCTTTATCAGGCCGGGCTTATTGCCAGGGCCAAGCTGGAGATTAGCGTCAGCATGCAGCAGGATATCCGCCTAAAAGCGGTTTTTGCCGATTATTTGCCGTTACCGGTTGAGGAATATTACCGTCACGGACAAGGTGTTTTTAGTAAAACCGGGAATGCATTTGAGCAAATAATACTGGATAAATTGTATGCAGCCGCAAATGGTGCAAAATAATTTTGCATAATAAACAGACGCAGGGGCAAAAATGTTGATGTTTTTGCCCCATTTTACGAAAAAATATGTAACAAGGCGACTGCCAAATGATTTTGCGTGCAAAATTATTTGGCAGTATTTTTGTTTAACAAGCAAAAATATATTGAAAAAACCGTTGATTCTGAAAAAACAATAAGATATTTTAGCAAAATTTCTATAAATTTTGGATAGATTAACGGGTTTTTTCGAAAAATCAGAATGATTCCTGCCTGGTATTTGGCATGATACTTGCTTTTATAAAAGACTGAATGAGCAAAGTTTCAAACGCAGTGGACATAGCCGGTGTGGGCATCAGATGCTTGACCCCGTTCTGAACACTATGGTGGATTTTGCCGGGGTTGCACGGACAAGGCCGCAGTTGGTCTGCGGCGCTGTACTGCCCTTATAGCTAAGGCAGGGTGAGGAGGTATAGTTTATCAAAAAGGTGTTTCCGGATTGTATGACCACAACGTATCAAGACTTCTAAAGGCAGGTGTTTTTGAATGTTATTATCAACCCTAGATAATCTGGTTATTATTGTGTTTACATTGTTCATTGTCTTTGTTGGCTATCATTTCTCAAAAACGGTAAAAGATATGGAGAGCTTTTACCTGGGTAACCGCAGTCTGCCCTGGTCCTTAATTGTGGGGGCGCTGGTGGCTACCTGGTATGGCGGCGTCGGTACGGTGGGAACCGTGGAATATGCCGCCATGTATGGTCTTTCTATCTGGCTCATCTGGTGCGTAACTGCCCATGCCGGTCGGATACCGCTGGCCTTATGGGTAGGACCAAAAATCCATGTCAGAACCGATATAACCGTGCCTGATTTGCTGGAGAGTGTTTATGGCAAAGGGGTGGCTGTGCTGGGGGCCATTCTCATGTTTATCTATTGCACGCAGCTGGGCAACGTAACCGCTATGGGCTTTATTGGCAAAGCTGCGTGGGGGATTAGCAATGTGACTGCCGGTGTCATCTGCGTGGGTATCGTGGTAGTGCTGGCTGTATTAGGCGGTTTGATGGGTGTTGCGGTAACCGATATGGTGCTGTTCTGGTGCATGTGCTTTGGCCTGACAATGGTAATGCCCGGTCAATGGACCGATATTGGCGGCTGGGCCGGTTTGCAGCAGGCCCTGGCAAGTACGCCTGAGTTATTGGACCCTGTGGGCGGGCTGACGCCAATGAAGGCGGTTATGCTGTGTGTCCTCGCTTTCGGGGTGTATGCGGACCCGACCTTCTATCAGCGGTTTTCGGCCGCCGATTCACCGAAGGCCGGCCGGCGGGCCTTATTATCCTGCTTTGTTATCTGGATCTGCTTTGACATCGTATTAACACTGGCCGGCCTGGTTGTCAAAGCGAAATACCCTGATCTGGTGCCAGGCGAAGGGTATATAAAACTGGTCCTGGAAAGCTTGCCCGAGGGGGTAAGAGCCCTCTTTATCATTGGTTTGGTCGGTGGGATTGTATCGGCGCTGGACGGCTATTACCTGTCAGGCGGGGCTACGCTGGCTAACGATATTTATGCCAGGTTCAAAGGCAATCTAACGCAGAAACAACTGGTTGCCGCCACCCGGGCCGGTATTGTTATTGTTGCCGTGTTGTCACTGTTAGTGGCCTTCCAGTTTACTACCGCCCAGGATGCCTTTATTTTTGTTGGCAGCCTTTGGATGGCCGCCGGTTTTGTCCCTATTGTCGGGGCCCTGGTCTGGCCGGGAAGAAAGACGGTATTAGGCGGTTATATGGGACTGCTGGCCGGGGTCTTTGTCTTCTCCTATTTAAAGATTTTTCCTTTGGAAGCGTTTGAAATGGAACCGCTTGTTGCCGCGCTGCCGATATCGCTGCTGGCCTGGATGATCGGCAATAAGGTTGGCACAACAGTTGTCGAGAAGGAGGCTGCCTAGATGTCAAAGAAAGATTTGGAAATAAGCTGGTTTGGTATTGACGGATTTTTGGTTGCTTTGTATTTTGTTGCTGTTGCTGTCATTTACTATGCCATCAGCACGCAGAATGATTTTATTGTGGGTACAGTCATTCCTTATGGACTCATGATTACGGTAACTCTTATTTTTCTGAACTATTTATCCATTGTGTTCAAATTTACCAAAAATAACGGTAACGAAAGCCGTACAGGCGAGGACAAATCGGTGTAAGCTGGAGCGTAAGATATGGACATTAAAGTATTTCCTATTTCCATTGAAAAAGAAGCAGCCGGACTAATGGCCGAAGCCCGGGGGAAATGGCTGAGAAAATTATTTTGCCGCGGCAAGGCCTTGTCTGAAATCAGGCTGCATTTTATTGAATGCAAACTGATTACGTATGAGATCAGTCACCGGCCCAATTTATTGGACAGACTGTTTTCCCGCCGCGCCGGCGGCAGCAAGCAGACGATAACCATGCTGGCAGACGGCAGCAATAGTTCTGTGGCCTGGGTGGATACCATGCCCAGTGTTGTTACCCTGGAAAATGTGCAAGAGGAACAACTCCAATACTCGGCCAGGGACGAACAGTTTTTAATTAACAAAGGACGTTCGGTTGCGTTAAAGGTTGTGCACAGGCATGTCGGCGGCATCCCGGAGATTAGGGAGCTTAAGGTGGAAAGCGTGTTCCGGCCGTACTGGATTGCTTTTTTTGGTGAGGTTATTGAAGGAAAAAAAGTCCATTATACGCCGATTGCCGCCGACGGGTGCAAGATCCAGAAAACTTTCTGATGATAGATGCAATTTCTCGCCTAACGGCAACTGATAGCGGCATCAGCGCTGCTATCAGTCTTTATTTTGGCTGTTCCGGCCAACAGCGCAAGGCCCTGCCGCCGGAACAGGAACAAGTGGAGACACATATTTTGATTGCAGGCAGGGGCGGTAATCCTTCTCCTGCCATAGGAGGGCAGCAGCCATGGTGGCAGTAAAAAATGCAGATAATACGTCAGTCGTAGTCCTTGGCGGCAAAATAAGTATGGAAGATTTGGTGGCAGTCGCCCGCTTTGGCGCCAGGGTGGAGTTTTCTGATGTTTATTGTCAACGCGTGAAGAAATCCCGGAGCCTGGTGGAAAAATGGATTGGCGAGGGCCGGGTAATGTATGGTATTACTACCGGTTTTGGCTCCTTATGCACAGAGGTAATATCGCCGGCAGAAACAGCGCAGTTACAGAGAAATATTGTTTTATCCCATGCTACCTCGGTGGGTGACCCCTTGACGATTGAGGAAGTACGGGCAACCATGCTGATGGTATTACAGAATATCGGCCAGGGATATTGCGGGGCCCGGCTGGAAACCGTAGAATTGTACCGGCAGTTTCTCAATCTTGGTCTCACACCGTATGCCCCTAAAGAGGGCTCGGTAGGTTATCTCAGCCCGGAAGCCCATATGGCATTAGTCTTGATTGGGGAAGGGCAGGCCTATGTCGGCAGTGAACTGCTGCCTGCCGGGGAAGCGCTGCGCCGGGTCGGGCTGGCACCGACCGAACTGGCCGCCAAAGAAGGCTTGGTTCTGGTTTCCGGGACTACCAGTGTTACGGCCCTCGGTGCTCTGGCCCTGTACGATATGTTAAATGCAGCCAAGTGCGCCGATATAATTGGGGCTATGACACTGGAGGTCTTAAAAGGAACCACGCGGGCCTTTGATGAACGGCTGATGAGTGTCCGGCCTCACGCCGAGCAGGGAAACACAGCTGCTAATGTAAGAAAAGTATTGCACGATTCGGCAGTGGCCGCCCAGTTTCAAAATTACCGCCTGCAGGATGCAATGTCCATCCGTTGCATACCGCAGCTTCATGGTGCTGCCAAAAAGACACTTAAGGATGCGCTTATCGCTGTAGAAACCGAAATTAATTCCTGTTGTGACAATCCGATCATCTGGCCGGAAGGGGAAGATGGGGAAGCCATCTCCGGCTGTAACGCCGATTCATCCTATGTAGGTATTGAACTTGACTCGGCCTGTATTGCCGCCACTGTACTGGCAAAAATGTCAGAACGGAGGAACAGCCGTTTGATAGATGGCAGCCTTTCGGGTTATCCAAGTTTTCTGATTAAGAATCCAGGACTCAATTCAGGCCTGATGATACCACAGTATACGCAGGCCGGATTGCTTAATGATATGAAAATCCTGTCCCATCCGGCAACAATTGACGGCATTCCCACCTGTGGCAATCAGGAGGATTATGTGGCCATGGGCTACAATGCCGTTAAAAAAGCAAGACAGATTGCCGAAAAACTGGAATTTATTCTGGCAATTGAACTGTTGTCTGTATATCAGGCCCATCAATTTCTGGAAAATGATATAGCACCGGCTACGGCCGTGCAGGCTGTTCTGAGCGCGATTGCCCGGACTGTGCCAATTATGAGTGAAGATATTTACCTTTATCCTCATATTAATACCCTCAGAAATATGATTCACCAGCAGGAACTGGTAAGGCTGACTGAAGAAAAGACCGGTAAGCTGTTATAAAGTACCGGGAGCCATTGCCGTCAAAAATGAATTGCTTGCAGATAAACGATACTTGCCGGAATTTTGACGTTTAGTTGACGCAAGATATGATACAGTAATGGTAAAGTAAGGTATAATAGAGGATATACATGGAGGGATAATTATGGTTCGCAATTGTGAGATTGGCAGTGCCATGACAGTCAAATTGGATAATGTACTGCCCGAATTACCGGTTTTTGAGCCTGGCATTCGCCGTGCACCCAACCGGGGGTTTCGCCTGACGCAGGAACAGACAAAAGTAGCTTTGAAAAATGCGCTGCGCTATGTGCCGGAAGAGCTGCATGCGGTGCTGGCGCCTGAGTTTATGGAGGAATTGCGCACACTGGGCCGGGTTTACGCGTATCGGTATATGCCGAAAGAAAAAATTGCCGGTAAGCCGATTGACGCCTATAAAGGCAACTGTGTGGAAGGCAAAGCCTTTCAGGTAATGATCGATAACAACCTGGACCCGGCTGTTGCGCTGTATCCGTATGAGCTTGTCACTTACGGGGAAACAGGCAGTGTATGCCAAAACTGGCTGCAGTACCAGCTCATCAAAAAATACCTGGAAGTCATGACTGACCGTCAGACTCTGGTAGTGGAATCAGGTCATCCACTGGGATTGTTCCCGTCTAAGCCGGAGGCGCCCCGGGTAATTATTACGAATGCACTCATGATTGGCATGTTTGATAACCAGGATGACTGGGAAATTGCCGAGCAGATGGGGGTAGCCAATTATGGCCAGATGACAGCAGGGGGCTGGATGTATATTGGCCCGCAGGGCATTGTGCATGGCACGTTTAATACCCTGCTTACGGCCGGCCGCAAGCGGTTGGGCGTAGCGGCTGATGGCGACCTGCGCGGACATTTATTCGTGTCTTCCGGCCTGGGCGGCATGAGCGGTGCTCAGCCGAAAGCAATTGAGATTGCCGGCGGGGTGGGAATTGTTGCCGAGGTCGATTACTCCCGCATCAAAACCCGTTATGATCAAGGCTGGGTCAGCAAAATCTCGGCCGATTTAGACGAGGTATTTAAGCTGGCAGAGGAGTATCAGCAAAAGAAAGAGTCAATTTCTATCGCCTATCACGGCAATGTTGTGGATTTGCTGGAGTATGCAGTTAAAAACAACAAACACATTCCGCTGCTTTCCGATCAGACTTCCTGCCATGTTGCCTATGACGGCGGTTACTGCCCGCAGGGACTGAGCTTTGAAGAGCGGACAAACCTGCTGGCTGCTGACCGGCAGCAGTTCCGTAATTTGGTTGATAAGAGCCTGCAGCGTCATTTTGAGCTTATTAAAATACTGGCAGAACGGGGCACGTATTTCTTTGATTATGGCAACGCCTTCCTCAAGGCTGTGTATGATGCCGGGGTTAAAGAGGTTGCCAAGAATGGCTATGACGAGCGGGACGGCTTTATTTTCCCTTCTTATGTTGAAGATATCATGGGCCCTGAATTGTTTGATTACGGGTATGGACCATTCCGCTGGGTTTGCCTGAGCGGCGATCCGGCCGACCTGCGCAAGACCGACCAGGCGGCTATGGCTTGCATTGACCCCAACCGTCGCGGCCAGGACCGGGATAATTATATATGGATCCGCGATGCCGAACAAAACAAACTGGTCGTAGGGACGCAGGCCCGGATTCTGTACCAGGATGCGGAAGGGCGCCTCCGGATTGCCCTGAAGTTTAATGAAATGGTGCGCAATCAGGAGATCGGGCCGGTTATGCTGGGCCGTGACCATCATGACGTCAGCGGCACCGATTCACCGTTCCGGGAAACTGCCAACATTAAGGATGGCAGCAATATTATGGCCGATATGGCCGTACAGTGCTTTGCCGGCAATGCAGCCCGGGGTATGAGCCTGATCGCTCTGCACAACGGCGGCGGTGTTGGTATCGGCAAATCGATCAACGGCGGCTTTGGCATGGTGCTGGACGGCAGCGAACGGGTTGATGAGATTTTACGCCAGGCGATGTTATGGGATGTTATTGGCGGGGTGGCTCGCCGGGCCTGGGCCAGAAATGAGCATTCGATTGAAACGATTGTCGAATTTAACCAGCAATATGCCGGTAAAGGCCATGCGACACTGCCTTATATTCCTGCGGACAGCCTGATTGACAGCATTGTGGACAAAGTGTTTGCAAAGTAGGTATAGGGAAGGAGCAAAAAAATGGCAGGTAAAAAATTGCTGATTAAACATGCGGCAGAATTGATTACTTGTGCCGGACCGGCCCCCAAGCAGGGGCCGGCAATGGGGGATATCGGGATTATTCCGGACGGGGCGCTGCTGGCCGAAGACGGCCGGATCAGCTGGGTAGGACCTACGGCTGAGCTGCCGGCCCTTGATGAAAGTCAGTGGGAGGTAATTGACGCCTCCGGGCAGTGCGTGCTGCCGGGTTTTGTTGATTCGCACACCCATATGGTATTTGGCGGCTACCGGGCCGAAGAGTTTTTCTGGCGTTTGAGCGGCACTCCCTACCTGGAGATTTTAGAACGGGGCGGCGGCATTTTGAACACCGTACAGGCGACCCGGGCCGCCAGCCTGGCGGAACTGAAGGACCTGGCCGGGAAGCGGCTGCGCAGCATGCTGGCCATGGGGGTAACGACTGTAGAGGGAAAAAGCGGCTATGGCCTGGATAAGGAGACCGAATTACGGCAGCTGGCCGTGATGGCTGAACTTAACCGGGAACAGGCTGTGGAAATCGTACCGACTTTCATGGGTGCCCATGCTGTCCCGCCTGAATATAAAGGCCGTACCGACGCCTATGTAGAATATCTGATCGCTGAGGTGTTGCCCGCTGTGTCGGAACAGGGGATCGCCGAGTTCTGTGATGTGTTCTGTGAGCAGGGGGTTTTTTCGCTGGATCAGTCCCGGCGTTTGCTGACAGCGGCAAAAAGCCTGGGGCTGAAAGCCAAACTGCATGCCGATGAGATCGTTCCCCTGGGCGGGGCCGAGCTTGCGGCTGAGCTGGATGCCTGTTCGGCCGATCATCTGCTGCAGGCCTCTGATGCCGGTATTGCCGCGTTAGGGAAAAAACATACGGTGGCTACCTTGCTGCCCATGACCGCTTTTTGCCTGCGTGAGTCTTATGCCCGGGCCCGGGCCATGATCGACAGCGGGGCGGCGGTGGCTCTGGCTACCGATTACAATCCCGGCAGCTGCTTTAGCCATTCCATCCCATTGGTGGCCTCGTTGGCCGCAATTCAATTAGGCATGAAACCGGCCGAGATTGTTACGGCCCTGACCATTAATGGTGCCGCTGCAGTCAACCGGGCAGACCGGGTTGGCAGTCTGGAAGTCGGCAAGCAGGCCGATGTGGTTATACTGGAATATCCGTCCCACCTGTTTCTGGTCTATCATGCCGGCATGAATATTGTCGACAAGGTGATTAAACAGGGACAGCTTAGCTGGAATAAAGCGGCTAATATATAATAGAAGGGAAGTTATAACTGTGGCAAAACTTGTAGAATGCGTACCTAATTTTAGTGAAGGCCGGCGGCCGGAGGTTATTGCGGCGATTGTCAATGAAGTGAAGAATGCCGCCGGTGTAACCCTGCTTAATGTTAATTCAGACGCCAGTCATAACCGGACGGTAGTGACATTTGTCGGTGAACCCCAGGCGGCTAAACAGGCTGCTTTCAAAGCCTGCGCCAAGGCAGCTGAGTTGATTGACATGGAACAGCATCAGGGCGAACATCCCCGGGTTGGGGCCACTGATGTAATTCCGTTCATTCCGGTGAGCGAGGTTACCATGGAGGAATGCGTGGAGCTGGCAAACGAACTGGGCCGGGAAATCGGCGAAAAGCTGAATATCCCCGTATACCTGTATGAAGCGGCTGCCAAACAGGCGGCGCGGGTCAAACTGCCAGATGTCCGCAAAGGTGAATACGAAGGTCTAAAAACGGCAATAACCAGCCCGGAACGCCAGCCTGATTACGGTCCGGCCCGGATGCATCCGTCGGCGGGGGCCACGGTAGTTGGCGCCAGGCAGTTTTTAATTGCTTATAACATTAATCTGAGCACTAATGATGTCAATATTGCCAAAAAAATTGCGGCTACAATCCGTGAGGCCAAGGGCGGCTATAAATTCTGCCGGGCGATGGGCGTTATGATTGAAGAGCGGAATATGGCCCAGGTAACGATCAATATGGTTGACTATACGGGCACACCGCTGCACCGGGTATTTGAAACTGTTAAATCGGAAGCGGCCCGTTATGGCGTAAATGTCATCGGCAGTGAGATTGTCGGCATGGTGCCGCTGCAGGCGCTGATCGACACAGCTGATTTCTATCTGCGTCTGGAGGGTTTTGAACGTAAGCAGGTCTTGGAAGAAAACCTTTAAAAGGGGCTTGATGATATGTTAGTTGAAATGAAAATTACCGAGTTTCTTGAAGAGCTCGGGTCCAACTCACCGGCTCCGGGCGGCGGCAGTATCTCGGCCCTGGCCGGGGCGCTCGGCGGCGCGTTGACGGCTATGGTCTGCCGTCTGACTGCCGGCAACAGCAAATATGCCGAAGTGGAAAAGGAAGTAACAGACCTGCTAGTGGAAGCTGATCAATTGTCAGGTGCGCTGACCCGCTATGTGGATGCCGATACCGAGGCCTTTAACAAAGTAATGGCCGCTTATAAACTCCCTAAAGCAACCGACGCCGAGAAGCTGGAGCGCAGTGCAGCCATTCAGCAGGCAATGATGTTTGCCACCAACCTGCCGCTGGAAGTGTCGGGCTGCTGCCTGAAGGTACTGACAATGGCGGTGCGGATACTGGCCATTGGCAACAGCAATGCGGCCAGTGACGCCGCTGTGGCCGGCCTTATGGCCCACGCCGGCCTCCACGGGGCTCTGTATAATGTCAAGATCAATCTGGGCAGTATTAAAGAACAGAGCTTCCAACAGGATATTCAAGCGAAAATGGCCCATATCACGCAAGAGGACGAGCGCCTGCACAGCGAGCTTATCGCCGTGGCCGGCAAAGTGATTGGCTAATACTTTTTGCAGCAAACAGGACTGATCCCGGCGACGGGGTCAGTCCTGTTTTATCGTGATGGTCCCTACTCTTTTAGCGGCACAGATAACAGAAAGTACAGGATTTCGACGCAGACATGCCGAAATAAAAAATTATCTTCTAGAGTGCGGAGGCCGCAGTATGTGTAGAATATGGCTGGTTGTGTTGCTGGTGGGGAGTTTTTTCTGCGGGGCAACTGCCCAGACGGCAGCTGGCAGGGGGGAAACCCCGTTGTTAATCGTGGCCGGGGATGACAATTTCCCTCCCTATGAATTTATTGATCATATTGACGGGGCCGAAGTTTACCGGGGCTTTAATGTTGATTTATTAAAAGCGGTTGCTCTCAGCACCGGTTATGAGATTCAATTCCGGCCTATGCCATGGGCTGATGCTGTTAAAGCGCTTGAACGCGGTGAGGTTCATGCCGTGGGTGGGATGAAGTATAACTCCGAACGGGAAAAATTATACGATTTTTCGGAAGCATACATGATAAATTCGTTAGCTATATTTGTCGTAAAGGACATGCAGGCGATTTCTTCGATTGCCGACCTGGCAGGACACAAGGTTGCTGTACAGAAAGATGCGATCGGTAATTACAATCTTAAAAATAAGCCGGTGGAACTGGTACTGACTACCAATCAGGAAGAGGCCCTCGCGCTGCTGCTCAATGGGAAAGTAGATGCTGCCCTTGGTAATAATCTTACAGGTCAGTATATTCTGCAGCGTACCAAACAGCATGAATATATAAAAATTGTCGGCGGGGCGATAGATCCGGAGGGGTATTGTGTAGCTGTACGGAATGGTAGTCCGATTCTTGAGGTTTTTAATAAAGGGCTGAAAGATATTAAGCAAAATGGTACCTATGATAAGATATATGCCAAATGGTTTGGTGAGCCGCTTGATTATCCGGCTCAGTACTATAAACGTAATTTCGGTATTGCTGTCACAATCGTTGTGATTTTAATTGTTTTTGGAGTAGTGACGCTGTTGATTAATCTTTATTTACAGCAGGAGGTTAAGAAACGTACCCGGGAGATTGAAACAATCAATGAAGAACTGCAGCGCAAGGATAAACTCGAGGCATTGGGCAAGCTTGTTGCCTGTTTGGCTCATGAAATCCGCACACCGCTAACGTCAATTAAGACCTTTACCGAATTGCTGCCGTCAAAGTATGATAATCCCCGCTTCAGAGAGCAGATAAGCCATTTCGTACCGCAGGAGGTTGAGCGGCTTAATCATATTGTCAACGACCTGTTAACCTATGCCAGTCCGCGTAAGGTGGAACGGGAATATGTTCCTTTGAAGCGGCTTATTGATAATAGTCTGGTTTTTTTTGCCGAGAATATGGCCAAACAAAACGTTGTTTTACAAATGAATAGTAGAGAAGAGTTGCTGGTATATGTTGACATTCAGCAAATGAAACAGGTAATGATCAATATTTTATTAAATGCACTCCAGGCGCTGGCGGGGCAGAGCAAGCCGGTGCTTGCCATTGCCAGCGAACTGCGGGACGGGGTTCCCTGCCTGGTGATTTCCGATAATGGCGCCGGGATCAAACCAGATAACCTTAAATTTGTATTTGAGCCGTTTTTCTCAACGAAAGCAGGCGGAACTGGTTTGGGGTTGTTTGTAAGCTATCAACTGTCCCGGCAAAGTGGGGTAGATATAAGCATTGACAGCCAGGAAGGTGCAGGTACTACTGTGACTTTAAAGTTTAATTTTGAGGAGAAACAGGATGCATAAGCTACTTATTGTCGATGATGAACAGGCGATTTGCACCTCACTGGCTTTTGCCCTGGAGGACAGATATGCGGTGGTAACAGCTGGCTCCGCTTCGGAGGCAATGGCCGCTGTTTCCAGGCAGGAATTTGATCTTGTGTTGCTTGATCTGAAACTGGGCAGTGCTGACGGCATTGATGTGCTCCGGGAGATTAAAGCAGTTGATAACAGTATCATTGTTATTATCATGACAGCTTACGGCAGTATAAAGTCATCGGTGGCTGCGATTAAAGCCGGGGCCTTTTACTATCTGACCAAGCCGATAAATATGGATGAACTGGAAATGCTGCTGGCCAACGCCACCGACTATATTGGGATGAGGACTAAAGTTGAGTACTTAAACGGCAAGCTGACAGAGCGCCAGGAGATTGCAGGCATGATTGGCACTTCAGTGCCGATGCGGCAAATCCTGCATGATATCGACCGGATAAAAGACGGCGACTTTAATGTTCTCATCCGGGGCGAGAGCGGGACCGGCAAAGAGCTTGTTGCCAAGGCCCTGCATTATTTAAGTGTACGCAGGCAGGAACCGTTTGAGGTGGTCAATTGTGCCGCTATTCCCGCTGACCTGCTGGAGAGCGAACTCTTTGGCCATGAGAAGGGGGCCTTTACCGGGGCTGTGCAGCGGAAAAAGGGGATTTTTGAGCTGGCAGACAAGGGCACACTGTTTCTGGATGAGATTGGGGAGATGGATGTCAGATTGCAGGCCAAGTTATTGCGCGTTGTGCAGGAGAAAGAGATTACGCCTGTAGGCACAGGCTGCAGAAAAAAAATTTCGGTACGAATCATTTGTGCCACCAACCGTGATTTAAAGCAGCTGGTTGCCGAAGGGAAGTTCCGGGAAGATCTGTATTTCCGGCTCAATGTGGTGTCTGTTGATTTGCCGCCTCTCAGGCAGCGCCGTGAGGATATTCCCTTGCTGGTCGAGTATTTTGTTGCTAAATACAACAAAAAAATGGCCCGGCAGATCAGGGAGATTGAGCCTGGCTTTTTTGCAAAACTGCAAGGCTATGAATTTAGAGGCAATGTCAGGGAACTGGAGAATATTGTTGAGAGGGCCATGGTGTTTGCCGACGATGGGGTTTTGCGAGCCGGCAATTTGCCTGGCGACAATCAGCTGTCAGTACCTGATTCCCTCAGGCCGGCCGGTTTACCTGCCCTGATTCCTGTCTATATCGGTGAGGATCTGGATTTGATCGAACGCAAAGTTATTATAGAAACGCTGCAGTATTATGGCGGTGATAAAGTCAAAACAGCGCAAATACTTAAGATCAGCGAACGGAAGCTATGGTATAAAATCAAGGAATATCAATTAAGTTAAAGTGCATTTTTTACGGTTACTGCAAATTTTTCATGAAAAATTTGCAGTAACCGCTTTTTTTATTGCTGTTATGGACGCTATTCCGGCAGTTGTAAGCCTTTCTGACCTGGCACAGTATTTGCGATAGAGTAAAGCGAAAGTAGGAAGCCTGGCTTTACTAGAAGGGAGGCAATTCCACCAGCAGGCAAGGGATTATCAACAAATCAACAGGAGGTAAAGTTGTGAGTTTTGAACTGGTCAATCAGGTTATGGTTATGAAGCTGGATATTGTGGCAACGGTTGCTGTTGCCGTATTACTACTAATGTTTGGTGCGTGGATACGGCGTATATTTCCGGTTATTGCCCGTTTTTGCATTCCGTCGGCGGTTATCGGCGGTTTTACTTTTTCTATTCTGGCCTGGATACTCAAGGAAGCCAATCTGCTTACGTTTAAAATGGATACCATGTTGCAAATGCCGTTTATGATTGCATTTTTTACTACCGTTGGCCTAGGCGGCAGCTTTGGTCTAATTAAAAAAGGCGGCAAATCACTTATTGTATATCTTGTCGGCTGCTGGATTTTGGCTATTATGCAAAATGTTGTCGGGGCGGGAACGGCTATATTAACCGGCATTCACCCGGTTTTGGGGGTTATGGCCGGTGCGGTTTCGCTGGAAGGTGGCATGGGGGCCGCCTCGGCTTTCGGACCTACTGCCGAGCAGTTGGGGGTTCAGGGGGCTTTTGTGGTGGCGGTAGCAGCGGCTACTTACGGTTTAATTGCTGGCGGCTTAGTAGGGGGCCCGCTTGCAAAATGGCTTATTGAGCGATATAATCTCCCCATTGAAACCAGTCAGGAGCAGTTTGATGCCTTGGATCAAGCAACAGCTGCTGAAAGAAATGAGATTGTCACGAGTGATAATGTTATGTCGATGCTGGCTGTTATTCTTGTGGCCATGGTTCTGGGGGCAGTGGGATCTGCCAAAATTAAGGAAGCTACCGGCTTTGTTCTGCCGGGATATGTGGGAGCCATGTTTGTTGCTGTGTTGATACGGAACGTTAATGATGTTAAACCATTAGTAAAGATGAACGAAAAGACGGTTGATCTGATTGCCGATGTCTGTCTGGGTATCTTTTTGACAATGGCAATGATGTCCTTGAAAATTTGGGAGATTTCCAATCTGGCCGGGCCATTATTAATTATACTTGCTGTCCAAACCATTTTTATGTTTGTATTTTGTATTTACTTCCTCTTTCCGCTTTTGGGAAGAAATTATGATGCTGCCGTCATGTGTGCCGGTATGATTGGCCATGGGTTGGGTGCTACGCCCAATGCGATTGCCAATATGGGGGCTGTAACCGAAAGATATGGTGTAATGTCCCGTAAAGCTTTTCTGATTGTGCCGCTTTGCGGTGCTGTCCTTATTGATATTGTGGCAATACCTAATATTGTATGGTTTATAAACTATTTTACAAAATAATACAGCAAAAGGAGAAGGGGCAATGAGTAAACTTGTTTGAAACTGTTAAATCGGAAGCGGCCCGTCATGGCGTAAATGTCATCGGCAGTGGAGATTGTGAGCATGGTGCGGCTGCAGGCGCTGATCGACACAGCTGATTTCTATCTGCGTCTGGAGGGTTTTGAACGTAAGCAGGTATTGGAGAAAACCTTTAATACAGGCTTGACGCCAACATCTGCCTAAAGGTCTTGTTAATACCTGTGCAAGACCGGGACGAGCGCCGGAACAGAAAGTTTATCGCCGTAGCCGGCAATGTGCTTGGCTAATACTTTTTGCAGCAAACAGGACTGATCCCGAGCCGGGACCAGTCCTGTTTTTTTGGTATGGACACGCGCGCCAGCTTTATGAGCCGGAACCAAAATACACATTTTTAGTGATATTCAATTTTTTTATGCGGATCTGCAGGTTTTGCCGGTGAATGCCTAATGCCAAGGCGGTTTTAGTGATGTTGCCATTATTTCTGGTGAGGGCATCGATGATCAGGCTGCGTTCCACTGCGGCCAGCCTGAGCGGCAATGGCTCTGCCGGCAACGGGTCAGGGACAGCCGAGCCGCGAGCGACAGCATACTGTTTATGAAAATAATCGGGCAGGTAGCTGGCTGTCAATATGGCTTCATTCTCGGAGAAGCTGATGGCATTTTCCAGCACATGGCATAATTCACGGACATTACCCGGCCACTTATGCTGCCGGAATATGGTTTCAAGATCAGCGGCAAGCTTTGTCACTTGTTTGCCATAGACCTTATTAAACCGGTTGATGAAGTAGCCGGCAAGCAGCGGGATATCTTCCTGCCTGTCCCGTAAGGGGGGAATCGTCAGGTTAACAACCGCAACGCGGTAATAAAAGTCTTCGCGCAGCTTGTTTTCTGCCAGCAGCCGGTGGCAGTCAACATTGGTTGAACTGATGATCCGGCAGTTAACCGGCTCTTCCAGGCTGCCGCCAAGGCGACGGAATTTTTTTTCTTCGAGAATGCGCAGCATTTTAGCCTGCAGCACCAGACTCATGCTGTTTATTTCATCCAGAAACAAGGTACCTCTGCCGGCCTGTTCCAATAATCCCGGGGTGTTTTCCGCCCCGGTAAAAGCCCCTTTGACGGTGCCGAAGATCATACTTTCCAGCAGAGTCTCCGGTATTGCCGCACAGTTGACGGCAACGAACGGATAGGCCGCTGCCGGCCCGTAGTTGTGGATGCTTTGAGCAAAGATTTCCTTGCCGGTGCCGGTTTCGCCTGTTAATAATACCGGGGCCGAGGTCAGAGCGGCTTTTTTTGCTTTGTCAATGACCTGCATAAATAGAGGGGCTTGTCCGATCAGGCACTCAAAATGATAGCTTGTGCCGTTCTGCAGCTTATTGCTGCTATGACAATAGGTTTGCAGTTGTTCCTGCAGCTTGTAAACCTTGTTGAGCAGAGTGGTCATTTCGGTAATGTTTTTGTTAATGGAGCAAACGGCAACAATCTCGCCGTCACATTCAACCGGCACGACCGTGGAAAGCATATGTACCTCCCGCTGATCCAGGGTGCGATATTTGTTATACTGATCAAAGGAAGGCTTGCCGGTAAGAAATACGCGGCGTAATTCTTGCAGCATCGCATTGCGCTGAGACGGCTCGAAGCGTTCAATTTTATTATTGTAAAATAGTTCATCGCCGTGTTTATTGATTACATATACGGCATCCTGAATAAAATTGGCTATCGTCTCTAAATATAAAGATTTGTCTATCGAATTCATTTTTTTTCACTCACGATCTACCGAATGTTAACCATATTTTAACTAATAATCGGGCAAGTGTAAAGATGTAATCTGCAATAAAATATTGCGCAAAAAATTAATGCGGTTGCTATTGATTAAACCGCAGGGGCTACAAGGCCGATTGTGGCTATAACGGCAAACAGCCATATGTTTCGCCGCCAAACAGCTGATGCTGAATTAAAGCCAGCTGTTGGCATATTTTTTGCAATTTGTATAATTTCTGGAATGATATGTTACAATGAACGGCACAAAGGGATAATGGTCAGGGGGGCAGGATTTTGGACAAGGATGTAATTGTACTTACAGGCAGCAGCCTCACAATCACAGAAGTGGCAAAAGTGGCTGTCAATGGCGCGCAGGTTGTTATTGCACCGGCGGCGCTGGCAAAGGTGGAAGAATCGAGAGCGTTTGTGTATAAACTTGTTAACAGCAATGTTCCTGTCTATGGTTTTAACACCGGGGTTGGAGCCAATAAGGATAACAAGGTTGAGGCAGAGCAGTATAATCAGTTTAATGTTAATATGGTTAGGTCCCATTGTGTGGCCGTCGGCCCGGAGGCTTCACCGGCCGAGGTAAGGGCGATGATGGTAATCAGGCTGAATACGCTTCTGCTGGGATTTACGGGCATGAGCCCCGGGATTGTCAGTATGTATCGCGATCTGCTTAACCATCAGATTACGCCGGTTGTGCCGGAACGGGGTTCTATCGGCGAAGCCGATATTGCCTGTCTGTCGCATATCGCCCTGGCTATGATCGGCGAAGGTGACGCCTATTATCAGGGGCAAAAGATGCCGGCCGGGCAAGCACTGACGCAAGCCGGGCTTCAACCGCTGATCCTGGGGCCCAAGGATGGGCTGGCGCTTGTCAGTTCCAACGCCCTGGCAGCCGGTCAGGGGGTGCTGGTTTTGCATGAGCTCCGGCAACTGATTAAGCTTGCTGACATTATTTATAGTTTTAGCCTGGAGGCGTTTAAAGGCAATGTCAGTCCCCTCAATGAAGAGATTAACAGGGTCCGCCGTTTTAGAGGGCAAAATGAGAGTGCTGCTCATGTCCGGAACCTTCTCCGGGGCAGCTATCTGTGGCTGCCCGGTATTGCCAATGCCCTGCAGGACCCGTTGTGCTTCCGGTGTGCCTGCCATATTCATGGGGCTGTTCGCGATTCGCTGGCTTATCTGGAAGAACTTATGGAAATACAGATAAATTCTTCTGATGACAATCCCTGTGTGTCCATGAGTCAGAATGCAATCATGTCCTGCGGAAATTTTGAGGTTGTCAACTGGGCGGTAGCTTTTGAGATGCTGGCAATCGCGCTCAGTCATCTGTCAAGAGCAGCCTGTTTTCGTACAATTAAGCTAAGTACCAGTCACTTTAGCGGCTTGCCGCGCTTTTTGACGCCAGACCCGGAAAATGTCATTGCCTTTGGCACAATTCAAAAACCCTTTACGGCCCTGGATGCAGAAATCAGGCATCTGGCCAATCCGGTGAGTATGGATTTTTACGCTGTTGCCGGTGATATTGAGGATCATTGCAGCAATACCCCCTATGTGGTGCAAAAGACTCGGAAAATTGTTGATAATCTCTATTATATCCTGGGGATCGAGGCCATGCATGCTGCTCAGGCCTGTGATCTGCGGCCGGAGGAACAATTTCAGCTAGGGGCGGCCGGGCATAGTGTGCATCAGAAAATTCGCGAGGTCATTCCCTTTCTGGCTCAGGATCGCAATCTTACCGTTGATATTGCCAAAGCCTACGAATTGTTGAAATCCGGTGTCCTTGTAGAAGCTGTCAGTGACTAGCGTATTTACCCGGTGACAGGGGAGGAGGCGATAGCGGTTGGCAGCTTCCGGATAGCTGTAAAGATTCTTTCTGTAGCAAATGAGGAGGTAGATCTGTGATTTTAGCAAACAGGAAAAAAATCCGCTGGGAAATATTTGGACCGATGACGGCAATTATTGCCGCCTGCGTCATTGCCGCCATTACGATCCCCCAGCAATTTTACAATGCCGAAAACGCACTGGTTGAAAGCGCAATAGCCAACCTTGGCTGGCTATTTGATCTGTTTGGCATGGGTGCCGTGCTATTTTGCTTTTATTTAATGTTTTCCCGTTATGGCGATGTGCGGTTAGGCGGGCCTGATGCCAAACCGGAATACACAACCTGGAGCTGGTTTGTGCTGACATTAAAATGCGGTATAGCTATCGGCATTTTATTCTGGGGTATCGCCGAGCCACTGTATCACTTTTGTACGCCGCCTAAGGTCTTGGGGATTGAGCCGTATAGTGAAAAGGCAGCGATCTTTTCTTTATCGACAGCAACCCTGCACTGGACGCTGACACCCTATGCCATGTACACGCTGGCCGGTCTTGCTGTTGGCCTGGTTCATTATAATCTTAAGCTCCCCTATACCCAGGGGGCAACCTTGTATCCCATTTTCAAACAACGTTCTTTTGGTTTTGTGGGTACGGTGCTTGACAATCTGTGCCTGTTTGCCATTGTTGGCGGCGTAGCTGCCGTAATGGGGGTTCTGGCCATGCAAATCGGCAGCGGCCTGCACATCCTGGCCGGAATTGAAACCGGGCCTCATATCTGGGCAATTGTTATCATTATTGCCACCATTGCTGCCGTTGCGCTAAGTATTAGCGGCATCAAACGCGGCATCAGCATCATGGCAAAAATCAATACCAATATCTTTATTTTCTTGTTGCTGTTTGTTCTGGTTTTTGGACCGACAGCCTTTATCCTGAAGCTGGGAACAGCCTCGCTGGGGGATTATCTGCAAAACTTCTTTACGAAATCGCTGTTTCTCAGCCCGATTGACCAGTCTGACTGGCCACGCTGGTGGACTGTGTATTACTGGGCAATCTGGCTGGCCTATGCGCCGATGAGCGGCATGTTTTTTGCCCGGGTGGCCTATGGCCGGACAATCCGGGAATTTATCCTGTGCAATCTTGTTGCCACCTCGATTTTTGGCATGGTATGGTTCTGGATCTTCGGCGGCTCGGCCATATTCTTTGAATGGCAGACGAAAGGGCTCTGGACAATTATTTCCTCGCCGCAGGGTGGCTTGGAAGCGTCGCTTTTTGCCTATTTGCAGAATCTGCCGCTGTCGACGGTGCTTAGCTGGGTTATGCTGGGGACTATTATTACCTCCTTCAGCACCATGGCTGACTCGATGACCACTACGGTAGCAGCTATGAACACTACCGGCAACACTAAGGACGACCCGGAACCTCCTTCGTATATGAAGATTGTCTGGGGTGTGCTGATGGGCGGTATGGCGCTTATTACCCTGACGGTTGGCTCGGGCGGTAAGATTTCCGGTATCGATGCAACGAAAATGATTGCCACTGTGGCCGGCATACCAATCCTGTTTTATGCTATTGCTCAGGGCTACTCCATTTTTGCGATCTTATTTAACCATAAAAAATATGATCTGACTTATTATCCGGAGACAGCTGACAAGATTGATGTGCCTGCGCATCTGCGTGACGGGGAGCAGGATAAGGATAACCCCGCCGGCACTGGTGTCAGCACCTGATTAACATCCTCATACCCGGCAATCAGACTGGATTTTGATTGCCGGGTTGTTTTTGGCTGACCGTTTTTTTCATACAGCAAGTCAGATTTTATACAAAAGAAGGTGATTAGATGCTTATTGACCTTACTGTAAATGGCAAGCGCCATATATTACTGGATGTAGAGCCGCAGGAACGGCTGATTGACCTGCTGCGGGTCAAGCTGAAGCTTACCGGGGTTAAGGAAGGCTGCAGTGAAGGCGAATGCGGTGCCTGTACTGTCCTTATGGATGGCAAGGCTGTCAATTCGTGCATGGTGCTGGCGTATCAGGCGCGGAATACAGAAATTATAACAATTGAAGGACTGGCACCCGGTGAGGGGCTGGAACCTATACAACAGGCATTTGCTGATCACGGTGCTGTTCAGTGCGGTTATTGCACCCCTGGCATGATTATGAGCACCAAAGCCCTATTGTTGCATAATCAACGGCCTTCTGAGGCCGAGATTAAAGAGGCTCTGGCCGGCAACCTGTGCCGCTGCACCGGTTATGTAAATATTATCAAAGCCGTACAGGCTGCCGCCGACATGACTGGGGGCCAAGAGAAATGACCTCCTATCAAATCGTGGGTTTTACCAGACTGGATGACGTGTTACGCCAGTTAAGGCACACTTGTGCTAAAACGGCATTCATCAATGGGGGCACGGACTTTATCAATAACCGCGGGGGGCGAGAGGCCGAACTGGTTATTGACCTCTCTCAGGTTGCCGATCTCAACTACATTACCGATCATGGCTGCGAAATACGGATCGGGGCCGGCACGACCTTTCGGACGATTGCAGCCAGCCCTGTTATTCAGGCTAAGGTAACCGCCCTGGCGCAAGCCGCAGGTCAGGTGGGGTCGGTACAAATCCGCAACCGGGCAACCATCGGCGGCAATATTGCGAGTGCATCGCCGGCCGGAGACAGCCTGCCGGTACTTGCAGCCTGCAATGCGAGCGTAAGTACGGCAGGCATTACCGGTTCCCGGCTGTTAACCCTGGCCGAAGCCTTGGGCGGGCTTCAGGACAAGGAGTTAATAACAGAAATTATTATTCCTACCCCCGGCTCAAGCCGCAGCGGGTTTGTGAAAATCGGCAGCAGGTCCCAGGTGACTATCGCCAGAATCAGCCTGGCTGCCATGCTTCGTTACGATTGTGAGAACAAATTCATTATTGCCGGGAAAGCCGCGCTGGGCGCAGTGGGAAAAGTGCCGGTATGTCCGGCCAGTATTGAGGAATTCCTGACTGACCGGCCTGTTAATCAGGACTTTGCCGCTGAGTTGGCAGTGCTCCTGGCAGCAGCTGTGGACGAAGCCATAACCGGCCGGGCATCACACCCGTACAAAAAGGCAATTGTCAAAGGGCTGGCCTATGATGTAAGCGGGCTGCTGTTTGATGTTGACCAGCAATAAAGGATCAGAGATTCGGGAGGGAAGAACAATGGAGGCTAAGCCTGCACGTGCTTTTAAATATGTAGGCCAATCAATCCCCATCGAAGATGGACCAGCTAAAGCAAGCGGGCAGATCAAATATACCGGCGATATGGTGCTGGATGGGATGGTTTATGCCCAACTGGTATTTAGCCCGGTTCCGCACGGGCGGATTAAGAATATTGACATTTCTGAGGCCATGGCTGTGCCTGGCGTTATAAAAATATATACATATGCCAATACTCCCAGCATAAAATTCAACTCCCAAATGTGGTTTGCCGGCCAGAATTCAATCGAAGACCAGCAGCTTTTCCCGGAGGTGGTGCGGTATATTGGCGATACTATCGCCGCCGTGGTTGCTGAAAGCAAGGCTGTGGCCGCCCGGGCGGCCGCCCTGATTACGGCCGAGTACGACCTGTTACCGGCAGTTATTGACCCGGAAGCGGCGCTTAGCGGGCAGGTGCCGGTCCATGACAGCGGCAATCCCTTTTTTACTATGGAAACAGGCTGGGGGGATGCCGCTGCGGTTTTTGCCAAAGGGGAGGGGCTGATTGTTGAAGACCGGGTGGTTACGCCCAAAATCCATCATGCGGCCATGGAACCTCACGTATGTATTGCTGCCAGCGACCACCGGGGGCGCATTACGGTATACAGTCCTTGCCAGATTGTATACTCGGTGCGTCTGATTGTGGCTAAAATTCTGGGTTTGCCGTACCATAAGGTGCGGATTATCAAAACACCCAGCGGCGGCTCTTTTGGTGGTAAGCAGGAGATCATCCTGGAACCCTATTGTGCGTATTTTGCCCAGGAGCTTAAGCGGCCTGTCAAAATAGAGTTTGACCGCCAGGACAGTATTGTTGCCACCAGGACCAGGACGCTGACGATTGGTTATGTAAAAACAATAGTAAACCAGGAAGGGCAGATTCTGGCCCGCACTATGCGGCAGATTGTCGATACCGGCGCCTATACCTCCAATGGCCGCGTTATCTGCTATGCGATGGCTAAGAAGCTGTCCAGGCTGTACCGGATTGCCAATCAGCACTACGAGGCGGTGGCAGTCCATACCAATACGGCCATTGCCGGTGCCGCCCGTGGTTATGGCTCGCCGCAGGTTCAAACCATTGCCGAAATTAATCTTGAGAATGCCGCCCGCCGTTTAAAAATGGATCCGGTCGAATTTCGTCTGCGAAATTTAGTTCATCCCTATGATGACGACCCTGGCGGCGGACCCGCCTTAGGCAATGCCCGGGTTATAGATTGTGTCCGCAAGGGTGCCGACGCTTTCGGCTGGAGCGAGAAATGGAATCAGCCAAAGCCGGCGGGGCGATGGCAAACAGGGGTCGGAATGGCCTGTGCCACCCATGGCAACGGGTATTACGGCGCTTATCAGGAGTTTGGCACGATGACGATCCGGATGCTGGAAGACGGCAGCATTATGTTGAATGCCGGTTTGCATGACTTGGGGAACGGTACGGTAACCGCCATGAAACAGATTGTGGCTGAGGTTTTGGATATTGAGCCGGCAATGATTGAGGCACCTGAGGCTGATACCGATGTCAGTCCCTATGATATCGGCTGCCAGGCCAGCCGGGTTATTCACGTTTGCGGTGCTAATGCCATGCAGGCGGCTGAGGAACTGCGCCGGATGTTTATCCATCAGGCCGCCCGGGTCTGGCTGTGCAAGGAAGACGATGTGGTATTCGCTGGCGGCATGGTATGGAGCAGCTGTCAACCTGACCGGAAATGGAGTCTTGGGCAAATGGCAGCCATGATTCAACAAAAAAATCAGGTTGAATTAATTCGCACCATTACCTATCAATCACCGGCTAATCCGGGGTCCTATGCGGTAAACTTTGTGGAAGTGGCTGTGGATACTTACACGGGTTTTGTTAAGATTCTTGATGTTGTGGCTGTGCATGATATCGGTCAGGCCATTAACCGGGGGTTTGTGGAAGGGCAGATACACGGTGGGGTGCAAATGGGTTTAGGAATGGCAATTGCCGAAGATCTTGCCTATGATGATAAGTCCGGGGTGGCCCGGAACAGCAGTTTCAGCAAATACCAGCTGATCAATGCGCCGGATATGCCGCCGGTCAGGGTGCTGCTGATTGAAGAAGGCGAAGAATATGGACCTTACGGAGCCAAAAGCGTCGGTGAGATCGCAACGATTCCCAGTACCGCCGCTGCCGTGAATGCCATTAATCATGCCCTTAATGCCAATTTTACTGATCTGCCGGTTACACCGGATAAAATTATGGCAATGCTTGCGGCCAGGCAAGCTGAGTAAAAAAGGCAGCCAGCCTTATGCTGTAAAAGCGCCTTCCCGCCGGGGGAGGCGTTTTGTCTGCCGACTTTTCCTAATGGCCGGCAGGATAATATTCCCTGGTGGCGAATGTACTCTTAAGACAGTTATTGCAATAATTTATACATGTTATGTAACATATGCGATATGTATGATTTTTGGAGAAGTACAACAAGGGTACGGGAGGTGAATAACATGGCTGAAGTCCGGGTATTTAGTGAAAAATGCAAAAGCTGTGGCCTTTGTGTGGCCGTGTGTCCGCGGCAGGTACTGGCGATAGGGGATAAAGCGAATTCCAGGGGCTATTACACGATTGTTGTTGCCAACAAGGAAAACTGCGTGGGCTGTGCCCTGTGCGGCCTGATGTGTCCGGATATTGCGTTAGAGGTGTTCAAAGAGGCCTAAGGGAGGAGCAAGTTGTATGAAGAAGAAGCTGATAAAAGGGAATGAGGCAATTGCCGAGGCAGCCATAACGGCAGGCTGTAAACTGTTCTTTGGTTATCCGATTACACCTTCGACCGAGGTTGTGGAATACTTGTCAAAGTATTTGCCTAAAGCCGGCGGTACCCTGCTGCAGGGGGAAGACGAGATAGCGTCAATTAATATGTGCTACGGTGCGGCCTGTACAGGGGCCCGGGTTATGACTGCTTCCTCCAGCCCCGGCTACAGTCTGAAGCAGGAGGGCTTATCTTATCTTGCGGCCGCCGAATTGCCTGTCGTTATTGTCAATATTAACAGGACCGGCCCCGGGCTCGGCGGTCTGGGGCCCAGCCAGTCCGATTACTTCCAATGTACTAAGGGCGGTGGTCATGGCGACTATCGCCTGCTGGTTCTGGCTCCGTCCAAAGGGCAGGAAATGTATGATTATACGATGGCCGCGTTTGATCTTGCCGATAAGTACCGGAATCCGGTATTAATCCTCGCCGACGGCTTCTTAGGGCAAATGATGGAGCCGGTTGAGCTTAAGGACCGGCCTGATACGGAGCTGCCGGTCAAAGACTGGGTGACAGACGGCTGTATGGGCCGGGCTAAGCGCAAGATTGCCAGTTATTCACTGACCAATGAAATCGGGGAAAAGAATAATCTCTATTGGGAAGAAAAATATCAGGCAATCCAGGAGCAGGAACAGCGCTGGGAAGAATTCGGTACTGAGGATGCCGAATATCTGATTGCAGCCTACGGTACTTGTGCCAGGATTGCCAAAACAGTTGTGTTAAATGCCCGCGCCAAGGGGATTAAACTAGGTCTTGTCCGTCCCATTACGCTGTGGCCGTTTCCGGAAAAAGCTTTTGTACCTTACAGGGGGAAACTCAAAGGAGTACTTACTGTCGAGCTGAATACCGGCCAAATGATAGAGGATGTGAAACTGGCACTTGAATGCAGTGTCCCTGTCAGTCTGCACCGGCGTCTGGGCGGCATGCTGCCCCATGAGGATGAGGTTCTGGCAGCGCTCATTCAGCAATTCAATATTTCCCTGGACCGGGAGGTGTAGCTATGGAAAAGATATTTGGTAAAACCCAAGGCCTGACTGATTTACCCTTTCATTATTGCCCAGGCTGTACCCATGGCATTATCCACCGTCTCATCGGTGAAGTTATGGAAGAGCTTGATATTATTGGCAAGACTATCGGTGTGGCCCCGGTAGGCTGTGCCGGTTTTTCCCTCGATTTTTTCAGCTGTGACTTTGTCGGTGCGGCTCACGGCCGGGCTCAGGCCGTAGGCACAGGCATCAAACGGGCTCAGCCTGACAAGCTTGTGTTCACCTACCAGGGCGATGGCGATATTGCTGCCATTGGGACTGCCCATGCCATTCATGTGGCGGCCAGGGGCGAAAAGCTGACTTCAATTATGGTTAATAATGCGGTTTTCGGGATGACCGGGGGCCAGATGGCACCTACTACCCTAGCCGGGCAGATAACGACAACAAGTCCTTATGGCCGGGATCCGGGCCTGGTGGGGGCGCCTATAGACCTGCCTAAGACGATTGCTACGTTACCTGGCGCCGTGTATGTGGCGGCTGTGGCAGTAGACTCACCCAAAAATATTATGCAAGCCAAAAAAGCGCTTAAGCGTGCTTTCCAGGTCCAGCAGCTGGGGTTAGGGTTTGCCTTTGTCAGCATTCTCTCCACCTGTCCGACGAACTGGGGCCTGACACCGGTTGACAGTCTTACCTGGCTCCGGGAAAACATGCTGCCTGTTTATCAAATGGGAGAGCTCAAAGTGCCGGAGGAGGTAAAAGGGCTATGATGGACAAAATACTCTTAGCTGGTTTTGGCGGTCAGGGAGTCATGTTTATCGGCAAAGTTCTCGCCTATTCGGGCATGTTAGGCGGCCGCGAGGTCTGCTGGATCCCCTCCTATGGCCCGGAGATGCGGGGCGGGACCGCCAATTGCTCGGTGCTGATTGCGGATGAGGAAATTCATTCGCCGGTCATCAGTCAGGCTGATGCCGGGATTGTCTTAAATCAACCGAGCTATGACCGGTTTTTGGAGCGGATAAAACCGGGCGGCACCCTGGTGGTCAACAGTTCGATCGTGACCGTAACCCCTAACCGGGAGGACATTACTGTTATTGCTGTTGAAGCCACTGAGCTCGCTAATGAAATTGGGAATTCCAGCCTGGCTAACATGGTGTGTCTGGGGGCTTTGCTGCCGGCGCTTTCCCTTGTTAACCTGGATAGTGTGCAAAAAGCTATGGACGAGGTTATTGGCAAGAAAAAACCGGAGTTATACGATCTGAATGCCGCCGCCATCAGCAGAGGCATGAACCGGTAACAGGAGCTGCCCGGGAGAAATTACGGCAGCTGTAATACAAGGGCTGAACTCCAAGCGGAGTTCAGCCCTTTGCTGTCACTAAAAAATAAATCAGGTGATAATACTTGTGAGGACTTCCGTATTTGTGATAAGATCAGAGGATATAGTTATTTCTCAAGCATTGGAGCTGGTGAGATGATAAAAAGAATCATCTTTTTATTATGGGGTTTATTTTTATTTGCACTGGGGATTGTTCTGACTGTGCAAAGTAATCTGGGAACCGCACCCTGGGATGTTCTGCACCTGGGGTTGACTAATTATTTTCCGGTGACGCTGGGTGAGGTTTCCCAGATAACCGGGATGCTTGTAATCCTTGTGAGTTGGCTTCTGGGGGTCAAACCAGGCTGGGGTAGTGTTGCCAATATGTATTTTATCGGGTTGTATATTGATCTTATTATCAGCAGCGGCTGGATTCCCGGGCAGCAGCAATGGCCGGCCCAGGTGGCAATGCTGCTTGCCGGCGTATGGCTGATTGGCTGGGCCAGCTATTTTTATCTGTCGGCGGCGTTTGGTGCCGGTCCCCGTGACAGTTTTATGGTTGGGGCCGTGCAAAAAACAGGCTGGCCTGTATGGAAGGTGAGAACAATACTGGAAACCGGTGTGGCGGCAATCGGGTATTGCCTGGGCGGGCCTGTCGGTATGGGCACCATTATTATTGCGGTTACGCTGGGGCCTTCTATTCAATGGGCATTTGCTATCATGGGCAAACGGCCTCAGGATATTGAACATGATTCGTTTGTGTTTTGGCGGCCTCGCCCTGTTTGCCCTTGTGAGCAGGATACGGTTACCCCGGTTATGGATCTTACGGAAAAAGGCGGCGAAGCAAGTGGCAGATAAGGCAAAACAACACAGTGAACATGTTACCGGCGTATTGTCTGCAGCCGGCGCGTATTTTTTATGGGGCATACTGCCGGTGTACTGGAAGCAGCTGTCTTATGTGCCGGCTTATGAGATACTGGCCCATCGTGTGATTTGGTCGTGTGTTTTTATGTTTATAATTTTGCTGGTGACACGGGGTATGCGGCAGTTTGCCAATGAAACACTGGCAATTATGCAAAATCCGAAAAAACGCGGCGGCTTGCTTGTGGTTTCGCTGCTGATAAGTGTCAATTGGCTTATCTATATCTGGGCAGTTAATGAGAACCGTGTTGTGGAAACAAGCCTCGGCTATTATATTAATCCACTTGTCAATGTGCTGTTAGGTATCATCGTCCTTAAGGAGAGCCAGACTTTATGGCAAAGCATTTCTTTTGTGCTTGCCGCTGCCGGGGTCGCAGTCCTGGCAATAAGCTACGGGACAATTCCCTGGGTGTCAGTGTCGCTGGCCGTTTCGTTTGCTTTTTATGGTATGTGCAAAAAGATGCTGGCAATCGGCGCTGTAACAGCCACAACCCTGGAGACGCTGCTTGTAACCCCTGCTGCGCTGCTGTATTTGTTGTATTTAGCCGGTCAGGGCGGTGGTGCTTTTCATTTTGACTCACCCATGACGGCAGCTTTGTTAATGGGGGCCGGGGCCGTAACGGCTGTTCCCCTGCTGCTGTTTGCCAGCGGTGCCAACCGCCTGTCGCTCAGTCTGCTGGGTTTTATTCAGTATGTGTCGCCCACAATTACCCTCGCCTTAGGCGTACTTTTGTATCATGAGCCGTTTACCAGTGCTCACCTCACGGCTTTCAGCCTGATCTGGCTGGCTTTGGCGGTATTCTCACTGGCGAGGACCCGGTTTTTTGCCACGGCCGAAGGCTGGCTGAAAAAAGCGGCCGCTTGACACGGATAATGACTTTACTTATAATAAAAACAATCAGATTATGTTGTGACGCAGAAGTCGCTTGCCATGGATATCATGGCAAGCGACTTATTATTTTAATCTCTTCTGCCGTCGTCCTGAGAACTTGGCACTAGCCAGGTCTTATTATAAAAAAGGGGGATTATGTATGAACAAGCCTAAGAGTCATATCTTTGTCTGTACCAGCTCCCGGCCTAACGGCCAGCAGAAAGGGCATTGCCACACAAAAGACGGGGTCGGGATTGTCATGAAATTTATGGAGGAGATTGAGGAAAGGGAGCTGGGCGGTGAAGTGTTTGTGACAAATACCGGCTGTTTCGGTATTTGCGACAAGGGCCCGATTGTCGTTGTTTATCCTGATAATGTCTGGTATGGATCTGTATCACCGGCTGATGTCGAAGAGATTATGGAAAATCATATCGAAGGCGGTGTACCGGTAAAAAGATTGGAAATTTAAAAAACCAGAGATATTTCGCAAAAAAAACTGCTAATAGTTGACAATAGTAAAAAAAACATGTTAAATTTAAAAAATACAGGTGTAATAGTGTAATCTTTCGGAAAAATGAGCCTATTTAGATTATTTCTAAATAGGCTTTATTTGAGGATTGAATTATTTGAAAGGAGGTAAAAATCAGATTACTGCAACAGGCATTCAAAGTAGTTATAAAGGAGGAGTTTTTATGAAATTGAGATGGTTAGCCCTGGTTGTGCTGGCGATGTTCGCAACCGTGATTGCTGGTTGTGGCGCAGCGGGCGATGCTAATGTTATCAAGATCGGCAATGCTGTGGCCCTGACTGGTGACAATTCAACCTGGGGTCAGGCAGAAAAAAATGCACTGGAGATGGAAATTGAAAAGATCAATGCCAAAGGCGGTGTATTAGGCAAAAAACTGCAATTGGTGGCTTATGACACCCGGGCTGATGCAACCGAAGGGGTCAATGTAACCAAGAGATTAATCAGTGATAAAGTGGCAGGCATTATCGGACCGGGGCAAAGCGGTGTGGCTATTGCCATGAGTTCGGTTGCTGAACCGGCCAAAGTGCCTTTTATTGCCACTTCGGCAACCAACCCGAAAGTGACGGTTGACGATAAGACCAATAAAGTGCGTAAGTATGCGTTCCGCACCTGTTTTATTGATCCCTTTCAGGGAACGGTGGCGGCCCAGTTTGCTGCCAAGGAGCTGAAGGTTACCACTGCCGCCATTGTATATGATGTAGGCTCCGACTACTCTGCCTGGCTTGGCAAATATTTTACTGCTGAGTTTGAAAAGCAGGGCGGAAAAATTGTCGCTAATGAGGCTTTTCGCTCCGGCGAGCTTGATTACCGCGCCATATTAGGCAAAATCAAGGGAACAAACCCTGAAGTCATCTTTATTCCTACCATGCAGAAAGAGGCGGCGCTGGTGATGAAACAGGCTGCTGACCTTGGTATTAAAACGAAGTTTGTCGGTGGCGACGGCTGGGGCAGCCCTGATTTAATCACTCTTGGCGGCTCGGCCGTAGAGGGTTCTTATTTTGTAAACCTGGCCAGTATGGATGATCCTGATATCCAAAACTTTATTAAAGAGTATCAGGCAAAATATAAAGCCGACCCGATCATGCCCAACCCGGTTATGGCCATTGATGCCCTATACGCGCTGATTGACGCTATGAATAAAACCAATAGTGCCGATCCGGTGAAAATAGCGGAACAACTGGAGAAGACCAAAGATCTGCCGGTATTAAGCGGTAAACTGACAATTGATCCTAATACCCATGATCCGTTGAATAAGCCGGCCATCATCCAGGAAGTTAAAGATGGCAAATTCATCTTTAAATCCAAATTTGTTACCCAGTAACCTGGCATGCAGGACGGCGCGGGATTCATTCCCCCGCCGTCTTTAAATACTTAAGGAGATGGCGCATGATGTTCATACAAACACTGGTTACAGGCCTCGCTATCGGCGGTATATACGCACTTATGGCAGTTGGCTACTCCCTGGTATTCAGCATCCTGAATTTCAGTAACTTTGCCTATGGCTCAATTATTATGCTAGGGGCGTACATTGGCTATTTCCTGTTAATGGAAATGGGCGTGCCGGTATACCTGGCCATTGCCGGTTCTATTGCCGGGGCTGCAGTTTTATGTTTATTAAATGAGCGGTTAGCCTACAGTACACTGCGCAAACGCAATGCGCCTTCCCTGTATTTCATGATTAGTGCAATGGGAACCTCCATCTTTCTGGAGAATTTCGTCTATGCAACGATTGGTTCCAGATTCTATGCTTTTCCGGAAGTTCTGACACAGCAGAATTTTAGTTTTGGCGGGGTCTCAATCGGCATGCTGGATGTTTTTGCCATTGTCTTTTCTTTTATAGCCATCTATGGGCTGCATTACTTTTTACAAAACAGCAGAACCGGTATCGCTATCAGGGCGGCCTCGTACGATATGCAGGTCAGCGAGCTGAACGGTGTTAATATTACGAGGACGATTGGCTGGGTTTTTTTGCTGGCCGGGGCCCTGGCCGGGATTTCCGGCATGTTTTTGGGTATGAAATATATGGTCTACCCCACCATGGGCTGGATTACCAATAAGGCCTATATTGCCGCCGTTATTGGCGGGCTGGGCAGTTTGCCGGGTGCCGTAGTCGGCGGGCTGCTGCTGGGAGTCCTGGAAACCTTTGTATCGGCCTATGTATCGTCGGTTGTGCGTGATGTATTCAGCTTTTCGCTGCTGGTCGTACTGCTGTTGGTGCTGCCAACAGGTCTTTTCGGCAAATTTCTTGAGGAAAAGGTATAGCAGAGATGGCAGAATATATTAGCGGGGTTATAACTTTCAGCCTGATTTACGTCATTGCTACCGTCGGGCTGGCTATTTTCACCGGCTTTACCGGCCTCTTTTCTTTAGGGCATGCGGCTTTTTTTGCTGTTGGTGCCTATACAGCCAGTATTCTTACCTATTTTTATGATGTCAATTATTATCTGGCCCTGGTGGCCGGTATGGCTATGGCCGCAGTGGTGGGGACCATCATTGGCTATCCTACGCTGCGGGCCAAGCTGCGCAGTGATTACTTTGCGATTGCGACCCTGGGGTTTGGTGAAGCGGTCCGGGTATTGCTGGAAAATCTTGAAATTACCCAGGGCGCGCGCGGGCTTCCCGGTATTGCCAATGAAACAACACTGACCGTGGTGGTGGTGGCCACGATTCTGGTCATCTGGGTGGCCCGGAATTTTGTTTACTCCCGGTATGGACGGGCTGCCATTGCGGTGCGGGAGGACTTTGTTGCTGCTGAGATGATGGGCATTAATCTGTTTCAGGTACGGATGCGCTCCCTGTTGTTTAGTGCGATGACTGCCGGTTTGGCCGGCGGCTTGTTTGCCCATTATGTTTCGTTCATTCAGCCAGGCATGTTTACTGCCTATTTGTCGACCCAGCTGACAGCCAGTGTTGTCGCCGGCGGTATGGGCAGCATTACCGGGCCTGTTGTTGCCGCCGTACTGTTTGTGGCTATCCCGGAAGCGCTCCGGGTGGCCAGTATGTGGCGGCTGGTGGCCTATGGCTTCCTGCTGGTGGCGATTATGGTATTCAGGCCACAGGGCTTGTTTGGGTATAAAGAGATCTCCCTGCACAGTTTTCGCCGCTTGTTTAGAAAAGAGGTGTCCTGATGAATCTGCTTGAGTTACAGAGAGTAAGCAAGGCCTTTGGCGGGATCATGGCCTGCCGTGATGTCAGTTTTGCCACTAAACAAGGACAAATCATGGGTTTGATCGGACCGAACGGGGCCGGAAAAACCACGATGTTCAACCTCATTACCGGCGTGTACGCACCTACCGGCGGCAGTATCCTGTTTCAGGGACAGGAGCTTGCCGGTATGGAGCCTGATGGGGTTGTGAGCCGGGGGATAGCCCGGACTTTTCAGAATATCCGCTTATTCCGGAACCTGTCTGTGCTGGACAATGTCTGTATTGCTGTTGATAAACATGTCAAATATTCATTTGCGACCTCCCTGCTCAGACTGCCGTATATACTGAAACGGGAACAGGAGATACGGGAGCAGGCCCTGGCGTATTTAGCTGAAGTCGGACTTGCCGACAAAGCCGGGGTACAGGCGGACAGCCTGCCTTACGGCCTGCAGCGCAAGCTGGAGATTGCCCGGGCGCTGGCCTTGCGGCCCAAGCTGTTATTGCTGGATGAACCGGCAGCCGGAATGAATCCGGAGGAGTCGCTGGATTTGGCCAAACTGATTCGCCGGCTTCATCAGCGGCACAACCTGACCATATTATTGATCGAACATCATATGGATGTTGTGATGGAGCTTTGTGATTCTATTTTTGTGCTTAATTTTGGCCTGAAGCTGGCAGAAGGAACCGCGCAGGCTATTCAAACCAATCCTGACGTACTCAAGGCTTATCTCGGGGAGGGGTATAAACGTGTTAGAAGTTAGCGGCTTAAACGTGAAATATGGGCAAATCCATGCTCTCCGCGATGTGACCCTGACCGTACCGGCCGGCCGGATTGTGGCCGTGATCGGCGCCAACGGCGCCGGCAAATCCACGCTGATGATGACCCTGGCCGGCCTTTTGCAGCCGGCGAGCGGCACCATCGTTTATGAAGGCCGGCCTTTATCCCGTAAAGCCTATGAGATTGTCGGCCAGGGGGTATGCCTGGTCCCGGAGCGGCGGCGCCTCTATGCCAACCTTACTGTTAAAGAAAATTTGTTGATGGGGGCTTTTCTTCGCCGGGATAAAGCCGGTATCCAGGCTGATCTGGAAAAGATGTACCAGCTCTTTCCGATCATGCAGGAACGGCTCAAACAATATGCCGGGACATTAAGCGGCGGTGAACAGCAGATGGTGGCAATCGCCCGGGGCCTGATGTCCCGTCCGCGCTTACTGCTCCTGGATGAACCGTCACTGGGACTGGCGCCGCTGATGGTTGCCAATATGTTTGCGGTTATCCGCGGCATCCGGGAGCAGGGAACTACGATCCTGCTGGCAGAGCAAAATGCCTTTGAGGCGCTGGAGATGGCGGATGAGGCTTTTGTCCTGGAAACAGGCCGGGTGATTCTGTCCGGGTCCGGTAAGGCTTTGATCGATGATCCGCTGGTGCAAAAAGCCTATTTGGGCATAACTCACTAATTTTGGAGGCAGGAATCATGCATATTGATACGTTACTTATTCACGGTGATGAGGGCGACCGGACTACCGGTGCCGCCAGCACCCCGATCTATCAGGCATCAAGTTTCAGGCACCATACTGTCGGCCAGGAAGGCGGCTATCAGTATTCGCGGGGCGGCAATCCGACCAGGCATGCGCTGGAAAAGCACATGGCGCTGCTGGAAGGCGGTTGCCGGGGGTTTGCGTTTGGGTCGGGAATGGCAGCGATAACGGCAGTATTTAATTTATTCAAGACAGGCGATCATATTATTGCCAGCCGTAATCTGTATGGCGGCACCTCCCGGGTTCTTGACAGGGTTTTCAGCCGTTTTGGGCTTACTGTTTCGTATGTCGATTTTGGCAGCCTGGCCGGGCTGGCAGCGGCCATTACGCCGGCAACTAAGGCCCTGGTTATCGAGACACCGTCCAATCCTACCCTGATGGTGACAGATATTCGCGGCGTTGCTGCCCTGGCCCGGCAACACGGCCTGTTAACCATTGCCGACAATACCTTTATGTCACCGTATCTGCAGCAGCCACTGCAGCTGGGAGTAGATATTGTTATCCACAGCGCTACCAAGTTTATTGGCGGCCACAGCGATGTGCTGGCCGGCGTGGTAGTGGTGAAAGAGGCTCAATTGGCAGATGACCTGCACTTTGTGCAAAATTCTACCGGTGGTGTTTTGGGCCCGTTTGATTCCTGGCTGCTGCTGCGGGGGCTGAAAACTCTGGGGTTACGAATGGACAGGCAGTCGCAAAATGCCGGGATACTGGCTGCCTGGCTCCGGCAGCGGCCAGAGGTTAAGAAAGTATATTACCTGGGTTTTGCCGACCATCCCGGCTACGCATTGCACCAAAGTCAGGCCCGGGGTACCGGTAATGTGGTGGCCTTTGATGTCGGTGACGCCGAACTGGCCCGCCATATTCTGGGCAGTCTCAAATTTTGCCTGTTAGCCGATAGTCTTGGCGGGGTCGAGACAATGGTAAACCTGTCTGATATTATGTCCCATGGGTCAGTGCCGGCGGAGCGAAAATTGCAGATGGGCATTACCCCCAGTCTGATCCGGCTGTCGGTCGGCATTGAAGATCCGGCCGATATTATCGCTGACTTTGAACAGGCTATGAGCCGGTGACCTGTATAGACTGCCAGGGCGAATTTCGCCTGGCAGTTTTTCTATCTACCGGGAGTTATAACAAATTCTGTGGATGTAAGAACGACTATACCCAAAGGCACAGGCGGCTTCTGCCAGCGTTCTGAGGGACCTGGCCCAAGATGAGTCTTATGTTATGCTTTAAAAACTGCCAGTTTACGGGTATAATAATAGCTATATTATTTTTAGTGAGGTCGTAAATGAGTAAAATTGTAGTATTAGCGGAAAAGCCGTCAGTCGGGCGGGATTTAGCCAGGGTTCTTCAGTGCAACAGCAAAGGCAATGGTTATCTGGAAGGATCTAAATACATAGTAACCTGGGCCTTGGGACATCTGGTAACCCTGGCCGATCCCGAAGCCTACGACGAAAAATATAAAGCCTGGCGCCTGGAGGACCTGCCTATGCTGCCACCGGAGCTGAAGCTTGTTGTTATCAAACAAACAGGCAAACAGTTCAGTGTGGTAAAAGAACAACTGGGCCGCAAGGATGTCAGCGAGGTGGTCATCGCCACAGATGCCGGGCGTGAAGGTGAGCTTGTGGCCAGATGGATACTGGCAAAGGCTCATATTAATAAACCGGTTAAACGTCTCTGGATTTCCTCGGTGACCGACAAAGCCATCAGGGACGGCTTTAACAATCTGAAACCAGGCCGGGAATATGAGAATCTGTATGCCTCAGCTGTGGCCCGGTCTGAGTCGGACTGGCTTGTTGGCATAAATGCTACCAGGGCCCTGACTACCAAATACAATGCGCAATTATCCTGCGGCCGGGTGCAGACGCCAACGCTGGCGATTATCGCCGCCCGGGAAAAGGAGATTCATAACTTCCAGCCGCGCAGCTACTATGGCATTACCGCAACTGCCGGGCAGCTGAAACTGACCTGGCAGGAAGCTAAATCCAAAGAAAGCCGAAGCTACGACAAAGCGGTCTGCGAGAAGATTATCACGACAATAACCGGGAAAAAAGCCGAAGTGGACGAGGTGCATAAAGTAGGCAAAAAATCTTTTTCGCCGGCTTTGTATGATCTCACCGAGCTGCAGCGTGATGCCAACAAAATCTATGGTTTTTCGGCCAAAGAAACGCTGTCAATTATGCAAAAGCTGTATGAAACCCACAAGGCCCTGACTTATCCCCGTACCGATTCGCGCTATATATCGTCAGATATAGTTGAGACCTTGAAAGATCGCGTGAAAGCCTGTGATACTGGCCTGTATTCCCGGCAGATACTTAAAATACTAACAGCACCAATCAAAGCCGGCAGCCATTTTGTTGATAATGGCAAGGTGTCGGATCACCATGCCATTATTCCTACCGAACAGGCGGTTATCCTTAATTCGCTGACAGATAAGGAAAAGAAGATCTACGATTTGGTTGTCAGGCGATTCCTGGCCGTTCTCTGCCCGCCTTACGAGTATGAAGAGACAACAGTCAAGGCTCATATTGGCAATGAACTCTTTCGGGCCAAAGGCAATACGGTACGTGCTCTTGGCTGGAAAGAGCTGTACAACCAGCCGGATGAGGAAGACGGCGCCGAGGATTTTGTTGTTGCCCAGACGCTGCCTGTCTTACATAAAGGCGACATTCTGTCAGTTACGGCTGTAGCGCTGACGAAAGGCGAGACCAAGGCGCCGGCATTTTTCACCGAAGCCAGCCTGTTGTCGGCCATGGAGAATCCGGCCCAATATATGACCGGTGAAAGTCAGACGCTCAAACAAATCATCGGCCAAACAGGTGGTCTGGGTACGGTAGCGACCAGAGCTGACATTATTGAAAAGCTCTTTAGTAGTTTTGTCATTGAAAAAAAAGGCAAAGAACTCTTTATTACCTCTAAAGGCCGGCAATTGCTGGAACTGGCGCCTGCCGACCTGAAATCACCGGCCTTAACGGCACAGTGGGAGCAAAAACTCAGTGCCATTGCCAAAGGGCAGCTGAAGAAGCAGGCCTTTATTGCCGAAATCAAAGAATATACCCAGGCCATTATCCGTGAGGTAAAAAACAGTCAGGAACAATTTAAGCATGACAATGTAACCCGCACGCGCTGCCCCGAATGCGGCAAGTATCTGCTGGAGGTAAACGGTAAAAAAGGCAAGTCGCTCATTTGTCAGGATCGCGAGTGCGGCTACCGGAAAAATGTTGCCCAGACAACCAATGCCAGATGCCCCAACTGTCATAAGAAACTGGAGTTACGGGGGGAGGGGGAAGCCCGCGTTTTTGTTTGTGGCTGCGGGTACCGGGAAAAGCTGTCCACCTTTACGGAGCGTAAAAAAAAAGAGGGCGATACCCGGGTTTCCAAACAGGATGTTTCCCGTTATTTAAAAGAGCAGCAGGCGGATAAACCAATTAATAATGCATTGGCAGAGGCGCTGGCGAAGCTGAAACTGCACTAGGCGGTGGTATTCTGAAAAAAGAAATACTTATTATAAGACTCAGCTCTATCGGTGATGTGATTCATTGCTCACCTGTAGCCGGAGCACTCAAGGCAGCCTGGCCTGATTGCCGGCTTACCTGGCTTGTGGGGGAAGTTTGCGCTGATTTGGTAAAATATAACCCCTTGGTTGATGAGGTCATTGTCTGGTCCCGTGAACGCTTCGAAAAACACCTGCGGGCCTTTGAATTTAAAAAGGCTCTGTCCCTCTGGCACAGCTTGCAGGCTTGTTTAAGGTCAAGAGAGTTTTATGCGGCTCTGGACATTCACGGCCTGTTTCTGACAGGGTTGATCGCTAAAGAGGTGAATACGGGCAGGCGCATCGGCCTGAGCGGGGCCAGGGAGTTTAATCCGCGGTTTATGACCGAAACGGCTGAGCCCCTGGGGCCGCATATTACGGAAAAATACCTTGGCGTATTGACGCCACTGGGAATTACTCCCGGCAGCCGGCAGATGACTTTGGGAATACCGGCGGCGGCAGTGAGCTTTGCCGATCATTACCTGACAGATGCCGGCATTACCCGGCAAGACCGGATTGCGGTTCTGGTTCCTGGCACTACCTGGCAGGCCAAGAACTGGCCGCCGGAGCTTTTTGCCCGTACAGCGGCGCTTTTGTCCCGGGATTTTAAAATTATCCTGTGCGGCGGTAAGCAGGAAATGGCTATGGGGCAGGAGATCGAGGCCAAGGCGGGTATTCCGGTAACCAATGCCATCGGCAAAACATCCTTGCTGGAAATGGCCGCCATGCTGGCCCGGGCTGCGGTCGTGGTGGCGGGCGACACCGGTCCCCTGTATATGGCAGCGGCCCTGGAAACGCCGACAGTGGCCCTGTTTGGCCCAACCAATCCAGAGACTTATGCACCGCCAGGCAGGCAGAACCGGTTTGTGGTTAATAAGCTGGCCTGTTCTTTTTGCCATAAGATGAAATGCCAACAGGGAAAAAACGACTGTATGAACAGCATCACCCCGGCAGCGGTAGTTGAGCAGGTGTATCAGGCCCTCTCATCTTAGCTAACGTACCAATAGGGCTGCTAATTGATTTGGAAAAAAGCAACGGTACCGGCATAGAGCCGGCACCGTTGCTTTTTTAATCCCATCAAGGATGTAATAATTCAAAGCTATAATGTAAGGGCTCGGAAAAATCGCAGCCCCCTAAGGCGCAGGTATTGCTGGCCGCCGGCCTTGCGGACGTGGCGCAAGCCGATCGTCAGACTATAATGGCAGCACAACTGTAAAAGTAGCTCCCGCTCCCGGCGCAGTGTTAACTTTAATAGTACCCTTATGGCTTTCCACAATTAGTTTGGCAATTGATAACCCCAGACCGGTCCCGCCATCGGTGCGGGCTTGGTTGGCTTGATAAAAACGGTTGAAGATTTTCGGCACATGCTCGGCCGCGATGCCTTCCCCCGTATCCTGGATAATGAGGAGAATCGAATCAATGGTATGTTTCAGGGTTATTGTTATCATACCACCGGCAGGAGTATGGCGAATGGCATTGTCTGTTAAAATGGCGACAACCTGGCACAATTTGCTTTCATCACCAAAATAGGTAATCGCTTCGGTTTGAATGCGCAAGTTGACCTGCTTGCGTTCGGCTGCGGGGATAAAAGGGGCTCCTGCCAGGCATACTGCTTTGCCAAAATCAAAATTGTTTTGATTGAGAATCTGTTGATGTGAGTCGGCGCGGGCGAGAAATAACAAGGAATCAACCAGTTTTGTCATGCATGAGACCTCTGTCTGAATATTTTCAAGCCAGAGTTCATGGTCTTTGATCATATCCTCCGGGGCGGAGCGCACGACCTCTAGATTGGTCTGAATAACTGCTAACGGGGTTCTGAGCTCATGGGAGGCATCGGCTAGAAAATCCCGCTGCTGCTGCCAGGCCTGCTGAATGGGAATCATAGCTTTGTTTGCCAGATAGCGGCTGCCAAAAAATGATAGAAAAACACAAACCAGGCCAATGAGAATAAGAGCGGTGATAACTGTCTGCAACGCATTTTTTTCCCGGGAGAAGTCCTGGAAAATAAGATAATAGTCGGTTTGGCCGGGAATATTTGCCTGCAAATAATTGTACTCTACCTGGGCAAAGGTAACTGTGCCCTGATCAGAATCTAAACGGCGTGCTTCTGCCAGCAAATGGGTTAAGTCCTCGGCCGATAAGGCGAGATTGGATGAATTGGCTATTAGGTTGCCCTGCTCATTTAACCGGACAAAAAAAACAGATGGTCCGGGGCCGAAGCCAGGGGCAAGAATAGGGGCAGGCCCCGGTCTTGGTCCCGGACCGGGGTCGGGCACCGGCCCCATACGTTCTTCCCGGTTAGGACGTGGCGGCAGGTCATTGAGTTTGCCACTGATCAAATCTGCGGCCACTCTTTTTAAAAAGAAAGCAGCCCCTGTAGTGAGCCGGTCCTGAGCAAATAAGTAGCTGCCAGCCGTCAGAATCAGGAAGAGGAGGGCCATTATCCCCATATTTACCAGGGTTAACTGGCGGCGTAATTTACGAAACATGACTTTCACTCCTTAGATAATAGCCAATTCCCCTAACGGTTCGAATAAAAGGCGTATTAAGCTTCCGGCGCAGATAGTGAATATAGAGGTCGACATTAGCGATGTCAATGTTAGCCTGGAAGCCCCAGACTTTTTCCCAGATCCGCTCTTTACTGACGACAAGGCCATAGTTGCGCATTAACAGCTCCAATAACAACGTTTCTTTGGCTGTTAACTTGATAATCATGTTATCTTTAGTTACTTCACAGCGGAGCGGGTCCAAGACCCATCCGGCTGCCGCCAGCGTTTCGCTGGTTAGAAGTTTGGTTTGCCTGCGGGCAAGAGCTCGCAGGCGGGCCATTAGCTCTTCTGACGAAAAAGGTTTTACCAGATAATCGTCTGCGCCGGCATCCAACCCTTCCACTCTGTCTTTGGTCGAGTCTTTGGCCGTCAAAAAAATTACAGGGGTCTCAAAGCCCAGGCTGCGGAATTCTTTTAAGACCGAAACACCGTCCCGGAGCGGCAGCATCCGGTCTAAAATGAGGATATCATAGATACCGGTAGCGGCCATATCCAGGCCTGACTCGCCGTCTAAGGCGGTATCGACGGCGTAGCCATGTTTTCTAAGTATATGGGATAACGCATCGGCAAGCCGGCGTTCGTCTTCGATTAAGAGCAGTTTCACAATAAGACTCCTTTTAGACAATGCCATAGAGTTGGTGAGAATTACTATTTTTAATTGTAAATGAACAACCTTGGAAAATCATTTGTTTTCAAAGAAAAATCAAAGGGAATTTTTAGAAAGGTTGATTTTACTGGGTTTGTGGGGTGTTGGTTTTGTGGTGGGCGGGACAGTATTACAATGAGTATTACATGCCAAGGGGATATATTGTTTACTTGCTAAGTTTGCAAATAAGAATGGATACTGCTGGCCGGCACAGTGGTCGGCGGTGAAGTTAAATATGTGATTAAGACGGATATCTTGTTTTTATAACGTATAATATCAGGTAACAGAACCCCCACACTTCTCACTGCCATATGTCCGGCAGATGACGGGGACCATGGTGGGCATTTAAACAGCGTTCGGGGAACCCCGGGTGGTTTTTCTATTTAAAGGACTTTATCACTTATGGTAGAATAATCCAATGGGGTGATAGTAATGTTAATTCGAGAAAAAATTGAAAGTGCGATAAAGAAGCATTATGTTCCGGACACTGTACTATCATGTAAAGAAATTATTGATTGTGTTTGTAACGAACACCCTAATACTAATCGGAGCAGTATTATACCATCAGATTATTGCAGTAATCTTCGTAACAAAGCATCGTTTTCAGGGATTTATCATTATTTTGAATATATCAAGCGTAACACCTATAAGGTATTGATACGATGACTATGCCGCCTGCCGGGTTCGTCCTGGTGGGCTTTTTTTATTTTGTCCCATTTATTGGAAGCGGGATGTCTGCAGGAGAAAAATTAACATATAAATAATATATAGATTCATAATGTCAAGATTATCAGGAGGAGCCTATGGAAGAAACAGATGAGGAAAACCGAGACGAAGAACCAGTGGTAGACCGACAGGCAGAAGGGGGATGGTATCCGTATTATTATGGATACAGGGGTGTATATTCTGCTGAAGCTCATGCCATTGGAAGAAGAGGGATATTCTCTTTTTATTTACTTTTTTTATTAGAGCACGCATTTAAAGACCCTTTACATTATTTTTTCGGTAAATTACATTTAGGTTTCTACGCTATTTTTCTTTTACTATTAATGTATATTTTGTATCGCATTATTGCAAAATTAAGTTTTAGGAAATGTTTAGTATTATTTATCATCTCTATTATATACGTATTAAATAATGGAGGGCTAAGTCTATTTACTGGATGATCGCCCGGTAGCTTCGGCTGCCGGGATTTTTATTTTGCCCACTTGCGATTTAACACAAAAGTGACATGTTGCTTTCAACAGGCATTTTGAAAGCAAAAGGGTGCGGCTTTTTCTATTTTAAGCAAAAAAATAAGCCGGTTTCCCAGCTAAATACAAATTCAATTTTACATTTTAAATACATCTTTTAATAAAATATCTATTTGAGGATTCAAATATCGCAACCCGTCGGGGCCGGTCATTTTTTGTGTCCATAACTTTCCATTGTATAGGTATTTATTATCTTTAATATTGAAAATTTTAAAGTGGACTACCACAAGTGTGTCAAGACTGGCTCCGCCAGGGCCGACGGGAAGAATCTCGACTAACATAACTATAGGATAATTGGTTTCTTTAAATGCATCAAGTAAATCACTTTTCTCCGTACTTGCAACATCGTGGATATTATAATCATTATTTAATTGCTTGATGTTATATTTTTTGCCTAGTGATTCTATAATCTGGTGCATCAGAATATTAGGTGATTCAGCTTTCATTCTAGCCCTTGATTTTTGTGTATCTGAGTACGAATTATTTACGATTAAAACCGGAAGGATTTGTTTCTCGTTTGGTGACATTTCACTGGCGTGGGCTTGTACAGTTCCTAATGACAATACGATCATTAGGATTAACAACAATATTCTTTTCAAGAGCATCAGCCTCCACTATGATATTATATTCTTTTTTATAATAAATACCACATTTTACACATTATTCCTGCAATCAAAAATGATATCACCTCGCGTAGGTCCATTTATTCCCACTTTACAACTGCGAACGTTTGTTCTAGAATAAACACAAGCAAATGTTCTGGGAGTGATTAGAGTGGCCAGCGTAGTCCAAGTACAAATTTATCAATACTTAGCAAAGCATAGGGGAGCGCCACCGACGATCAGAGAAATTTCCGCTGCAGTTGGCCGGAGTGTATCCACTACTCACAAGACGCTTGAAAAGCTTAAGGAAAAAGGCTTTGTGACTTGGGAGTCGACCAAATACAGAACCGTCAAACTGGTATACCTTGCCTAACCGGACTGCCCGAATAACCTATGTAGGTATGCGGATAGGATATGGGCTTGATGGTAATATAACGCAATTGGTAATTATCTGGCCGGATGGCAGAGAATTTGAGGTCGATCAATTGATAGACGTTAAGCCAACCATTACAATTGGCAGCGGCTTCGGGAAGCGGTATAGATGCAGGGTGAAGAATAAAGAGGTTAGCTTGTATCGGGGTGATGTGGATGGTAGATGGTATATAAAGCACTCGTCGTGATAGAAAAGACGATAAAAACACCCAGCTCATGCTGGGTGGTAAGTAAGCTATGAGGCTTCTCCTTTTTCATTAAAAGTAACAAAGGTATCTGCTAAAAACAGTTTCTTTTTCCCATATGTCGTCATAAGTTCGGTATCTTGTGCCAACGTTCCTGATACAACTTCGCCTTTTGAAAAGACAACTTGAGTATCGCCTTTAAAAAGTATAAAACCGGACTGTGTAAGAGTGGGCCATGTTTGGTTATTCCATCCAAGAGGACGTAATGATTGATTGCTATTTAATGTTCCTTTACTGACACTGTGATCGGAGCTAAAGGTTAATTCCTTCCCCTTTCTAAAACCCACATAGTAAAGTAAATCATTGTATAAGCTGACATCCTGATCATGGTCTAAGACACCTGATATTACTTCACCACGCTCATTAAACACCACTAAACCAGGAGCAAAGAGAAGAGTATCACACTTTACATACACGTACTGGTCTATCAAGAAAATGTGAACATCTCCGGCTGGACGGAGATACGTCCTTTCTTTCATTATACCTGAAACTACTTCGCCACGTTCATTTAATACCACTGGTCCTTTTTGAAACTTTAAATCACTACTTAACCAACCTTGAGGATGTAGAGCAGTATCCTTATCAAGTGTCATTTCTGCTGCTTGTACATTATAGGAGATTCCCGAAAAAATAAGGCCTAACATTATAACTAAGCTAACAATAACAACTTTCTTGTGCATTGTTCTTCCTCCTAATATGTTTAATTAAAGCTATATACCAATACTAGAATCTACCATAATATTCCTGCATGTAGTAAGAATATTTAAAAACTGGTGTAATAGAATACCACAGTTCAATTAGCTTTCAAGCCCTTGGCGTGTGCAGGGGGCTTTAGTTTTTTAAAATATTTATCAAAGTTCCGTAGCTTTTATCGCCAATTAGGCGGCTTTTTTTATTACAATCAGTATTACAATCAGCCATAAAAAGCAATAAATTTAGATAATCATAAAAGGGCAACAATCCAGCATTTACGGGCATTGAAGGGCTACCATAAACACCAAAACTATAATCATTTGTTTTCAAAGAAAAATCAAAGGGAATTTTTAGAAGGGTCGATGGGTTTAGGCAAGAGTATTATCTATCTGTTTTACCAGCATGCGGTGTGGGAACTCCTGGGGCTTCGTTGGCAAGATATTGATCTGTCTACTGTTTGCCATTATTTCCAAGGTGGTTCTAATCATATTTATTTAAGCTTTGGAAAAAAATATTAATATCTAATAATTCATAGAAAGAGGGAAAGTAAATTGCGCCAATTAACTCCAGTAGAAGTCTTGTCATTAGCAAAACTTTTAGAGATGGAAACCAATGCGCTAACGGTAGCGCAAGCTAGTTTGATGGCAATATCTGATGAGCATCTAAAAACCATGACACAGGCAGGTATTGCGGCAACGCAGGCGCGGGTAGCAGGATTACAGCAATTTGTAGTGGAAAACAAAATTACGACTACAGGATATGGATTTAAAGAACAAACTCAAGTACGTGGGGAGGTGCAGTAATGGCTTCACTGATGGGATCGATTTTTTCCGGAAGTACGGGTGAATCTGCTGATAAAACGATTGCCTATAACGCTACATACGGTGCGGCTGCCACGGCCCAAGCCTATTTTGCGGCAGCTTTGACAGCGACTACTCCTGAAGTTCGTGCTTTTTTGGCAGGGTATTGCACTCAGAGCCTGACAGGACATGAGGGAATGATGAACTACATGATTCAAAAGAAATGGGTAAATCCATACGACCAGCCGGAAAGCCAGTTATCAACAATTGTACAGGAGTCCCTGTC
>JAEWGR010000061.1 GCA_023388195.1 Bacillota bacterium
AACCAATGATGCTTGGAGTTTATACTCAATGTACGTTTCCTGGGTCATACCGGCAGGTATACTCTTAGGATCTTTGGTGCTGGTTAACAACTCAGAGATTGTCTGCTCTACATCCATACCCAGGGCTTCATTCAAATTGGCATTTGCATCTGCATCAACCGCCAGAATGGAACCTTTATTGTTCTTTACCAGATACCGGATAAGTAATGCAGTAAATGTTGTTTTGCCAGTACCGCCTTTTCCTGCCACTGCTATTTGTTTTGCCATGTCTTGAAACTCCTTTCAATACGCCCAAACACCAGTTTAGTCATACTAAAGACTGACATTGGGGAATAGAGTTAAATCAGTATGAGGGCTAAACAATGATGAGATAAATTCGTCCATAAACAGATTTCCGACCGACAATTCAATATAAGTCATTTTTCCTGCCAAATTATTTGCTTCATGCCAGGCCGCCTGAGACAATAGGGCCATACAGGCACCTTTAGCTGAAGTATTACCTACATACTTATATTTTTCAATAGGTATATCAGGCAATAATCCAATAGCTATCGCATCAGGAATATTGAGGTAATTACCGAATCCGCCAGCCACATAAATGTTTTCGATACCGTCAAGCTCAAAACCGACCACATTTAAGAGTGTGCGTATTCCAGCAAATACTGCGCCTTTCGCTCTTAGCAGGTTTTTGACATCGGCTTCGCAGATAACAACATCACGATTAATGTCAGTATCTTCCCGCCAAACAAGAACAAACTCGGGTCCCACTTCCCCTATACGCATCCGCTCAGTAGGCAGGTTGGTTTGAAACTTGCCTGCGCGGTCTATGACACCCGTACTTTTTAATTTTGCCAGGCAGTCGATCAGGCCTGAACCACAGATGCCAATAGCCTTGCCATTATTGACAGTAGTAAATGATACTTCATAGGTTTGAGGATCTATCTCCAAACGCTCAATTGCACCATGCATGGCCCTCATCCCAAACATGATACCTGACCCTTCAAAGGCCGGGCCAGCTGAACAGGAACAGGTTACCAACCAATCGCCGGCACCTAATACCATTTCGCCGTTTGTACCGATATCAATCAGGAGAGATACCGGAGCATCCTCATTCCCCATTTTAGTAAACAGAGTACCAGAAACAATATCACCGCCAACATAACTGGCAACTGACGGATATGTAAAGACTTCTGCATCAGGATGCACCCTCAGCTTCAATTCCCGCGCCTTAACAACCGGATAAAAATTAGCTGTGGGAATATATGGCTCCAAGCGAATGAATTTAGGATCAATCCCTAAGAACAAATGCGCCATAGTGGTGTTCCCGGCAGTCATCATCACACGTATGTCGGTTTCTTTGATATGTTTCTGTTTTACCAAAAGATCCATAATCAGCGTATTGATTGTGTCGATAATACCTTGATGAACGGTTTTTAGTCCGTCGGTTTCTTCGACAGCATATACAATACGACTAATGACGTCATCACCAAACCGAGCTTGCCGGTTATGTGTCCCGGCCGTATCGACAACCCAGCCTTTTTCAAGATCAAGCAAATAGGCAACAACGGTAGTAGTACCGATATCTATAGCTAAACCATACAAAGGCTGATGCCTGTGACCTGGGTCCACGGCAATAACTTCGGCTTTGCCGTCAATTTCAGATAACAGCACCGTTACTTTAAAATTATCAACCCTGAGAGTATTCCCTAAGTTTCGAACAATCGCCAGAGGAACATTAACATCGGTACAGCTAATTTCTTTTTTTAGAGCCATGGTCAACCGATTCAGGTCGTCACGGTTATCCTGCAGATTAGCTTCAGGCAAAGTTAGACAAATACGCTTACAGAGCGGGTTGAGGCTATAACCATTAAGAGGGCTGTCTTGCTTTTCCAGCAGCAGTTCTTTTAGCTGCCACACGTGCAACAGGTAATTGCTTAAGGCGTCGGAAATCCCTTCACCTACTGTACTCCGTTCAACTAGTACCTGATGTTTGCTCATGATTGAAGTTTTAGGTATTTCTACAACTAAATCTTCGTCTTGAACTAAACTTTGACAAGCAAGATTAAGTCCCTTTTCAGCAACTCTAGCTGCCAAATGGCTTTCTCGTCTGGCTTTTACACTGCCGCTCTTTATTTGAACCGCACACTTACCGCATGTGCCATCCCCACCGCAAGGGGCCTTGATCTCAATATTAGCTTTACTTGCGGCAGTAAGCAGGTCAGTACCCGTTTCTACCTCTACTTTAACGCCTGCGGGAAGAAATGTTACGAACCGTTTGTTCATCCTTAATTACCCTCCTGATTAGTGAAACCAAGGCTGCTGTTATCTCGTATCAGGCAACAAAATTCTGTGTTGCTGTTATTTCATGAGTTGGGGGTAACGAGCTTTGGCAAAAGCAGGAATACCAACAGCTTCTTGTGGTCCGACAACTACGTCTAAACCCGAGATTTCTGTCAGTTTACCACTGATAATGGCAACATAGCCAGGAATTACGATGCTCTTATGGTTAACTTTGTCCATAATGCCGCATGCTTTAATGGTTTCATTAATAGGCTCAGCAACGAATTTTCCTGCAGCCCAAGCGGTAAGAACCGAAGCGCCATCAGTATCAACAGCTACAATGTAGCCCGGAATTTTACTTCCAACAACTTCACCCTCAACCGCGAAGTAAGTAAGAGCAAAGTTAGTGCAAACATATACCGGACAGTCCGGACCAACATCACCGATTTCATAAATTTTAGCTTCAACAGCCATTGGTTTTTGCGGATCGGTGTAGATGTTCATGCGCCATGCCATAAGTGGCAGTAAATGATGTTTTTCGTCAGCTTTCATGCAAATGATGCTGGCATATTTAGCAACATAAGTAGTAGCTTCTATTACTTCTTCTTTTGCATCGGTTGCTATAGTGCAAGCAAGCATCGGATAACCAAACGGACGGAATTTCTTTTTAATAGCCAGACGGCGAGCATTGACCATCTCAGCAAGAGTTTTAGCTTGAGCAGTATTACCAAAATCAAGCACCAGCTCTTTATATTCTTTAGCTACCTTTTCGACTAAAGCAGCAGTATCATCAAGACCATTACCTTTTACAACTACCGGGCAGTTATTAGCTTTAGCCAAAGCTACAACCTTTTCCCAGTTGTCAGCGGTAGCAGCATGAATAAGCGGTTTCTTAGCAGCAACTGCAGGAACAGCAGCTTCCAGAGCAGCAACATCGCCAGCTAACAACAGTGCAAAATTAGCTTTAGCAGCTACAGCTTCAACAGCCGCCTTAAATTTAGCAGCGTCTTTAGAGCAGTTAGTAATAGCAACCATTTGAACAGCTACTTGTTGACCAACACGCTCCATCACTAAGCCGTTAATTTTGGCAATTTTTGCATCCAATTCTGCTCCAGACAATGTATCAGATATCTGAATCGCTAATGCAGTAGGATGATAGAAAGTTTTATCATGACGGAAGAGGACGGTTTCGTCACCCATTACAACTTCTTGCTCACCAACACCAACTTTTACAGTTTTTACTGGTGGTGCAGTAGCAGCGCCTAGCGTTTCTTTAGCAGCCTCGCTTGCATGAGGACACATGTCAAGAGATGCTTTACCGTTAGCCATTGCCATTGCAAAAGCCAAGCAGGTAGGTGAACCACAGTCTTTACAGTTTGTTTTGGGCAGTTGTTTGAAGATATCCAAACCTGTTAATGCCATTTTCTCTTCTCCTTTCGATTATAAAAACTTCTAAAGTAAAATATGAGAATCGGGACACATTTGAATATTTTATTATCTTTTCATAATGTGTCCCGAATTCTACCTTAAAATAGATACGTGGGAAATATTTACATCATTGGATCCATTTTGAGAGCCGGATGCTGTTTTTCTTCCAGGAACGGTAGAATTTCTTCTTCAGTTGTACCTACTGTTTCGTCGGCAATCTTATCAACGAAATCAGCTCCAAGACCATCACGTACTGCTGCGTCAATTAAATCTTGACCCAAGAATTCTTTCATTTCTTTTGGCAACCAGACAACACGTGCCAGACCGCCATCAGCAGGAATGAATTTAGAGCTGCATACATAACGACGACCGATACCCATAAACCCTGGAGTTTGTACGCCGCCGCCGCAAGTGCCGGCAAGGCCTGAGAAGGTCATACCGCAAGGAGTTTCACCACCATGTTCACGGGTAGTAATCATGATGCCGTTACACAGCGGCAGTAAGGCAACAATAGCCTCGAAACAACCGCAGGAAGTCATTGGATCCTCCATAAGTGTGTAGAAGTTTACGGCTTCAACAGTACTATGGGAGTTAGCATAGATGAATTCGTTGAGGTTTTTCCATTGACCTTTTACAGTATCAACGCATTCGCCTTTTTCGATTGGCTGGTTAGGTCCAAGTGGGTTGATTTCGTTGGAAGCTTTAGCATCCAACCACGAAACTGCACCGCACAAGCCTACGCGTTCTGGTGATACTACACACACATGGTTTGGTGCGAAGGACTGACAGAGTGTGCAGGAATAATAGGTTTCAACGCTTTCGTCAGTGAGACCTTTGAGACGGGCATCACGGGCAGCGTATTTTTCGATAGCGATTTTAATTTTGTCTTCAATAACATCTTTATCAGTGATAATGGTAACTTGTACCCGGTCAACAATTGCCGGGAAATCGGATTTGTATTTAGCGATAAGAATTTCACCGAAGTCTTTCATTTTGAAACCGGCAGCATGAGCATTCTTACCAATACGCACCCACATCATGTTACGTTGTGCTACGTGCCACAGACCTTCACCATAGTTCAGGTTGTAGTGAACACGGCGCTCAAGTACGCCTTCGAAGTCTTCCTGCATTTTACGTCCATAGATATCAACCATGAAACCTAGCGGATAAACGCTGCCTTCTGCCATTTCGTCGATTTCTGGTCCGATAACTTCAATCTTACCATCTTCAACTTCATCAACACCAAGCATCCGAACAAGCTCGAAGCTGGTGGAACGACCGCCGCCGAACTCAACCCAGGCATCTTTCTTACGAATGGTTTCGCCTTCGAAAGCAGGTCCGATTGTAATCGGTACAGGGATATCAACGATTTTGATTTTAATGCCGCGCATTTCCAGACCAAGTTTAGCGATTTTTTCATAGTCTGGCTCGGATTGATACCAATCAGGAATCTCTTCAGCTACCGGTTGGTCAGTAACTGTCGGGAAGCCCATGAACATAGCACCAAATTCGGCAGCAAATTTAACAATATCATTAGGTCCAAGCTGTATAACAAACGCCAGAACACGTTTAGCCTGATATTCCATCGCCCGTTCGCGCTGACCGGCAGGGATACCACCGAAAGCTAGACCGGCACGGAAAGCAAAGTTAACAGCATGGATGACCTGGGTAAAGTTACCAAGCGGGAAGGTAATGAAGTCAGAACCGATTTTAACGTTTTCTTCAATACACTGCTCAATGACTTCATTGCACAGGAAGATCATAATCCCTTTAGCCTGAAGACTTTTTACCAGTTTGGCAGTTGACTTGCTGTCTTTGCCTTTGCCGACGATAACGGCAACACCGGGGATTGTCTGGTCAACCAGTGGTACACCAAACTTCCGCAGAATAGGGTCGGAGATGAAACCGCAGTAAGGGAATTGATCAGGTTTAGCACCTTTAAGATAACGCAACGCCTCAATAACTTCAGCAGCATAAAGGGTTGCTTCACCGTTGAGTTTAGCGTTTTCAAAATTCAATTCTTCCTTGATGTTAGTGGTACGGATCCGGTTGAGGATAGGTGAAAGTTCACCGATAGTATTTACTTCCTCACCGCTCAGGGCAGTAATTACCGGCAGTCTGTAGGCTGTATCGGGATATTTAACCGGAGTGTCGGCACCATGTTCCTTGATAGCTTTGGCCAGAAGAATTTCCGCATAGCTGGTAGCTGTAACAGCACCTTCATAGGCGCCTTTAAAAAGCTCCATAGACATATTATTTTTCGTCCTCCTTCATAGAGTCAATTTCTCAATATCAAAAATAGTTTATCGATTGAGACCCAATCGATTGACACCAATTACATTTTAATTAGCTGCTTGCGCGTCACGAGCTTTTTTACGCATAGCATTCTTCCAGTTGCGTTCATCAAGAATTTCAATAATTCTGGCTGAGGCTTTAACCGGATCAGTTTCCCAGAAGAAGAAACCGCCAAATACATCTTCAGCAATTTTGGTAACAACGTCATTAACAAGCTGACTGCCAACAGTCGGAGCTACTACACCAACATGAGTCGGGTTGCCATAAGCTACGTTCCAGGAACCGATAGCAACTGCCTTTTCCGACATAGCTTCCGGCGCACTGACAACAAACGGGAAATCGCGATTATCCAGGCCCATTTCCTTGGCCAATAAATTGACAAGGTCTTGCTGACGGCTATAGTCAACGCAGGAGCCGGTATGGAACATCAGCGGCAGTTCAGCAGTTAAGCCTGCTGCAGCATTCAGGCGGGCATAGAATTTTTTCAGGCCTTCACCGGCATATTTTTGCACAGCTTCACCATTCATCAAGCCGGCTAATGCATGAGCCTGCGCAGAGCAACCGCCGGCAAGCAGGAACACATCATTCTTAGCCAGTTCTTTGGCGATGGTAGTGTGGTTTTCGTCGTGAGTGCCTTTTAGGTTATTACAACCGATAAGTGATGCTACACCTTTAATTTCGCCGGCCTCAATCGCATCAGCTAATACGCGGATCGGGTTTTCCGGGTTGATTTTGGCAAAAATATTAAGGATGGATTCCATGGTGAAACCAGCGACAACAGTGCTCTTGAGATCAGGTATGCACACTTTCGCTTTGTCACGGGTTTTATAAGCGTCAATCGCCAAACGAATGATTTCTTTGGCGCTATTGACGGCATGATGCTCATCAAAGGCAAAGTGATAGGAACCAGGGATTTTCATGATAGGCATAGTGGTAACAATCTTAGTGTGGAAGCATTCGGCGGCAGAGCGCAAGCTCGGCATAATACACTGAACGTCAACAACCATAGCATCCATAGCGCCGGTCATTACTGCCAGTTCTTGTGTTGCAAAGTTAGTGGCAATGGCAACACCTTCACGGGTGAGCACTTCGTTACCAGTACAACAGATACCAACAAGATTGATACCTTCTGCGCCGGCAGCCTTAGCCTCTGCTTGCATTTCCTTGGCAGCCTTAACAACCATTTGGCTTAAGAGCGGATTATGACCGTGGAGGGCAATGTTTACTTTATCGGCTTTAATCGCACCAAGGTTAGCTTCGGTAACTACCGGTACGCCAACACCAAAGAGCACGTCGGTTAAGTCGGTAGCAAGATGCATGCCGTCGATATCACAAAGCGCAGCCTTCAGGCCACCAAAGATGATGTTGACTGGATCAGCGTCAGTACCGGCATGAGTTTGATGTAATAATTGTGCCAAACTAAGATTGATACCACTAGGCATGATTGTAGTTTTACGCCACACGTCAAGAGTATTTTCAGGAACATAAGAGGTGAGCCAGGTAAGCTCTTTAGTCTGATCTGTATTGCCAAATTCAGCCAGGGCAGCAGTTGCCACTTCTTTAGCAATATCTTTAATTTCACGGCCTTCAGTTGCAACACCGATGTTTTTAGCTACTTGCACAAGCTTATTGGCATCAGTAATCTGATAGTCATGATTTTTTCCTTCCGCTACATGCAAAAGAACTTCAGCAATTTCGCGACCATGGTCGGAGTGAGCTGCAGAACCGCCGGCAATGTACCGAACTGTGTTACGGGCAACGATAGTATAATCAGCAGCACCACAAATACCTTTATTACCGCCTGGTTTCTTGGGCAGAATACGGCAAGGCCCCTGCAGGCAAATACGGCAGCAAATACCAGTGTTACCAAAGGTACAACGGGGCTCTTGGGCTTTAGCGCGGTCAAAAGTTGTCAGGAAGCCAATTTCTTTGGCTTTATCCAGCATTTGTACGGCAGCCATGTCGATTGTTCTTTTGTCGGACATTCTTCTTTTCCTCCCTATGTTCATCATAGTTGTTTTCAGGCTTTCCACTCTTACAGGTCAATTAGAATCATTAATTATGAGGATTTTTTCACAAACTCTATATTCAGGTATTCGCCCTGGATTGGGCGAATACCTGCAAGGATTGTAAAAAATTTTTGATATATTAGTATCTTTTGTAGAATTAGAATAAACCAACAATTTTGCCGGCATTATCAATATCCATTCTCTCTGCGGCAGGAGCTTTAGGCAAACCAGGCATTGTCATAATTTCACCGGTGATTGCCACCAGGAAGCCGGCACCAGCAGCAACCCGCAGTTCGCGGACAGTAATTCTAAACCCGGACGGACGGCCAAGTTTAGCCATGTCATCACTTAACGAGTATTGAGTTTTTGCCATGCAGATCGGCGTTTTATCATAACCAAGAGCAGTCAGCTCCTGAATAGTCTTTTCAACCGCCGGAGTATAATTTACGCCGTCAGCGCCGTAGATTTCAGTGGCGATAGCAGCGATTTTGTCTTTAATAGGAGATTTTTCGTCATAGATAAATTTGAAGTTGTTAGGTTTTTCGCAAGCTGCCAACACCTTATCAGCAAGTGCAAGGCCGCCTTCGCCGCCCTTAGCCCAAACTTCAGATAAGGCAACTTCCGCCCCCATAGCATTGCATTTTTCCTCAACAAATTTGAGTTCATTATCGGTATCAGTTGGGAAAGCATTGATAGCAACAACTGTGGGCAAGCCAAATTTCTGCATGTTTTCAATGTGTTTGGTAAGATTAGCAAGACCTTTTTCCAGTGCAGCCATGTTTTCGCCAACTAATTCGGTTTTAGGCACGCCACCATGCATCTTAAGGGCCCGAACTGTAGCAACAATAACAACTGCAGCAGGCTTAAAGCCGGCAAAACGGCATTTAATATCAAGGAATTTCTCTGCGCCCAGGTCAGCACCGAAACCAGCTTCTGTTACAACAACGTCAGCGAGCTTCATGGCATATTTGGTTGCCGATACACTGTTACAGCCGTGAGCAATGTTGGCAAACGGACCGCCGTGTACGAAAGCCGGGGTATTTTCCAGTGTTTGCACAAGATTCGGTTTAATGGCATCTTTGAAGAGCAAAGTCAAAGCTCCGGTTACTTTCAGGTCGTTCGGAGTCACCGGTTTGCCATCCATCGTATAAGCAACGATAATTTTGCCGATACGGGCTTTCATATCGTCAAGATCTTTAGCCAGACATAAAATTGCCATCATTTCCGAAGCAACCGTAATGTCAAAGCCGTTTTCCCGGGGCACACCATTGGCCTTGCCGCCAAGACCGCAAACGATGAAACGCAGGGCCCGCTCGTTAAGATCCAGCACCCGGCGCCAGGTTACGCGGCGGGGATCAATATTAAGAGCATTGCCATGGTGCAGGTGATTGTCAATAATGGCTGCCAGGAGGTTATGGGCAGTAGTAATCGCATGGAAATCGCCGGTAAAGTGAAGGTTAATGTCTTCCATAGGTACTACCTGGGCATAGCCACCGCCGGCAGCACCGCCTTTAACGCCGAAACAGGGTCCAAGGGATGGTTCACGCAGAGCAATGACAACCTTTTTGCCTTTTTTCCGCAGAGCATCGCCCAAGCCAACCGTAGTTGTAGTTTTGCCTTCACCGGCAGGAGTCGGGTTGATAGCGGTTACAAGGATCAACTTAGCATCTGGCCGCTCTTTTATGCGTTCCCAGGTTTTCAGGGAAACCTTAGCTTTGTAACTACCATAGAGTTCAAGCTCTTCTGCAGGGATTGCGAGTTCGTTGGCAACATCAACGATCTTGGACATCTTCGCCTCTTGAGCGATTTCTACGTCACTTTTAAAAGACATTCAGACTTACCTCCTAATATTTTTTGAGCTTTTGCTCTTTAAAACCTAGGGTTTGGAGTTGGCGGTCAGCCGCGCATAAATTTCCTCCATTGTTGTTTTGAAGGCTCCGGTAAGTATGTCCCCTCCATTTCCGAGAGCAACATCCAGCAGTTCATCATCAAAACGAATGACGCCTAACAGTTCATGAGCAGCAAACTGTTCCTGGATAAATGCTTCTTCTTTAGGAGAACGTATTTTATTAGCAATTACTTTTGCAACTTCAATGCCTAAATCCTTCGCCAGCTGCATAACCACCCTTGCCGTTTGCACACTGGTTTTACTGGGTTCTGTTACCACAATCATCAGGTCTACACCCTTCGATGTTCCCCGCGTTAAGTGCTCAATGCCAGCACCCATATCAAGAATAACGACATCATCTTTATCAAGAATCAAGGAGTCCACAACCGAAAACAAAAAAGAATTTTCGCGGCAGTAGCATGCTGAACCACCGGGTTTAACAGCACCCATTCTCAAAAATCTGATGTTACCCACGCTAATGGAATACTCGTCTAAAATGTCATCGACGTCAGGATTCAGTGTGTAGAACAGGCCACCACCGGCACTTTTCTTCTTAATCACTTCTTCCATATCAATTAACGGAATTACTTTAGCCAGGATATCATCAGAAATCCCCAGAGCAAGACCTAAGCTTGCATCCGGGTCAGCATCCACCGCATAAACGCGACGGCCGTCGCGGGCAAATAATTTGGCTAAACTAGCAGAGACAGACGTTTTACCGACGCCGCCTTTGCCGGAGACTGCGATTTTCAAAATTTCACCTCCTTTACGAAATGACAAGCAATATAATTTGATTATTTATTATTGACTAAATTATCTGCTAAATTTAAGCAGTTTTTCACTGATCAGGCAAGTGTACGGGCCGTCTTCCCCAGCAAACTGGCACCGGCGGCGGCAGCCACAACCAAATCCTCTGTCGGCAGGTAATATGAGGCGGTAGCGTCAAACAGCGCTGTGGCGTTAGCCGGAAACTCTTCGTCAGCTTCCCAGATCACATAGGTAACAGGTACCCGGGGCAAAACATCCACAGTAACAGCAGCATCGCCATACTTTTCAAGCCGGCCGCCAAGTTTTTCCCCAGCCTTGATCAAAAGCCCGGCTTTTTTGCCGAAGATTGCTTTAAAGCCGCCAAGAACCCGGCCGTTAAAAGGCTGCAGATAAATCATACCACCTGGTATTTCTTTAAAGGATATCAATTGTCCGCTCAATAATTGACCGCTTGCGGTCAGCAGATAATGCAGGATAACTACTTTCGCTGCCACCGGCACTTGATCCTGGCGGCAGGCATAATTTACTTCCCCATCAGGATAACTGACAGTATATACTTCATTAAGATAGGTAAGTGTAAAAAGATTGTTGGCACTATCAAATCCAGCGCCACTGTTAGCGGCCATTTCTTCCGGATTTTTAGCAGACAGGTCTGTACAGGCTTTTTCATATGCTAATAAATAGCCGTTCTGCAGATGCTGCGGAATAATGTTACCAGTTTGCATCAGATGTGCCTCCTAGCGAGCTAAGTGAAACTAAAGATTATTCAGAAAACTAAACCAGTCCGTTTTGCATTTCACAAGCCTGGATAGTCTGTTTGCAGAGAACCACTGTAGTTACAGACCCAACACCACCGGGAACAGGTGTAATTTTACCAACGATTGGCTCAACCTCGGCATAATCCACATCACCACAGTATTTGCCGGGGTTGTCAGGATCTTCATTGATACCTACGTCAATTACAACCTGGCCTGGCTTAACATAATTGGCTTTCACCATTTTAGCACGGCCAACGGCAGCTATCAGGACATCGGCGTCAGCACACACTGCCGGCAGATTGTCAGTACGGGAATGACAAATGGTAACGGTGGCATGTTCTCTGAGCAGCAGCATGGCAACAGGCTTGCCAACGACCTGGGACCGTCCCAGCACAACTGCTTTTTTGCCTTTCAGGGGGATATTATAAAACTTGAGTATATCCATACAGGCGGTTGGAGTACAAGGTGGGAAGCCTGTGGGATCATCCGTATATACCTTGGCAGCGCTGCCAATTGTCATGCAATCAACGTCTTTTTCTACCGGAATCAGGTTACGGATCTTTTTCTCGTCCAATTGCTTAGGAAGAGGAGCAAACATTAAAATGCCGTTAATCTCTTTATTGGCACCAACCGCAATCACCGCTTCTTCAAAAGCAGCCTGATCAATATCGGCCGGATATTCAAAAACCTGATAAGCCATACCGACAGAATCACAGGTTTTCTTGGCGCCACCCTCGTAGAACAGGTCGTCTGGCCGGGCCCCAACCCTGATAATTCCTAATTTTGGCGTAATCCCTTTTTCTTTAATTGCTGCGACCTTTTGGGAGAGTTCCTCCTTCATGGCATCGGCAACCGCTTTACCAGCTAATCTTTCAGCCATTACCCAACATCCCTCCTATTTTTTTATCTTATTTAATACCAGTTCTAACGTGGCATCTGCAATCTGAGAACCGTCAGCCAGAAGCTGTTCCATCTCGGCCCGGTTTTTGCTGACATATTCCTGATCTTTGATGGTATTGAGATTAATGACAACATTAAGCATCCCGCTGATCAGCGCAGATTTTAAGAAGACAACCCCGCAGCCGACATCAGAAATCGCCAGGTTTGTACCTATCTGGCCCATGCGCTCATGAATCTTGATACCTTCATAGCACTTACGCATAATCTCCATTGGGCCTTCACAGGCATCCTTGGAGCATTTTTCCATAACCTCTTCTTTATAGGCAATTTGTTCCGGTGTATCTTTAGGCAGCCCATAAGCCTTGGATAGAGGTTCAAAAACCGCAGCGTCCTCATCCACTAAAGCTCTTAATTCAGCAATTACCTTGTCCCCTTTGACAATCAGCTCTTTGACCTCTTCCTCAACCTCGGCATATTTCTTCTTGCCAACGGTAAGATTGCCTACCATGTTGGAAAGAGCCATACCAATCGCACCGCCCAGAGCTGCAGCCCCGCCGCCGCCCGGCACCGGAGCCTTCGAGGCCAGTACATCCAGAAAATCCGTACAGGACTTATCCAGCATACTCATTATGTTTTATCCTCCCATCTGCTTCGTTATTTGCTGTACAACTCAGTTGTAAAATAACACGCATTGCACTTCGTGGTAAACTAGTTTGTTATTTCACATACATTCCAATGGAAAAAATTCGCTTTTTATTCTAAAAATCCTGCTAGTTTTTAATTATTCAAAAAAAATTTTATTGTCATATTTTGTCGAATATTCTACATAAAAATAACTAGTTTACACTTCCCTAACGGGAGCATAAGCTAGTTATTATTTACGCAAGTAAGTGTGTAATTTTCTAAGCACAACTACATAATTTTATTTATAAAGCAGGGAAAATACAGTAAATAAGAGCATTGTCATCCCAACCAAACCATTACGCATAAAGTATTTTTGCGTAACTTTACTCAAATCGGCCGGACTCACAATCCTATGCTGATAAACAAGTACAGCTGCCGCCAGAGCCACACCCACATAATAAATGCTGTGCAATTTTAAACAAATCCCGACAATAACAAAACCAGCAATACTTACGATATGCATACATCTGGATAACCGCAATGCTCCCGCCACACCAAAGCGAACAGGCATGGAATGCAAGCTGTGGGCTTTATCAAATTCCACATCCTGACAGCCATAAATGACATCAAAAGCAGCAATCCAGAGGGCCACTGCCAGCCCCAGAAGCAGGATAACAGGTGATAACTCGCCCCTGACAGCAACCCAGGCCCCCACAGGTGCTGCCGCTAACGCCAGGCCTAACACCAGGTGGCAAGTCCAGGAAAATCGTTTCATATACGGATATAATACCAGCGGCATGAGCGCCAGTGGCCACAGCGTTAAACACAGCGGCTGCAGCTGGGCGGCTGCCAGCAGAAAGAGTAACAGGCTGCCGGCAATTAAAGCCACAGCCTCCCAGGGTTTAACCAAACCGGTAACCATCGGTCTTTGGGTAAACCGGGGATGCAGCCGGTCATATTTTAAATCGATAAGATTATTAAGCGCTAAGGCGGCACTGCGGGCACCGACCATGGCGACTGTAATCCACAATAGATCATGTCCGCCGGGAAAACCATCAGCCGCCAGAAAAGCCCCCATATAGGCGAACGGCAAGGCAAACACAGAATGAGACAAAGCAATATTATCCATATGGGCTTTCAGCTTACTCAAGACCTAATTCCTTCCATTTGGCATCAACCATTTGTTTTATATCAGCCGACATAATAATTTCATCAGGCCATTCACGGGTCTGACCTTCTTCCCGCCAGGTCTTGGTCGCATCAATCCCGACTTTCGTTCCCCAATTAGGCATGGGTGAAGAATGATCAAGAACGTCAAGCGGACCATCGACCATGGTTATATCCCGCCGGGCATCAATATTGTTAAATACCCGCCACCAGACCTCGTTCATGTCCTGGACATTGACATGCTCATCCACAACAATAACCATTTTCGTAAACATCATTTGTCCCATCCCCCAGATGGCGTGCATTACTTTCTTCGCTTGCTGCGGGTAGCTTTTTTTAATTGCTATCACTGCACAATTGTGGAATACACCTTCCAGGGGCAGGTTTATATCAACAATCTCCGGCAATTGGCTCTGTAATACAGGCAAAAAGATCCGTTCGGTGGCTTTAGCCAGGAAACAGTCTTCCATTGGCGGTTTGCCAACAATTGTCGCCGGATACACAGGGTTTTTGCGATGGGTAATACACGTAATATGAAAAACAGGGTAGTTATCAGCTAACGAATAATAACCGGTATGATCGCCAAAAGGGCCTTCCACCCGGAGTTCATCCATTTTCACATAACCTTCAAGCACAATCTCCGAACCGGCCGGCACTTCGATATCAACGGTTTCACATTTAACCATTTCCACCGCTTTTTTACGCAAAAAGCCGGCAAACACCATTTCATCAATATCGCGGGGCAACGGGGCTGTCGCCGAATACGTGATCGCCGGATCGCCGCCAATAGCAACAGCAACCTCAATTCTGTCTTTGCCCAGTTCCCGGTGAGCCCGGTAATTCTCGGCTCCGTTTTTATGGATATGCCAGTGCATACCTGTTGTTTGATCGTCAAACACCTGCAACCGGTACATACCGACATTGCGTTTGCCAGTAAGCGGATTTTTGGTGAAAACCAACGGCAGGGTAATAAACCGCCCGGCATCACCAGGCCAGCATTTTAAGATGGGAAACTTCGCCAGCGACGGCTGATCCTTAATAATTACTTCCTTGCAGGGAGCATTTTTTACATATTTCGGGAAATTAATCGCCCGCTTGGCGGCCGGAATGATCCTGACCAAATCCATTTTATTCTGCAGCGATATATAGGGCAGCTTCAGAATTTGCCTTATTTCATTAGCTATATCATCGATATGTCCAACCCCCAGGGCCAGGGCCATACGGTCCATGCTGCCAAAAGCATTCATCAGCACAGGCATATCATAACCCTTGACATTCTCAAACAGCAAGGCAACATTTTTTGCGCCTTGCATTTTTGAAACCCGGTCGGTAATCTCAGTAATTTCAAGTTCACATTCCACAGGCTGACTAATCCGTTTAAGCCAGCCCCGCGACTCCAGCGCCGCGATAAATTCCCGCAGATCATTATAGGCCAAAGTGTAATGCTCCTTTCCAAGAAAAAAACCACTATTTACGCAGTATGTATTTTACGATCAGGAGGCTGAGTTCATATAGCAAAATCATGGGAATAGCCACCATCGTCTGGGAAAAAACATCGGGTGTCGGTGAAATCACGGCGCCGATAACAAAAGACATAACCAGCACTATTTTGCGTTTTGCTGCCAAAAATGCCGAGCCAATGAGGCCTAATCTGGCTGTAACCAGAATAAACAGCGGCAATTCGAAAATAAATCCAAAGGGCAATAAAAAAGAAATTACAAAAGATAAGTATTGACTGATGGAAAACAGGGGCTGCAAATTTTCGTTAGCAAAACCCATGAAAAATTTGATCCCTGCCGGTAAAACCAGATAATAAGAAAAAATCAGGCCAACAAAAAATAAAATAACCGAAGCAGGTACCAGATAGATCCCTGCCGTTCGTTCATTATTGGTCATTGCCGGCATAATAAATGCCCATAACTGATACATAACAATCGGCAGGGCTAACAAAAATCCGGCAAAAACCGAGACTTTCAAATAGGTAAAAAAAGCCTCAGCCGGATTCATATAATAAAGTTTGCCCGCTGGCGCTGTAATCAGACCTGTTATCTCGGCAGCGTAAAAATAGCAAATAAGACTACCCACAGCAATAGCCACAATCATAATGATTATTCTGCGGCGCAGCTCTTCAAGATGGCCAATTAACGACATTCCGCCCTGAGGCTGATCCTCAGAAGCAATTTCGTCTTCTTTTTCCCATTCTGACCCATCTCTAATCACTTTGTCAGTATATATCACACTATTTTCTGTTGTTTGTGGCACTGCTGATTGATTAGGTTCTTCCTTTTGCGTGTGCTCTGGCATTAAATATCCTTCTTTTTCTCATCAGTCTGTTTATTATCAGGTGTGGCTTCAACTTTTGACGGCTCATCCTTATTTACAATATCGCTGCTGGCCCGGCGGAATTCCTGAATCCCCTTACCAATTGCCTTCCCAACCTCGGGCAGTTTCCCCGGCCCAAACACGACAAGTGCAATAACTAATATTAATACCAATTCCGGCATGCTGAAACTAAACATCAAAACCATCCCCTTTTCTGCATATCAATACAGCTATATTATACCTGCCCGTCCGGCAAAAAACAATCCATCAAAACGAATAGCAAAATACGGCTGCCTCTGATATGTCCGGTTATGACACATTACGAAGGAAAGCCGTAATCTTCGTTAGGAATTTGCAACAGATCTTTATTGCTTTTGCGCTTATTAAATGTATGGACTTTACCTGCTTTAATCTTGATGAGAACATCTTCCACCAGATTAAGATGCTCCTGCATC
>JAEWGR010000083.1 GCA_023388195.1 Bacillota bacterium
ACGCAGCCTACCCTGACAACCCATATTCAGTCTCTGGAAAAAGAGTTGCAGGTCAAACTGTTTGACCGGCTTGGCCAGCGCGTGCGCTTGACCCGTGAGGGCGAGCGTTTTCTTGTCTATGCCGAACGGATTATGAAGCTGACTGAAGAAGCGGCTCAGGCCGTGTCGCCGGCCCAGGACACATATGGGAAAATTATTATCGGTGCCAGTGAAACCTTTTCCGTTGTCCGCCTGCCCGCCTTGCTCAAAGAGTTCCGCAACGAAAATCCCTGGATTGATATTGAACTGCATTTCGGAGATATTGCCAAATTCTATGATGATCTAAAAAATAATGTAATTGATGTTGCTTTTATTCTTGCCGGCAAAGTTCCTTACCCTGATCTCAAGGCAGAACTATTATGCCCGGAGCCGATGGCATTTATTGCCGCACCGGAACATTCGCTGGCCAGGCAGACACTGATTGAGATTGCTCATTTCGAGAAAGAGGATTTCATTGTGACCCAAGCCGGATGTGCGTTTCGTTCCTTTATTGAAAATCTGCTGGAGAAAAATGATATTAAGCCCCGTTCCTACATGAAGGTAAAAAATATTGAGGCAATTAAACAATTTGTTATCAGTGGTTTGGGGGTGGCCATTTTACCCCGAATTTACGTCGAGAAGGAGATTGCCGACAATTATTTGGTAGAACTTCCCTGGCATGGCCCGGACCCGGGCATGTATACCCAGCTTATCTATCATAAAAGCAAATGGTTATCGCCTGCTCTGCAGGAGTTCATGCAATTGACAACCCGGCAAGTGGGCTGTCAGTTTGACGGCCTGTGAATATCTTTGAGTGAAACCCCCGGGGCTTGATACCGGCGGAAATATTTTGTATGCGATACGGCTGCCAATAGGGCGGCAACAGGTTTAATGCGCAAAATATGCTGCAGCAGCCAGCAGATAAACGCCACACTGCCAAGGGTATAGATATATTGGATAAGGAAAATCATGATACCCGGAGCAATCGCCATTACATCATACCCAATCCGGCCGGTCAGCCAGAACGTAACCGGCAGGGAAACAATATAAGCAAAGAGAAAGACTGTCAGGGGACTAACCTGAATCGATTGCTGCGGACAAAAATTCATACAGGCCATGCAACTGTCGCACGAGTAAGTCCACCGGGGTCTGCTGCCAACCATGACAATTGAGTTTTTGGGGCAAAGGCTTTGACATAAGCCACAGCCAGTGCAGGTGTTTGAGGCAAAGAACAGTTTGGCCAAAACCAACTGGACAATAATTAAATACATAAGCGATATGCGGGCTAGTAAGAGGCCGAGGCAGAGCGGCAGCAAACCACGGTAGACAGACTGACCTGCTGTGATTGCCGCAGCCAGTTTCGTTACCTTGACTGCTGCTTTGGCAAAGATGATCCGTACATTCTCCGCATTCAGCCCCCAATGAACGGCAGTCCAGTTGGACGGCATATCAACCGCGGCCACTCCTTTTACTTTATAGCCTTTAAACCACAGGAGCAGGGCAATCAGATAGCCTGCAGTTCCCTCCATGCCGGGCAAAGTCAGGCCAAACATTCTTGTGCCTGCCCGTGTTGGCAGGAGTACAGCATGAACACCGTTGCTCTGAGGCAGGCGGAATATGTATTTTATCATTAACCAGGGGGCTGTAAAACCATGGGTCGGATAGCTGAAAACCAATAAATCATGAGCCCCGATGCTGATGTCGACGTGATTACTTTCTTTGATCTGAATTAATTGGGTGGGGACTTGTTGGACAGACTCTAAGAACCATTTAGCTACCTGGTAGGAATTCCCTGTACCGGTCATAAAGAAGCCTGTTATTTTAGTGTACATGCAAATCACCTCATTCCCTATTATATATTAATTACATTTATATTGTTAAATTATTGAGCAAGAATACAAGAGCAGTACACCTATATTGGAGGAAGCGCATCGTAATTGTCGAATTTACTACTGTTAGAGTAAAGATATGGCAATCAAGTTATACTTGAAGTGTAGACAAGGATTGTGCACAACCTGAAAAAGAAAAGAGGAGTCAATGTGAAAAGGACGATTGGAATCCTGGTTATCTCAATGCTGCTGGTTTTTCTGGCAGGGTGCAACAGTGACAAAAAAGAAGGTACTACGCCGCAAAAGGCCCAACTGCAGACAATTACACTGGGACTTATGCCTGATGTTGATTCTATTCCGTTTATTATCGCCGAGGAAAAAGGGTATTTTAAAGAAGAGGGTTTAACAGTAACGCTGAAGCATTTTAAAAGTGCCATGGAGCGTGACAGTGCTCTGCAAAGCGGCAATCTGGACGGGGCTGTTTCGGATATGCTGGCCGAGGCTTTTGCCAAGGCCGGGGGTTTTGATACGGTGATTACCTCGCTGACGACCGGCAGCTATAAGCTGGTTGCCAATAAAGACATTGCCGCTACCTCCATCCAGGATTTAAAAGGCAAGGATGTGGCTATTTCCAAGAATACAATTATTGACTATGTAACAGACCGGGTGATAACCGAGGGCGGAATGACCGCGGCGGACGTTAACAAAGTGGTTATCCCGCAAATCCCGGCCCGGCTGGAGATGCTGCAAAACGGCAAAATTGCCGCGGCGACATTGCCTGATCCGCTGGCGACTGTGGCCGTCAAGAACGGTGCCAAGGTGGTAAAAACGTCTGAACAACTGGGTTTAAATCCGGGTGTACTGTTATTTACAACCAAGGCAGTCAATCAAAAAGAGCAAGAAATTCAGGCCATGTACCGGGCCTATAGCAAGGCTGTTGATTATTTAACGCGGGAACCGATGGAAAACTATATCGACTTGCTGATCGCTAAAGGCGGTTTTCCTCAGGATGTAAAAGGGGTACTCACCCTGCCTCAGTACAAACGGGCGGCTGCCCCGGCACAAAAAGATATTGATGATGTTATCGCCTGGATGCAGGCCAGGCAGCTTATTCAGCAGAAATACCAGTATTCAGACCTGGTGGATACCCGGTTTGTCAAATAGAACGATGATTCGAATTCACGATCTGACAATGAGCTATGAAACCGGCGGTACCCGGTATGATGCTCTCAGAGATATTAACCTGGAGCTCGCGTCCGGAGAGACCTGTGCGATCATAGGTCCTTCCGGCTGCGGCAAATCAACCTTGTTAAAAATACTGGCCGGGATTATTACTGATTTTTCCGGTACTGTTGAAATTAATGAGCAGCCGGTCAGGCCCAAGCAGCAAATGATCGGGTTTATTCCCCAAAACTACGGTCTGCTGCCCTGGAAAAATGTTTATGAGAATATTTGCCTGGGCTTTAAAATTAAGCATAAAAAACAAGCCGAATATGAAACAGATCTAATTTCACTGGTTCAGCTGCTGGGACTTAGCGGTCTGGAAACCCGGTATCCGGGGGAGTTGAGCGGAGGACAGCAGCAGCGGGTGGCTTTGGCGCGGGCTTTTCTGTTAAAGCCTGACTTGCTGCTTATGGATGAACCGTTTTCCGCCCTGGACGCGATGACCAGAGAAGAGATTCAAAATGTATTTCTAAATGTCTGGCGAAAACACTCGGTGTCCACCGTCCTGGTCACCCATCATATGGAGGAGGCCGTGTATTTGGGCCGCAAGATTGTTATTATGGCGGCTGCTCCCGGCAAGGTCAGTCAAATTGTTGATAATCCTCTGTTCGGAGTCGATGGTGTGCGGGACAATAAGGAGTTTTTCCAACTGTGTGTTGAGCTGAGAAAGATGATAAAAGAGGATTGGTCAAAGTGAAAGATAAAGGCCCGGGGGTTTGGTATCTTTATGGCATAGTTATTTTTTTAGCAATGTGGCAGGTTATTTCCATGGCGGTACAATTGCCGATTATTCCGTCCCCTGGGAAAGTAGCGGGCAATTTAGTCTCCATTTTTATGTCTCAAATTGCTATTCATGGTTTTTACAGCTTATGGCGAATCGTAGCCGGCGTTTTTCTGGCTGTTATTGCGGGTATTCCCCTGGGGCTTTCTATGGGCTATTTTCCCGGCTGGGACCGGTTATTATCGCCAATCGTCTACCTGACTTATCCGATTCCCAAAATCGCCCTTTTACCTGTCATCATGCTATTATTTGGCTTAGGAGAGCTTTCCAAAATCCTGATGATCTTTCTGATTATCGTTTTTCAGGTTATCATTGCGGTCCGGGATGGGGTTAAAGGCATTCCCAAAGAGACGTATTATCCCTTATATTCCTTGGGGGCCGGTTTTATGGATGTTTTCCGGGAGATTCTGATTCCGGCTTCTATGCCGAAATTTCTGACATCACTGCGAGTGGCGATGGCAACAGCAGTCTCGGTATTATTTTTTACCGAAACGTTTGGTACCCAGTATGGAATGGGTTTTTTTATCATGGATGCATGGTTACGGGTCAATTATTTAGAAATGTATTCAGGTATTGTGGTGTTAAGCAGTATCGGTCTTGTTTTATTTGGTACCATTGATTATCTGGAAAGAAAAAATTGCAGTTGGCAGTATAAATAATAGGTTACCAATATTGACAAAAATCAATATTATTGTATAATGTTGGTTAATATTAGGCTGTATATATATGACTGAACAACCTCCAGCAGAGGATTCGGTCTTTTATTTTATTTATAGATATAGGAGGAGAAATATGTCGATAAGAACGAAAACAGTGATGTTGCTCGTAGTTTCTCTGTTAGTTGTAGGCCTGATTATTGCCGGTTCAGGTATGTATGTTTTATATCAGCAGACGCTAACCAGCACGGAAGTTGCGATGAGTAACCAGGCAGTGCAGCTTGCCGGCCAGGTGACTGATCTTTTTAATTCCTTTGAGAAAAGCGGCAAGGTCTATCAACAGGACAACGATTTGCAGTCCGGCGATCCAGGACGTATCCAGGCTAAGATTAATACCTATTTTGGCGTGGCCTGGGGAATTGACCGGCTGAATTTTTTGGATTTTACCGGTAAAAGGACAGCCATTGCCCCTTATGATGCCAAAGTTATCGGCGATAATCTTTCTGACCGGAAATTCTATAAAGATACGGTGGCGGATAAAAAATCACATATTAGCGATATCATTATCAACAGGGTCACCGGTGTTCCCTCGGTTATTGTTACCCAGCCGGTAACCGGCAGTAACGGTCAATTGGCAGGGATGGTACTGCAGGCGGTTAATCTGGAAACCTTACAGGATTATCTGGCTCAGGTCAAGGTTGGCTCAACCGGAGTAGCCGCCATTGTTGCCCATGACGGCACCCTGATCGCTCATTCTAATAAAGAATTGATCAAAGAGCAGAAAAAAATTTCCGAGGAATTGATGACCCGGCTAAGCAGCAGCCCCGGGCGGCTGATTAATTATACCGATCTGTCTGAGCGTGAGTCGGTAGGGTTATTTATTCCTGTCAAGGGCACAGACTGGTTTGCCATCGTGTCTTTGCCAACAAGTGAATTCAAGGCTGGATTTTTCAGCAGTTTGGTGTGGATGATAACTGCCCTGGGTATAGGCCTGATCCTCGTAGGTGTTACTGGCTGGCGTTATCTGCTCAGGACACTGCGCCCGATTGAAAGCCTGGTGCAGGAAGCTACCCGCATTGCCGCCGGCGATCTTACGCTGACAAAGCTCAATCTGGATTCCAATGATGAAATCGGACGACTGGCCCGTAGTTTTGAGCAGATGACAAAAAATCTGCGGTCCCTGATGCAACAGGTTGCAGAGGCCACTGAACAGGTAAGTGCCTCTTCTCAACAGCTAAATGCCAGTGCCGAACAGTCCGCACAAGCCGCAAACCAGGTTGCGTCCGCCATTGCCAGAACCGGTGCAGGTGTTGAACAGCAAACCGCCGGCGTGGCCAATGTACTTTCTTTAATTGAAGACATTGCCAGCGGTTCGCAGGAAGGGGCTAATGCCACTAAACTGGCATCAGATATAACCGGCCAGGCCGTAACTGCCACTAATGATGGCAGCAAGGCGGTGGAGAATGCGATTCTCCAGATGAACCAGATTCAAAATACCGTCAATGATTCAGCCGGTGTTGTGGCCGAATTAGGGGCCAGGTCCCAGGAGATTGGCGTAATTGTCGAAACCATTGCCGGCATAGCAGGCCAAACCAATCTGCTGGCCTTAAATGCCGCGATTGAAGCCGCCCGGGCCGGTGAGCAGGGCCGGGGGTTTGCCGTAGTAGCCGAAGAGGTGCGTAAGCTTGCTGAGCAATCGCAGGAAGCTGCCAAGCAGATTTCAGAGCTGATTGCTGAGATTCAGGGGAAAACCGGGCAGGCTGTAGCGGCTATGGCGGCTGGTACGGAAGAGGTCCAAAAAGGAACGACTGTTGTTGATAAAGCCGGTACAACCTTTAAGGAGATTGAACGCCATGTCAAAGAGGTGGCCCAGATCAGCAGTGGTATCGCCGCCGGGCTGAATGAGTCGGTAACCGCCAGTAAGCAGGTTCTTACAGCCATTCAGGCAGTAGATGCCGTCAGTAAGGAGATTGCCGGCCAGTCACAGAATATCTCGGCTGCAACTGAGGAGCAATCGGCATCCATGCAGGAAATCGCAGCCTCGAGTCAAGCCTTATCCCGGTTGGCAGAAGAACTCCAGCAGGCTGTCCGTCAGTTTAAAATCTAACGTATAACAATAGAGGCCTGAAATAGCACCTGTGTTCTATTTCAGGCCTCAGTATTTTTTTGACTGTTTATCCCAACAGGATTTCAATACGCTCTTTGCCCTTGCCAATGTTATTTCTTTTAACCGCAGAGTACCCAGTTGCGAAGTTGTAGGGAAATTTATATTGCAACTGGCAGGATTGTTTAAATATATACAGAATCTGTAAGGTAATTGAATAATCACCAGGAGGTGTAACCTGCATTGACAAAAATACTGGCACTGCTGGGAAGTCCGAAGCCTCAGGGCACCAACAGCCTGCTTATTGATGAAGTGCTGCGGGGCGCAGCTGCAAATGGCGATGTAGAGGTTCAGAAAATTCTGCTTAACAAACTTAAGCTTGTGCCCTGCCAGTCCTGTGACTGCTGTCTGCACACCGGGCGCTGCTGCGTGCGGGATGATATGGAATCTATTTATGAAAAAATTATGGCGATGGATGCCTTTATTTTTGCCGCTCCGGTATATTTTAACGGTATGAGTGCCCAGGCAAAAGCTGTGGTTGACCGCTGTCAGCCGTTCTGGTCGGCAAAATATGTTGTAAAAAAAGATCTATTTGGCGGGCGCAAGCGACCGGGTATATTTATTGCCACTGGTGGACAACCCCTTTATGAGGGACAGTTCATTGGCTCGCTGCATGTAATCAATTTATATTTTAAGATGATTGGTGTAAAAAATATCGGTAACCTGACGTTGGCAGATCTTGACGCCAGGCCATTAGCGGGACGCCCCGAGGATCTGGGCCAGGCTTTTGCACTGGGCAAACAGTTGATCGTAAATGGCAATCAAAATATAAGCTGATTTGCCTAAGAAATCTGCATGTTTTGCAGATTTCTTTTGTTTATAAAATTTTAATCTATTAATTCAATAGAAAGCAATGTATAATAGATGAAAACCATATAAAAGAAAGGAAGTGAGACTTTGCATGATACTGATTTAAAAATAGTGCAGCGGCTGATGACTCAGGCTCGTACCACCTGGGCGGATCTGGGCGCGCTTCTCGGGCTGTCGGCTCCTGCCGCTGCCGACCGGGTTCGTAAGTTGGAAGAACTGGGGGTTATTAAAGGCTATACGGCGCTGATCGAGCCTGAGGCTGTGGGTTATGGCCTGGCGGCTTTCATAGCAGTCACACTGGACTGCCCCGGTCAGAGACCGGAATTTTTGCAACAGGTTCATGGGGTGCCTGAAATTCAGGAGTGTCATCATATAGCCGGTGCAGAAGATTATATTCTAAAAGTACGATGCACAAGTACCCGCGACCTTGAACGGCTAATCACTGAAGAAATCAAATCTATACCAGGAGTTAGGACCCGGACAACCGTAATATTGTCGACTATCAAGGAAACGCCGGTATTGCCGGTATCCTTGTGAAAGGACAATAAGCCGTGGAAATTGTCTTTTTACTAAAAGGTATTATGTTAGGATTCTCGATAGCGGCACCGATAGGGCCTATGGGCCTGCTTTGTATTCGCCGGACGTTAGCGCAGGGACTGCTCAGCGGGTGTTTATCAGGCTTTGGCACCGCGACCGCCGATGCCCTGTATGGCTGTATCGCTGCGTTTAGTCTAACGGCTGTAGCCACCGTCCTCCTGGAGCAGCAATTTTATTTGCGTTTCTTTGGCGGCGTATTCTTACTTTATTTGGGTTATACCACATATACAGCCACACTGGCAGCAACACCTGTCAAGTCTGTCGACAAAAGGCTCCTGAGCACTTATATATCCGCTTTTTTCTTAACTTTGGCCAATCCGCTTACAATTATGTCGTTTGCGGCTGTGTTTGCAGGCTTAGGCATAGGTGAAACCGGGGGCAATTACAACGCAGCAGGTGTGCTGGTTTTAGGCGTGTTTACCGGGTCAATGCTGTGGTGGCTGACCTTAAGCAGCCTGGTGGTATTGCTTCGCTCCCGTTTTGACCATCAACGGCTGGCCTGGATTAACCGGCTTTCCGGTATGATCATTGCCGGTTTTGGCCTAGTGAGCCTTCTTGCCAGTCTGACTTAAAAACTGCAGGATGAAATGCTGTCCTATTCCCGGGCTGCCAGCTGCTTGGCAGCCTGACAGGTTGTTGCCTGGCCGGATGGCTCAACCTCATTTACGTAATTTTGCCCCCATTCGCAGAGTGAGGCTAAAATGGGCAAGAGGCTTTTGCCGGCAGGGGTAAGGGAGTATTCTACTTTGGGCGGTATCTGCGTATAAATATACCGGTTTACCAGACCGCTCTGCTCCAGTTCTCTGAGCTGCTGGGTCAGCATTTTTTGCGTGACCTTAGGCAGGGCTTTTTTTAATTCACTAAACCGCAGGGTATTTTCGCCAAGATACCATAAAATAAGCGATTTCCATTTGCCGCCGATAAGTTCTAAGGTCAATTCCATCGAACACTGATATTCAGAATCTTTGAAATGAATCATAATATCGTCCTTTCGGTATCTAAATAGGTACTAGGAAACAAATAAGTGCGTACTTGCTGAGTTATATACCAGTAATTATAATTATAGCAAAAGACTACGCTAACGAAAATCCAAAAGGTTAAATATAAGGAGGCTGTAACATGAAAGTTGTTGCTTTTAACGGTAGTCCGCGGGTGAATGGCAATACTGCGCAGGGGATTAGCATGGTGCTTGAGGAATTAAAGAAGGAAGGTATTGAAACTGAAATGATTCAGCTTGGCGGCCGTAAGGTGTTTGGCTGTCTGGCCTGCGGCAAATGCTGGGAACTGAAGAATAACCGCTGTATTCGGCAGGATGATGAAATGAATGCTTTCATTGAAAAAATTCAGGAAGCTGACGGCATTATTATTGGATCGCCCACTTATTTCAGCAATGTTTCACCAGAAGTGAAGGCCCTGATTGACCGCTGCGGCTTTGTTGCCAAAGCGAATGGCGGGGATATGCTCCGCGGCAAAGCCGGTGCGGCGGTGGTTTCCGTCCGGCGGGCCGGTTCCACCTTTACTTATGCTGCTATAAATTTCTTTTTCGGCATAGCCGAAATGGTCATTCCCAGCTCCAGCTACTGGAATATGACCTTGGCTCTGGAGCCAGGTGATATTCAGAAAGACGATGAGGGGATACAAACCTTCCAGACATTAGGTAAAAATATGGCCGGTGTGCTGAAAAAACTCAATAGTTAATTATATATGGTTTATATGACCAGCAAGTATAAGATCGCCTGCCCTAAAGGGCACAGGCGGCTTCTGGCGGCATCCCGAAGGACTTGGCACAAGCCAAGTCCTTTTCTTATATGTCAGAATTTATAAGTTGTGAAGAGCTAAAAGTCTTGATAAATTGCGGAAAACCAAGATGTAATGCCCGGCTTGCGGCATCGCAGATTTTCTTATTTGACCGGCAGTGATCCGCCATCGGCAATAAGCGATAAAGCAATAGTTGTTCATTTTTACTGAGAAATGTGTGTTACATTAGTTACGTGCTATTTGTACCGGTACAGCAAAGGGATGGGGCTGGCTGCCTGGGGCAGGCCCCGCTATAATAAAATGAAATGGGGGATTATCATTGAGAAGACGTGTAGTGATTACCGGGATGGGGGCAGTTACAGCCCTGGGCTTAGGGGCCGACAGGCTATGGGGCGCTATTAAGAATGGAATATCAGGCATCAGCCAGATTGAACGAATGGATGTCACCGGGTTATCCACACAGATCGCTGCCGAAATAAAGGCATTTGATGCCGGTTGCTTTATTGAAAAAAAAGAGAGTAAGCGAATGGACCGGTTTACGCAATACGCTGTGGCAGCGGCGCAGATGGCGGTGGATCAAGCCCGGCTGCCCATAGCCGATGGTGAGCGGGCCGGTGTGATTGTTGGTTCCGGTATTGGTGGTCTGGAGACCCTGGAAAATCAGCATAATGTGCTGTTAGAAAAAGGACCCGGCCGGGTCAGTCCCTTCATGGTGCCGATGATGCTGCCTAACATGGCCGCTGGCATGCTGGCAATCCGGTTTGGGATTAAAGGCTTTGTCGAGTGTGTAGTCACGGCCTGCGCTTCCTCGACAAATGCAATTGGCGATGCCTGCCGGTTAATCCGGCAGAATATGGCTGATGTCATGATTGCCGGCGGGGCTGAGGCCCCTATTACCCGCTTGGCCATGGCCGGTTTCAATGCCAATAAGGCGATGTCAACAAATCCGGATGCCGCCTCTGCCAGCAGGCCTTTTGATCTGAACCGGGACGGGTTTGTTATGGGGGAAGGGGCCGGAATTCTTATCCTGGAAGAACTCAATCATGCCTTAGTGCGTGGTGCGGATATTATTGCCGAGGTCACCGGTTATGGCTGTACGAATGATGCGTACCACATGACTGCCGTTGCCCCGGCGGGAGCCGGCGGCGCGGCGTGTATGCGCCTGGCTCTGGCTGATGCCGGAATAAGCCCCGGCGAAATTCAGTATATTAATGCTCATGGAACCTCAACACTGTTAAATGATAAAAGTGAGACCGAGGCGATCAAAGCTGTTTTTGGAAACCATGCCTACCAACTGGCGGTAAGCTCCACTAAATCAATGACAGGGCACTTATTGGGTGCGGCCGGGGCTGTGGAAGCTATCATTACTGCTGCCGCCATCAAAGACGGGTTCCTGCCGCCAACGATTAATTATCAGCAGCCGGACCCGGAATGTGATCTGAACTATATTCCTAATGCTGGCAAATCGGCTGTTATTGACCAGGCGTTGAGCAATTCCTTTGGTTTTGGCGGGCATAATGCCAGCTTAGTGCTTAAGGCTTTCCGGTGATGAAGGCTGCATTTTTAGAGCTGCCCTGTTGTATACAGCCCGCAAGGAGGCAATGTTATGGAGTTGAAAGAGACTATTGCGATGTGTATTCAGTATATTGAAGATCATCTCTGGCAAAAGATCACCCTGGATGATATTGCTGATTTTTGCGGGCTGTCCAAGTATCATTTGCACAGACTGTTCAAATCGCTGACCGGAGAGTCCCTGATGGAATATGTTCAGTCCCGCAAACTCTCTGCCAGTATTTCCGAATTGAAAGATACAAATAAAAGAATTATCGATATTGCCATGGATTTTGGTTTTGACTATGAGCAGTCATTTATCAGGGCCTTCCGCAAAAAATTCGGCTATACGCCCCTGAAAGTAAGGTCAGAGCCGATGGCGCTGGTTATGCAGGAGAAGCTGAATATTAATGAAATTATGTCAGTTAATAACTCTGTCATCTATAAACCCTTTTTTATGTTTAAGCAAAGATTTGGTCTGGTTGGTGTTAAACATAAGATTATGAGTAAATCCGGTGACCGGGTGGCCAATTTGTACGGGCGCGAATTTTTTTATAATCAGCAGCAGCGGATCAGCAATGCGGTTGATTCGCAAGTTTATTTCGGTTATACAGACTGGAGCGATAGTGACAAAGGCTGTATCTACTACATGCCTGCGGCTGAGGTATATGATCATCGGCAGGTGCCGGCAGGGATGGAAGGGATTTTAATACCTGCCCATAAATATGTCGTTTTTCGCTTTGTCGGCTTTTTTCGGCCTGACGCTATTAATGGCAGGCAGGTCGGGCGGCTGCTTGTGCATCTGTACTCTAAGTGGATCTTTAATTCTGGTTATAAATTTGCCGATACATTTAGATTTGAATATATCGATACCAAGTTATCCCAGGATGATTATTGCGAGCTGGATATTTATCAGCCGATTGTGGATGCTAAATGAGGGCTTACCTTCAGGCGTATAACGGTTATTCCCCCGGCACATACTTTAAAAAGTAGGGAGTAATCATGAAAAGGAGGTTATGATATGAAGGATTTTTGTTCTGCCGTGGTAGCCATTACCCAGGACAATCGTGTTGAGACCGCAAGCTCTGTGCAGGATATTTTGACTAACTACGGTTGTCACATACGGGTCAGATTAGGGCTGCATGATGCGGACCACGACCAGTGCACAAACAGCGGGATTATTCTCTTGCAAATGTGTGCCGATCAGAAAGTAATTGCAGAATTTGAGCAGGAACTGAATCGGGTTCCCAACGTCAAAACTAAATATATGACCCTAAATTAAGCCAGTTTTAGTAATCAGCCAGATTCCAGCTCAGTAAGGATAATTTTTAATAATCTCCGAGCCCGGTCTGTCCAGGCGTTTTCCCTGGCGTGCTGAATTCCGGCTGCTCGTTTTTTTTCATCTGCCGCCGGTGAAAAGCCGGGCAACATAGCTTCCGTGATAAAAGTAGCATAGGCGGGCGGTATTTCCGGTAAAGGGGTGCTCAACACCGGGATGCCGCCGGCAAGATATTCCCAGAACTTTACCGGATTGACCCCCCTGGTCATTTCCGTAAGCTTAAACGGGATTAAACTGTAGCTAAAATTACTCAGATAACGGGGCAGCTCTGAATAGTCCAGATGGTGGAGATAATGCATATTGCAATTGGGAAAAGCTATCGCCTGCCGGCATAATAATGAACCTATAAATACGAACTCATAATCAGGCAGGCATCTGGCCAGGGAATTGATCAGATTCATATCCAGCCAGGGGGCGATGGCCCCAATATAGCCGATAATCGGCTTACTGCCGGTGAAGGGCAGGCCATCGATTTCATGGCGCTTTTGTGCCGTTTTAAAATGGTCGTAATCACAGCCATTAGGAATAAAATGGACTTCTTTTGCAGTCAGCGTTTTGGCCCGGTTGACAAGTGAGCAGGACGTAGCTGTGATCACATTCGCCTGCTGTATTGCCCGGGCGTAGTCAGGGAGCCAGGAAATGAATTCACCGGCCGGTTCATCTACCGAATCAAAGATGATCAGGTCAGGCTTTGCAGCCCGGATTTGGGTAATATGAGCCGGATAGGTGAAATAGGCCGTGAGTGGGCGGCCGGGGTAATAACTGCGGGCCCACATGACGGTTGCAGCAAAACTCTGGCCATTGGCCAGCAGCAGGTTTTCTTTCAGTTGAATAATACCGTCACGGTGACGTTTATGCAAATTGACATTGCAGAAAATACAAATACAGTCAAGACCCGCCAGGGCCTTGAGTATTTGTTGCGGCCGTTGATGCAGGTAATCCCAATCAATTGTCGGTGGGTAAATAATGACAGGCTGCACTGTATCACCT
>JAEWGR010000089.1 GCA_023388195.1 Bacillota bacterium
TTATAACATTGCTGAGGGGAGCAGGTGTGCTGATTGTGTCTTATTAAATGATGATTGAAACTAAATAGGAGTAGATTTATGAAACAGGAACAAATTAAACAGCTCACACAGAACCTTTTGGCTTGCGGCTATCATGGTGAGCAAATCCGGCACATGGTTAATGAGGCACTGGAGAGCGGAGCCTCCGAGACTGACAGCTCACAGGAACAATTAATTATTGATGCCCTGACAAGCTATGTGGAATTTAGCAGCAAGTGCAAAATGAGAGGAACCCGTAAGTAACTCAAGTATACGTGAATATGACTGGTGAGGAGGACTCTTTATGGATGTCCATGTAACCCTGCCTGACCGGCGGATTGTGGGAACCGGCTGGCGGCCGCCCCTGCCGGATCTGCGCGATTATACCGAGTGCCATCCCGACCTCCAGGAAGCGTTGAAAAAATTAGGGATTGATGACAAGGCCCCTTTGCCGGCCAAGGCGGATTTGCGCCAGTGGTGCAGCACGCCGGTGCCGGAACAGGGCAAGCTGGGGGCCTGCACCGCCCATGCGGCAGCCGCCATTGTCGAATACTTTCAGAACCGGGCTTTTGGCAAGCATTTTACCGCCTCGCGGCTGTTCATCTATAAAAACGCCCGCAACCTGCAGGGGGTGACCGGCGATCAGGGCTCCTATATCCGGGATACGATGGGGGCGCTGGCGCTGTGCGGGGTACCGCCGGAGAAGTACTGGCCATACACCGACAAAGAACCTGACTTTGATAAAGAGCCGACCTCCTTTGTCTATGCCGTGGCCGACAACTATGAAGCGCTGCAGTATTTCTGCCATGATGCACCCGGCATCAATATCAATCCGGCTCCGGCTGATGTGCTGTGTAGTGTGAAAAAATATCTGGCCGCCGGTGTGCCGGCCATGTTTGGCTTTTACGGCTTTGCTTCCTTTGCGAACACTGATGTGCCCGGCGGCATCCCCGGTCCCGGTCCTGATGAAAAGGCTCAGTGGGGCCACGCCGTGGCGGCCTTTGGTTATGATGACGCGCTTATCATCACCAACACGCAATATAACCGGGCAACTACCGGCGCCCTTCTAATCCGCAACTGCTGGGGCAGTGGCTGGGGCGATGCCGGCTATGGCTGGCTGCCTTATGAATATGTGTTTAATAAGCTGGCGACAGACTTCTGGTCGCTGTTAAATATGAAATGGATTGCCACCGATCAGTTCGGCATGTAGATAAAGGCTGGTAAAAAGCCTGCGGCCGGGGACTGCAATGGCCGGCAGGCGGCAGGAGGGGACAATATGGGTTTGATTGACTGGTTTACCAATTTGTTTGTGAAAGAAGCCAGGCATTATGTCTTTACACCGGTAGCATCAGATGTGGAAAAGATCGTATTTCAGGAGGGGCAACATTATTTTCGGCTGCGCCTGGCGGAAATGTTTCTTAAAGACGACCGGAAGCTGTTCCGCAAGGTGGTGCCGGTGGTTTCCTCTGTCGTCAGTCTGCAGTTCGGTACCAATGCCGCCCAGCAGCTGCCCAGCGTGGCCGGGCCGCTGGCGCTTAATCTGAATGAAAGCTCACTGGGGCATGGTGTGGAACTGAATTACTCCCTGACCAACCTGGTGCCGTATCGCGGCGGTAAGGTATCGATTAGCGCCGCTTTGCTGGCCTATGTCAGCAAAGACTATTTTCAGTCTTTTTTGAGTCTGGCCAACAGCATCTCCAGCCTGCTGACCATCGGGCAGCTGTCAACCACCCTCAAGGTGGTCGACAGTGCGGTCAGCGCGCTCCAGGATCTCTTAGACGGCGGCGATAAAGACATCCGCCTGGTGTTTCATAATGAATATGCCGGCACCGATAATCTGGGCGGCGTATCGCTCCAGAGCGGCTATTTTGCCGTGATTAAGGCCGATGCCGGCACGTTCGGCACCGCAAACCTGGTTGTCAAAAACTCGCAGCTCTATTGCAGTGACGGCCAGACACCCCCCAGGCCGCTCACCGGGTATGACTATATGCTGTTCAGTGTGGAAGCAGCCCTGTACCGGGATGATTTCCGCTATTTTGCCGAATACAACAGCTTGCTGTATACTGCCATTGAAAAGGGCATGTCCAGCAAAAGCGAGGGTGATGCTGTTATCCGGGCCGGTATGCTGGCTGTATTCAAATCAGATGATCTGACCTATGTCGATAAAACAAGGGTAGCAGCGGCACTCAAACTGGAATATGAAGACAGGCTCGCGCTGCAGGGCAAACTGAAAGGAACCGGCAGCGACGATGGGCAGTGGCTGAATACCAGGGTGCTGGCTATTAACCCGGAAGGGGTATGGCGGCAGATTGCACCGCTGTTGTCCGGGCCGCTGGATGATGCCGCTGTTGCCGGCACAATCTTTGGGTTGATCGAAACCGGAAAAATCGTCTGAAAATAAAACTAGAGAACACGAAAGGTACACCCAGGTGGTGTACCTTTCGTGTTTATTGCTGATAATTTAAAAAACCGACTCTATGAAGCCGGTTATGCATCTGAATCATTTTGTTAGGGATTATCCACTTATTCTCCGGCCGGAATATATCTATTTATTCAACATCATTTTTCATTCGCTCCAGGAATAATTGCAAGGCCTCTCTCTGGCCGGGAGTCAGAGTTTTAGCAATCGTTACTAATTGCTTGATATCTATTGGTATTTCCGTTTCATCATCAGAAAAGAAATCACTCAAACTTATTCCTAAGCCGGCACATATTTTACTCATAGAATCAACAGTAGGCTGTTTTTCACCTAACTCTATCTGCCTTACAAAACCTTGTGACAGACCTGCTACAGCTGCAAGTTTATTTGTACTATACCCTTTTAGCTCACGAAGCTCAATAATGCGTTTTCTGATATCCATTTTTAACCACCTTAAAAGTAATTCTATAAGTAATAATAGCATATATCGCTAACGGGAAAATAGTATCATAGTATTGACTGGTTATTGCTATAGAATTAGAATATAAAACATAGGACGTAACAACAGGACGGCTTGAGCAAACTAAAACCGACCAAAACGGCCGGTTACACAGATAACAATTTATTGGATATATGGTGTTTAAGAAATGCCTTTCAAGTTATTGGCAACGGTTTGCTAAAAAGCAAAGCCTGTTTTGCCGTATAACTTGACCATAAGCACAGAACTGATTGCAATTAAAGTCAGATCAGGACTTAAAAGATCTTCTGCTAAAGGCCGGCAGGGCTCTTGCCAAGAGAGAGCCTTGGATACTATGACTAGAGGAGCTATTAGGGATGCTTAAAAGGAAAAGATTAACCGTGAATAAAAGGCAGGAATATGATGATTTATGTAATGAAATCCGGGAATTAAGTCGGGAATATGATCTGTTAGACAAACAACAAAAAGATATAACTGAAATAAATAAGCGGCTTGGTATGCTGCTGGATAAGTGTTTTGCCTTTGTGCGCAGAGAATATTATAATA
>JAEWGR010000151.1 GCA_023388195.1 Bacillota bacterium
ACCAAATGCAAGCCGGCGGCCCTTGCTTTCTGGGCCAGACGGCAGATGGCATCCTCGACATCAACAGGCGCCACCATCATTAAATCAGCCAGCTCATCGATTATAATCAGAATAAGCGGCAGCCTGACTTCCGGATGCAATTCATTATAACGGGAGATGTCGCGAACACCGGCGGTTGCAAAAACCTCATACCGGCGCTCCATCTCCTGGACAGCCCAGTTTAAAGCCGCCGCCGCTTTCTTGGCATCTGTCACAACCGGGGTTAATAAATGCGGTATACCGTTATAATTTGACAGTTCGACCATCTTCGGGTCAATGAGTACAAGCTTCACTTCGTCCGGCCGGGCTTTAAACAATACGCTGGTTATCAGCGTGTTAATACAAACGCTCTTACCCGAACCGGTTGCTCCGGCTACCAGTAAGTGAGGCATTTTAGCCAAATCGGTAACAATCGGCTGGCCGGCAATATCCTTGCCTAAAGCAACAGTCAGCCCCGATGAAGACCGCTGAAATTCATCAGCCTCCAACACTTCCCGTAAGGCAACACCTGATAATTCCTTATTCGGCACTTCAATACCAATAGCAGCTTTGCCCGGGATTGGCGCCTCGATACGAACCCCTGACGAGGCAAGCTTAAGCGATAAATCATCGGCCAGATTGACTATTTTACTTACCTTTACGCCCGGGGCCGGTTCTAGTTCGTAACGGGTAACCGTCGGCCCCTGACAGGTATTTATGACTTTAGCGCTGACGCCAAAACTGTCCAGCGTTTGTTCCAGGATGCGGGCATTGTCGGCAACCTCTTTGGGGACCCGGGTCAACCGCGGCCGGTTAGGTTTCTTCAACAGCGATACCGGCGGCAATCCATAGGCAGGATTAATACCGGCTGCCGCCGGTTTTCCCATAGCCAGTGACGGTGCACCGGGCAATTCAGCCGGGGCTGGATACTCGGCCGCAGCCAAATTCGCGCTGCTTTCCCTGACCGGAGCAGCCGAATACTCTGCCTTGCCGTCACGCTGCTGATCATAAAACGCCGGTTGGCGCCTGGCCGGCTCTTCCTCTTCGTTCTGGAATATGGTTTCCGTGGAGGCAGCAATCGCCTCCCTGGCCGAAACCAGGCTTTCCACGGCCTTCTCTTTCGCACTTACCAATGTCTCCGCCAGCGACCACTTTGTTGCCATTAATAAGGCGCAAAGCAATAATGCCGATAAAACAATGATGGAACCATGGACACCTAATAACTTGCGTAATGAAAAAAGCACCATGCCCCCGGCAAAACCGCCGCCTGATACCAGACTTTCAGGCAATATCTCCTGACCAACGGGAATTTTGATATGATGATAAATGGCTAAAGCCATAAAATACAAAAGCAATAGACCCCAAAATTTCACAGAATAGGTAATAGAATTTTTCACCATGATATACTTCAGGCCGATAATCAGCAATACCAGCGGCACAGCCACAGCACCAAGGCCAAACGTATACCTGAGGATTTTGGCAACAAACAGACCCAAGGGGCCAACATTCAGACCAAGCAGGCTGACTAACGCCAATACTCCCCCGGTCACCATTGTAATACCAAATAATTCATGTCTTAATTCAGGAGTTAAATGGGCTAACCATTTAGGCAAAACATACCACCTCTAACAGCATTGCATTCTACATAATGGAGAAAAAATCCTTTATTTTGTTAGAAAAACTTGGCTTAGGCCCTGTCCTGCAGGATACCGGCAGAAAACAAAACTTTTTCTCAGCCCTTAGAAATAGCTTACTTATTTTTACAAATCCGATGGGACGAACGAAAAGCGCTCCCGCTAAGGAGAGCGCTTTTCGTTGTCTAGTGAAAATATTCATTGCGAAAAACCGTGCCCGGCTGAATATCGTTTCTTAAATAATCCTGCGGATCTGTTGATAATAGGCGTACTACCCGGTATTCATCACCAGCGGTCTTCTCAACCAGCATTCTTGTGCCTGCAATTTCAACATCTTCAAAAACAGGACTATAGTCCTGGGCAAAGATAACTTCATCAGGCATTACAGTCCACAGCACCATTACTGCTTCAACCCCTTAGACTCACCCTGGGCGCGGATGATCTCCTGCAGTTTATTCATCGCCGAGGCCACACCGCCAATTTCGTCAATCAGGCCATACCGCACTGCGTCCCGCCCGACAACAGAGGTGCCGATGTCACGCGATAATTCACCGGTTTTAAACAACAGTTCCTTCCATTTCTTCTCTGATATGTTCGAGTGTGAGGTAACAAAGTTATTAACCCGTTCCTGCATCTTTTCCAGATAATCAAAAGAGCTCTGAGCGCCGATTACCAGGCCGGTCAGGCGAATCGGGTGAATTGTCATTGTGGCACTTTCGACAATAAACGAATGGGTAGCCGATACGGCCACAGGAACACCAATACTATGACCGCCTCCCAAAACAATAGAAACAGATGGTTTAGACATACTGGCAATCATTTCGGCAATAGCCAGGCCGGCTTCGACATCACCGCCAACCGTGTTCAACAACAGCATCAGTCCCTCAATCTCCGGGCTTTGCTCTATTGCTACCAATTGCGGCATAATATGTTCGTACTTGGTCGTTTTTGAATTAGGCGGCAGCACCATATGGCCTTCAATCTGGCCAATAATCGTCATTACATGGACATTGGATTTGGCGACAGGAATCTCAGCACTGCCCAATTCCTGAATATTGGCGGCTGCCGCCCCTTTTTTGGCTGACACAGAACGATGTTTCTTAGGTACTTCTGCCGGCATCACCGGTTCCTGCGGGTTTTCCGGATTGGTGCCAGGAGGTGCTACAACAGGGTTATCATTATGTAACATAATTTCCCTCCAACTAGTATTATCATTACTAGTATGGACTTGGATTCGAGTTTCATACCGGAAACTTCGCGTGTCATTTTTTTTCAAACTGGCGGGCATAAGCAATGTTCTTTTCTACCCGCACCACCATGTACCATTTACCATTCTCTATAAGCAGCTCATCGCCAACATTCACAGCTACAACTGACACATACATCAAGGTATCGCCTGTCGCCTCATCCTGAATGATATAATATTCATACGGCGGTTTTACAGGCAGCGGATCAATCTGTTCGGGCTTTTTAAACGGCCCGGAAAGATATTGAGGAGCATAATACCAAATCCCTAAAACAAGTATTACTCCGGCAATTATTTCAGCCAAAAGCAAGATTACTTTATTTCTGCTGCTTGATTTCATAATTTTTCACTCCTGTTTACTGCCAGTTTGCCTTATCTTACTAGCTTATCCGGTAATGATAAATTTATAAACATACGCCTGGCCGATGTGAAAAAATATGTTGCATAGTACAACCATTGTAGTATACAATTCAAATAAGGAGATGAACCTCATTATGACTGACCAATCGCAAATTAAAACCTTGCGCCACGACATGCGGCTCTTGGCGCGCAAGATGGAGCTCATGACCAAAAGCGAAGCAAGCTGCTGCGGCATCACGCTGACCCAATGCCACCTTCTGACGGAAATTGGCTGGGCCGGTGCGGCCTCCCTCAATGCCCTGTCCGAACGCCTGGGGGTAGATAAAAGCACCATGAGCCGCAACATTGAGGTGCTTGTAACCGGCGGCCTGGTCAGTCGCACGACCGACCCGGACAACCGGCGGGCCGTCACCATTATGCTGACAGCTGCGGGTCGCGAGCTCTTTGAGCAAGTCGAAGCCAGCATGACCCAGTTCTATCAAACCCTCTTTCAGGCTCTGCCGGCCAGCAAACGCAGCCAGGTCATAGAAAGTCTGGCCCTCCTGCTTGAAGCCATTCCCGACGGCCACTGGTGCTAACGTGTCCGTACGGAAACCAAAATTTCTCTTATCTGTCCACGGTCAATAAAACAAGGAAATGGAGCGATGTGTTTATGAGAAAAATACAAATTTTCGAACCGGCTATGTGCTGCCCCACCGGTTTATGCGGTGTCGGCGTTGATCCCGAACTCCTCCGGATTTCCGCCGTGCTCAACACATTAAAGAAAAACGGCATTGAAATCGGCCGTTTCAACCTCACCGACGCACCAATGGAGTTTATCCATAACGCGGCCATCAACAGGCTTATTACGGCCCAAGGCGTCGATCAGCTGCCCGCTACCGTCGTCGATGGCGAGATTGTAATCACCGGCCGCTACCCGGCCAATGACGAGTTTATTAGCATGCTTCAAATACCAGCCAACCTACTGGGAGAAGCGGCCGCGCTGACGGAAGACAAACCGAAAACCGAAGGCGGCTGCGGCTGCGCCGGCGGCAAGTGCTGCTAATTATTGCCCCGGCGCGCACTCTCACTGCGGGCAGGCCCTTAAAACACGGAGGTAACGTGCTATGGAACAGTTAAATCCCCAAAAGATCACGCTGACCAAATATCTTTTCTATACAGGTAAAGGCGGGGTCGGCAAGACTTCAACGGCTTGCGCCACTGCCGTCACCCTGGCCGACAGCGGCAAAAAGGTGCTGCTCATCAGCACCGACCCCGCCTCCAACCTGCAGGACGTATTCGGCATTGCCCTAACCGGCCAGGGCGTGGCCATCCCGGCAGTACCCGGCCTGGTGGTAGCCAACTTAGACCCCCTCCAGGCGGCAGCCGAATACCGGGAAAGCGTCCTCGCCCCCTATCAGGGCAAACTGCCTGAGGCCGTATTGCAGCATATGGCGGAGCAGCTTTCAGGCTCCTGTACGGTGGAGATTGCCGCCTTTAACGAATTCTCCCGGTTCATTACCGATGAAGCCCTGCAGCAACAATACGACCACATCCTGTTTGATACCGCACCAACCGGTCACACCCTGCGCATGCTGCAACTGCCCTCGGCCTGGAGCAATTTCATCAGCGAAAGCAGCCACGGCGCTTCCTGCCTCGGCCAGCTGGCTGGTTTAGACAGTAAAAAAGCGGTGTATAAGCAGGCAGTGGCAACACTGGCCGACGCCAGCCAAACTACCCTCCTGCTGGTATCCCGCCCCGAAGCGGCACCACTCAAAGAAGCGGCGCGGGCCGCCCAGGAGCTGGCCGACCTCGGCGTGGCCAACCAGGCCCTGGTCATCAACGGCGTGCTGACTACCTATAACGACAGTATTTCCGCCAGCCTGTACCATAAACAACAACAGGCGCTGACCGCCATGCCACCGGCATTAGCAAGCCTGACCGCCTACCAGATCCCGCTGCGGGCTTACAATATTACCGGCATCGACAATGTCAGGGCTTTGCTCTCACAGGATCATTATGTTGTCCGGAACGAAAAACTCCGGGCCCGGAACATTCCCCAGCTTACCGATGTGATCAAAGATCTGTACAGCGCCAACAAAAAGGTCATCTTCACTATGGGCAAGGGCGGTGTCGGCAAAACCACTATTGCAGCGGCCATTGCCATGGGATTAGCCGCCAGAGGCCAAAAGGTGCACCTGACCACAACCGATCCGGCCGCCCATCTGCAGTTTGTCATCAGCGAAGCCGCCAACATCACAACAAGCCGCATTGACGAACAGGTCGAACTACAAAAATACCGGGACGAAGTCCTGGCCAAAGCCCGCGCAACCATGTCGGCTGCCGATGTCGCCTATGTCGAAGAAGATTTACGCTCTCCCTGCACGCAGGAGATTGCCGTATTCCGGGCATTCGCCCAGATTGTAGAAAAGGCGGAAGACCAGGTGGTTGTCATCGATACCGCTCCCACCGGCCATACCCTGTTACTGCTCGATTCCACCCAGAGCTATCACAAGGAAATAGAACGTTCGCATGGCGATATCCCCCCTGAGGTCAAAAAGCTGCTGCCCCGGCTGCGCAATGCCACTGAAACCGAGGTTATCATCATCACTCTGGCCGAAGCCACACCGGTCTATGAAGCACTGCGTCTGGAAGAAGATTTGAAACGGGCAGGCATTGCCACCAAATGGTGGGTCATTAACGCCTCCCTGTATCACACCCAAACAACCAACCAACTGCTGGCGGCCAAGGCCAGCAATGAGATTGAGTGGATCAACAAAGTTGATCAGCATGCCCGGGGGCATTTTGCCGTTATCGCCTGGAGCCCCGCCGATATCAAAGATGATCAACTGCTAACCCTGTAAACGGCTCCTGCCAGATTATCGCTAACCCGGCCCGCCCCTGACCCCAGGCGCCGGCCTTGCCGGCAAATCACCTTATTATCGGTACAGCCGGCCTCCGCCCTATAAAACAGCCCAAAGCCGGGATGACCTCCCGGCTTTGGTTGTGTTCCTGCTTAGGCACGTCTGACCGTACCAGCCTCACTTTAGTTT
>JAEWGR010000167.1 GCA_023388195.1 Bacillota bacterium
GCCTGAAAGAGGTGTGTAAAGCCCTCGGCATTCCGCCGGTACTTTCGTATGGCGCTTGTGTCGATATCGGTAAAATGACACAAACTGCCAAGGAAATTGCTGATGCATTAGGTGTGGATACCAATAAATTGCCGCTTGTTATTGGTGCCCCCGAATATCTGGAGCAGAAGGCCGTTGCCGATGCCTGCACCGCTATTGCCTTAGGCTGGCTGGTGCATGTTGCCCCGGTACCGTCGGTTACGGGCAGCGATCTGGTGGTGAAGACGCTGACTGAAACCACCGAAACCCTGGGACTGGGCAAACTTACGGTCGAAACCAGCGCCGACAAAACGGTGCAAATCTATGTGGACCATATTGAGAAGAAACGCAAAGAGCTGGGGCTGAATTAGCAAGCACAGCAGAATGTAAAAAAAGATTGCCACGTTATCGCTTAGCGGTAGCATGGCAATCTTTTTCTTTTGATCAGTTAGAGCAAAAATAAAGTGCGCATATAAATATTGCGGTTGAAATATTTTAATGCAGCTCATGCCGCTGCAAAGCGTATTCTACCTCACTGGGACTAATTGGCACGAAATATGCATTATTAACTTCAAATGTATAAATTCAGGGAGGACTAAGAATGGAAGACAATACGCAAAAAAAATCATGGCTGGAAAGGTTTCCGAATGGGATTGTATTGCTTTTTGGTATTATCATTTTGGTTGGTTTGTTATCTTATATTATCCCTGCCGGTAAATATGAAACAATGATCGTCGATGGCCGTAAGCTGATTGATCCGAATAGTTTTCACTTTGTACAGCAGAAACCGGTGGCAGTATTTGATTTCTTTACCGCTGTCCCGGCCGGGCTGCAAGGCGCCGGCGCCTTAATTTTTATGATTTTTCTTATTGGCGGTGCGATTAGTTTATTTGAGGCCACCGGTGCTATCGGCGGGGCGATCGGCTGGTTTGCCCAACGTTTCGGTCAGGACCGGAGCTCGTGGGTGCTGGTGCTGATTACCACATTCTTTGCCTGCCTGGGGGCTTTCCCGGGGATGATGGAAGCCGCAATTCCTTTTGCCCCGTTGTGTGTGGGCATTGCCCTGGCCCTCGGCTATGATGTAATTGTAGGCATTGCGATTGCTGTGCTTGGCATCAATTTAGGCTGGACCAGTGGCCCGACAAATCCCTGGACTGTCGGTATCGGCCATAATCTGGCCGGGCTGCCGATGTTTTCCGGTATTGAATTTCGCTTGCTGATCTTTGCTGTTTTTTTATTGCTGGGCAATGCGTTCATCCTGCGGTATGCACGTCGGGTGAAAGCTGATCCCACCGCCAGCATCGTGTATGGCTTGCCAGATAAATTCCAGGGTGGAACCCGGATCAATCTGGACAATATGACACTAACAGGCCGTAATCAGGTGATTTTGCTGGTATTTGTGGCTACGTTGGCAATTATTATCTATGGCACGCTGCAATTGAAGTGGGGGATTACCCAAATGTCCGCCATGTATATTATTGGCAGTATTATTGCCGGCATCATTGCCGGGTACAGTGCCAATCAGATTGCCGATATCTTAATTGAAGGCGGTAAAGCCATCTTCCCGGGGGCGATGGCTGTTGGTCTGGCGCGAGCTATCGGTGTTGTTATGGATAGCGCTTCCATTACCGATACGATCATCTACTATCTCTCATTGCCATTAACAGCACTTAGCCCGGTATTGTCAGGGGTTGCCATGTTTATTGTCCAGTCCATTCTGAATTTGTTTATACCGTCAGGCAGCGGTCTGGCTATGCTGACTATGCCGATTATGCTGCCGTTGGCCGATATAATCCATTTAAACAAACAAATCGCCGTACTGGCATTTCAGTTCGGCGACGGGCTTACTAATATCTGTTATCCAACTGTGGCCGTGGTCATTGCTTATTTAACCTACGCTCAAGTACCGTTTCCTAAATGGCTGCAATTCGTCCTGCCCTATGCGGTCATCACTTCCCTGACAGCCACAGCTTTCTTGATTTTGGCTGTAATGATAGACTACGGGCCATTTTAGACTGACAATAAAAGCAGGTATTGCCGGGTACCCGCACTTGGTATGGCGGGCAGCTACCCTGGTATTCAATCCGGGATTAGTGGATAAAGATTACTTTCCTCTCTGGCAATACGGTCTTTAATCGCAGTAGTAATCTGTGTAAGCTCGGTTAAGAAAGCGGCGGCATTCCCGCTTATTTTGACCGAGCTTATGTATTTGCCTTTAAAATTACTAAAGACAGTCGCTAGTCCCCCCCATTTCCATGGAAATAACCTCCCCCGTCTTGTGTTATATCCAGTATAACGCAGGCAAAAACTCGCTGCTGTGAGCTGCGTCACAAATATAGTTTAATTATGGAAAAAAGTCGATTAGCTGGCAGAGATAAGCTATAATATACATATTGCAGTGTTTACTTAACCGTCTAGGTTGTATATTGGAGTGACGAAGAGGAGGGTTTTTCATGCAACACCATGACAAAACAGATATACAGGCGGTGTTAGAGGCCTTTAACCTGCTGGCACCATATCTCAAACAATTATTTGAAGACGATGTTACACTGTCGGTGACAGATAAACAAAAATACCTGACAATCCTGCATAACTCCAATATCAGGGTCAATGTCCAAGACGGCGATCCTCTCCCCGCCGGCTCGGCTTCCAGTAAGGCTATCGCGCAGGCAGCGACAATGTCTATGGTAATACCTAAGGAAGTAGTAGGTATTGATGTGCGCTCAATTGATGTGCCGGTGAAGGACAATCAGGGCAATGTAATTGGCACAATTGGTATTGCTAAAAGCCTTAACCGGCAGCGGGAGGTCTATAATCTGGCCAACAGCCTCTCCTCCTCACTCCGGCAGATTACCGACGGAATCAGCCATGTAGCTGCCTGCATACAGGATTTGGTTACTTCTAATAAGGAACTGTTGCAGTATACGGATGAAGCTAAAAATGATACGAAGAATACGGACGAGGTTGTGGCTTTTATTAAAAATGTCGCCGGGCAAACTAATCTTTTAGGTCTGAATGCTGCAATTGAGGCAGCCCGTGCCGGTGAGCTGGGTCGAGGATTCAGCGTGGTTGCCGAAGAAATCAGAAAACTATCGAGCTCCAGTAATGACAGCATAAGCCAGATTAATGCCATTTTGCAGCGGGTTCAATCCCAGGTGGGAATGATCGGCCAGGGAATTCATAAAGCAAATGCTGTCGTCGAGGAACAGGCCGCAGCTATCCAGGAGATAACGGCTTCTATTCAGGAGCTGAATGCCGCGGCCGGTAGTTTGGAGAATATGGCGGCGAAGCTGTAATCAGCATTTCACTGCTATCTGCCAGGCAAAAAATATCAGGGAAAACTCAGTGCTTTGCGTGCTGAGTTTTCTGTTGTGAATTTGTAATAGGAAAAAGTGCCTGTACAAAGACTAATAGGGGTGACAAGCTTACAATTAGAGTATTCCCGGTTTTTTTACAGTATGGTAGAATCCTATTAGAGGTAAGATGAATGTTGTATTAGTTGGAGGAATGTATGCGAAATAAGATTAATCAATACCTGTGGGTAGCTATTGGCTGTGTGATCTGCAGTTTTTCTATTAATGCGTTTTTGGTTCCCCATCATCTGCTTAGCGGCGGTGTTTCCGGCCTGGCTATTATTTTTTATTTTTTGTTTGGCCTGCCGATCGGTGTACAGGTTTTTGTGATGAATATTCCTTTACTTTATGCTGCCTACCGGCTGCTGGGCAAGGACTATACGGTGGGGACAATTTTTGGCACAATTCTTTTTTCCTTCGCGGTCGATGCTACTCAGTTTGTTTCGCAATATAACCTGATTGATGATCCTATCATCTCAGCGATAACCGGCGGGGTTATTTCCGGGATAGGCAGCGGCCTTATCTTCCGGGTCAATGGCAGTGCCGGCGGCCTGGATATCGTTGCTGCCATTGTCAAGAAATACTACTCGCTTAATTTTGGGGTGGTTGGTTTTGCTGTTAACTGTGTCATTATGGTGGTTGCCGCCATGTTATTTGGTCTCAAGCTGGCCATGCTGACGCTATTTTCCATGTTTGTCAGCGCTAACCTGACCGATAAGGTGGTAGAGGGTTTTAACCGCAGGAAAACAGTCTTTATCGTTTCCTACAATACTGACAGTATTGTTACGGCCATCTTGCAAGAGGTAGGGCGGGGTGTTACTATCCTCAACGGGGAAGGGGCTTTTACCCATCAAAGCAAACAAGTGCTGTTTGTCGTCGTCAGTCTTACCCAGATTGCCAAAATTAAACAGCTTGTCCACGAGTCCGATCCGCAGGCGTTTATGATTGTTCAGGATGCGGCTGAAGTTATGGGGCGGGGCTTTACGCTGCCGAACTCCAGGCAAATATGATGAGAATAAATTTGCAAAATATTTTCTCAGCTTGTTATTGCTGTCCGGCACCATTTGCGGTACAATGTTGATATACGGCCAACCAACCAGAATAACTTCCTGGAGTGACTAGGAGGACAGAGCTTTTCGAGCAAAGAAAGGTTCGATAATTCTAGCGAGTGAGATTATGCCCCGGGAAGCTCCTTCTAACCGGATGTCCGCCTTCAAATAAACGGAGGTGCATTCGTATGAGCGGACAGGAGCTTATGTTGTTAGTAGTGGTGGGAGTTGGCTGGACGGTGGCCTTGTATTATAAATCATGCAAGCTGCTTAGTATTAAGACCAAAGAATAATAAAGCCCAATGTATTCTACAAAATCACCATTTAAGATAATAAATGGTGATTTTTTATTTGCGACCTTAGTTAATATAAATAGCTAATAAAGATTGACAGTTTGTCAGGAACTATTTAAAATAATGGTAAAAGATATATAATTTCCCAATATTCTAATAAATTTTAAAATACTATTAAGAGAAAGATTTGTGGTCTTGCGGCATAGATATAAGGAGGTGAAATCAGGTACAGCCACTGAGAGTGCGGCATCCGGGGCAAGTTTAAAAAGAATTCGGCTCTGCTGGAAATCCGGGCCCTGGATGTGGTGGCAGTACTAAAACTGGCGGCAATGTCCCAGGCGGAACGATGCAAGCGACACCGGCCTATGAAAGCGGATAATGGAGAGAGGGGTTGAATGATAATGGGGAAAAATTTAGGGATTTACAAATGTCCGTCTTGCGGCTATACGTTGGAAGTGGTGGAAATGGGTAAAAAGCAATTGGTATGTACCGGGCATTCTTATGCAAGTACCTGTTCAATTGCTGACGCGGAAGTGGCTTGCTGTGGCAAAGCAATGGAATTACTGGAACCCAATACTGTAGAAGCTTCAACCGAAAAACATCTGCCTGTGGCTGACTTTAGTGAAGGCAAACTTACAGTCAAGGTCGGGAGTGTGCCGCATCCCATGGCCGCAGAGCACTTCATCGAGTGGGTGACTGTGGTTGTCGGTGACAGAACCCAACGGGTAAAACTGGGAGCAGGTCAGGCCCCGGAAGCCGTGTTCTGTATTGGCGAAGCGGCCGAGGTTGATATTTATGCTTACTGCAATCTCCATGGCTTATGGAAAGCCAGTGTTAAAAAATAGATCGGCCAATAGTTAGCAGCAGCCGAAAAGTGGGAACGGAGAAGGATGCCTTTTAAGGGCATCCTTTTTAGCATGAGCAGCAAGTATAGCGGTTTCTGATCATAAATAAGAACGCCTGTACCTAAAGGGCACAGGCCGCTTCTGCCGGCCTGAAGAACTTGGCTCAAGCCAAGCCGGCAAAGCTCGGTTCTACTCTGTATATGGTAGTCCTGATTGCAACAATGTAACGAATGGGAAAGGATTTAGCCAAGCAACAGAGAAAGACTATAATTAGCTGTCAGACAGGAGCGGATTACGACTATGAAATATGCCAAAATTGCACTACTATTCACTGTTGCTGTATGTTTTTTTATTGTTCCTGTGCCTGCCGGCCTCAGCGGTACTGCCTGGCATTTGTTTGGTGTGTTTGCTGCCTTGATACTGGGATTAATCCTGCAGCCGTATCCTGAGCCGACACTGCTGATCCTGGCTGTCACGCTGGCGGGTATATTTGTCCTGCCCATTCAGGCGATATTAGCAGGCTATACTGACGGGATGCTGTGGTTGACCCTGGTAGCTATGATGATAGGCCTGGGGCTGAAGAAATCCGGACTTACGCAGCGTCTGGGACTGCTGCTTATCAGCCGGTTTGGAAAAACGTCACTGCGGGTCGGGTATATTTTGAGTTTCGTTGACCTGCTGCTGGCTGCAAGTACCCCGGCTTCGCCGGCCCGTACCGGTGGTTTGGTGTATCCGCTGGCCGAAGGGGTTATTGATGCCGGCAGTTCGTGTAATCAGGCAAGCAGGCAAAAGACCGGTGCCTATTTTACGCTGCTGGCGTATATGATCAGTATGCTTACCGGCAGTCTGTTTATGACCGGAATGGGGCCTAATCTAATCAACGTCAAACTGGCCCAGGATGTACTGGGGATTCAGGTCAGCTGGCCATTATGGACACTGGCGGCTTTGCCGGGGCTGTTAGGTTTTCTGATTACCCCCTGGCTTGTGCATAAAATCTGCCCGCCTGATACTGCTTCGATAACTGCTGTTAGAGTCAGGGCCAGTCAGGAGCTTGGCCGTATGGGCAATGTGAATATACGGGAACTTATTGCTGCCGGTGTATTTTTTACCATTCTCATCCTGTGGTCAACCAGTACGGTTTCCGGGATTGATAATACTCTGGTGGCTTTTATTGGTGTTTCTCTAATGTTGATTCTGGGTGTAATTGAATGGAATGATCTGGCCGAATGTAAAGAAATGTGGTCTTTTCTTATCTGGTTTGGTGCCATTTTGGGATTTTCAGCCGCTTTGACTAAGCTCGGATTTTTTGACTGGTTTGCCGGTCTTATCAAATTGTTGCTGCCAGCTGCCGGGACCGGTGAATATACCGTTCTCGCACTTGTGGCAGTTTTGGCTATATTGCCGCATTATTTTTTCGTTTCCTATACCGGGTATGTGGTAGCTTTTTCACCCTTGATCTTTTCATTTGTCGCGGCTACCGATGCACCTCGCTATCCCGCGTTTTTCCTGCTTGCTTACTTAATGATTATCTCTTGCACTCTGACTCATTATGGCAATGCCTTAGGGCCGTTGCTGATGGAAAAGGGCTTTAATGACAAGCGGACATGGTGGGCGACCGGGACGCTGATTACTGTTATGCATGCAGCATTATATTTAACGCTGGGGATTATCTATTGGAAATTGATTGGACTATGGTATTAATGTCAGTATCCACTGGGATTAGGGCTGACAAGCTACTAGTGGCTGCCCCGTATTACCGGCTAAGCCGGATAAAGAATTGCTGTTATATTACAGGAATTATTGGTTAAACATAGAATTGATGTTATAAATTTCTTTACAATAATCGTCCCTGGGACACATGACAAAGGAGATGCAGCAATGATTAAAGAATTTGAAGGAATTGTACCAAGTCTAGATGAAAAAACTTTTATCGCCGATGGCGCCAGGGTGATTGGTGCCGTAACAATGAAGGAATTTAGCAGCCTGTGGTTTAATGTTGTAGTCAGAGGCGATGTAAACCGGATTGAAATTGGGAAATACTCTAATATACAGGACAATAGTGTCGTCCATGTTGCTGATGCGCATCCGACCCTGATTGGCGATTATGTTACCGTCGGTCACAATGCCATTATTCATGGCTGCACAATTGAAGAGCATTGTTTAATCGGCATGGGGGCGGTTGTGCTTAACGGTGCCGTCATCGGCAAGGGCAGTATTATTGCGGCCGGCGCTGTGGTCAAGGAGAACCAGGTGATCCCCCCGCACTCCCTGGTAGTAGGGATACCGGCGAAAATTGTTAAATCCGTGACGGCAGAGTGGGACAGTATTCATGCGCAGGCAATCAAATATAAAACGTTGTGGTCTGAGCGTTACAAGATCATGCCGGAGGCCGGCGGTGAGCGTTATCATGGTGAAAAAATAGTATAGGAGGCAAAGACAATGAACTTTGACTTTATTTATCAACGCCACAGTGTGAGGAAATTTACCGATGAGCAAATACCTGAGGCAACCATTAAAGAACTGATTAAGGCCGCAATCCATGCTCCTTCCGGCAAAAATCAGCAGAACTGGCACTTTGTTGTTGTAACAGATAAAAGTAAAATTGCCGAGATTGCCCGGCTGGTGGAAGCCAAAAATGCCGAACTTAGCACCTATTTAAAGGATGAGGCTAAAATCAAGGGTTTTCGGGGTACGGTCGGTTATCATACCGTTTTTAAAGGGGCACCGGTGTTGATTCTGGTTTATGCCGGTCCTTATGAGACAATCGCGGATCTGCTGCTGGCTGACGGTATAATGCCTGAAAGTGAGACTAAACAATACGCCAGGGCTAATCCGGGGATCCAGAATATTGCTGCCGCTATGGAAAATCTGCTGCTCGCTGCTGCCAGCAACGGTTACGGTACCTGCTGGATGACCGGGCCAACCTATGCAGCAGAAGAGATATCCAGGTATATCGGTTTTACGAAAGACGGATACCATCTGGCCGCCATGACACCACTGGGAGTTCCGGTCAATGATAAGATTACGGCAACACCGCGCAAACCGGTTGAAGAGGTAATGACTATTTTACGGTAAAGTCCGGGTTTCACAATTTGTGAAAATGGCTGACAGGCAGCATGCTAATCAATAAGCATGCTGCCTGTTTTTTACCCGGGATCATAAGTAAGAACGACTAAGGCTTCCGCCGGCGTCTTTCTTATAATCCCGGATAGAAATCCTTTAACCGGGTTTCCTGGCCGGGGTTGAGGACGATGAATTCTTCATCCCAGGGACCTGTCAGCAGTTTGTGTAATAGCCGCAGCGAACCGGGCACAAGCCCGTACTGCATATTCAGCCTGGCAGCGAACTCCCGGACGCTGCCTACCATCTCGTCAATATCATAGGAACCGGTGTCAATAATGAGAAACCGGGTGTAGTGGTGCAGCATCTTTTTTACCAGCCGCAGGGCTTTTTGTTCACCATACTGCCCAACCCAGTCTTTATAGGACCACATAATATTGCCATCAGGATCAAGCCAGCCTTTGGTCAGGAAATAGGTGCTGATTTCATTGGGGATGCTTTTTCGGGCTGTTGTTGATCCCAGCAGTAAGGTAATACAATCGTCAATGCGGGGAATGACAAGAGTAGCCCGGGCGGTGCACAGGCCGGTCAGGCCGTTGCCGCAGCAGCCAAAGGCCATAAGGATTATGTCGGCGTTACTCAGCCCGTTAATCTGTTCCTGGAGCTGCCGGCGCAGCTCATCCGGCGTGTTATGCAGGCCGGATTCGAAATAAAATACAGGATAACTAATACCTGTCTGCTGCATGGCCAACTCGGTTTCAGCCTTCATCGTCTGGCAGGCCAGTAAAACTGTTTGCATTAGAGCCACCCCATTCCGGATTTAATAATAAGCCCCGCCATCATTGTTTGTCCAAGACCAGGGCGCTTGCCTCCTTTAGGGTTAAGCCCCTTGTTTCCGGCGCCCAGGCCAGACAGACCACTAAACCAAGAAAAGTCAGCAGGGTGCTAAGCAGCATGGTGGTGCTGATACCGAGTGTTTGTAAAGAATAAGGTAGAGCAAACGTACCAATGGCGGCGCCGACCCGGCTAAGGGCAGTCACTACGCCGACGGCAGAGGCGCGGATACTGGTAGGAAACAGCTCATTGGGATAGATCCAGTCAAGAGCACTGGGCGGTCCGGAGAAAAAAGCATAGACAGCGAAACCGAAAAAAATCAGCCAGGCCGGGGCGCCGGGGGCTATACCCAGGATGAGCATGGCCACTGTCATAAAGCTAAAGCTCCAGATGATGAGGGGGCGCCGGCCAAAACAGTTTACAAGATAGATGGACGCTATTGTCCCGGTAAGAAAAAATATATTGATAACGGCATAGCCGATGATCCAGTCATTACCGCTGCCCAGGCGGAACGCGGACAAAATCTGTGGGGCAAAGGTATAGATGGCAAAACACGGTGCTACCTGGAAAGTCCAGAATAACCCCACAAACAGGGTTTTACGCAGATAATCCGGTTCCAGCAGTTTGCTGAACCGGGTTTTTTCCGTTGCCCCTTCATCCAGGTCCTGCAGACTGGCATGAGATCCGTATACCTGTTTAATCACTGCCAGCGCCTCTGCGGTCTGGCCCTTGCTGACAAGCCAGCGGGGGGATTCGGGGGTACCCCAGCGCCCGCTCACTAAAATAAGGGCAGGTATGGCTGCGCTCCCCAGCATCCACCGCCAGGCATCAGGACCTGTTTGTAACAGCAGATAGCCGGCAATACCTGCGACAACGGCACCGGCGTACCAGGCACTGGCCAGCAATCCCATCATGGCGCCGCGGTACCGGCGGGGGGAGAATTCGGCCAGCAAAGCGGTAGCAATCGGATAATCGGCACCGACTGCCAGCCCGATAAGAACTCTGAGGAGGGCGAGTTCTGCCGCTGTAGTAACAAACATTTGTAAAATTGAAAAAATTATAATCCCAATAAGGTCAATTTTGTACATGAACTGGCGGCCGGTCAGGTCGGTCACATAGCCAAAGACGGCTCCCCCCACCAATAAGCCAACAAGGGCAGCGGCGCCGATGATCCCTGTCCAGAAGGAATCCAGCTGAAGTTCCGGCTGCAGCTGGAGCAGGGCCATACCGATAATTGTCAGGATATAGCCGTCTAAAAAGGGACCGCCGCTGGTATAAATGGCCAGTTTTTTTAAAAAAGGCGTTAAGGGTGAATCTTCGATGCCGGGCAAGTGATTATTTTTTGTCATTTTTCAGCCTCCTTGAAAGTCTCATATGTTGAATAAAGTAGCAAATATTATGCCAATTCAGCTGATGAAGGCGCGATGCTGAAAAATAAATACTTGTTTACCCTGCTTAATAAGCTGGCTTTTACCCGGCGACTGCTTAGCCTTTGTCAGCTTTGTTTATAGGTTGACGATTTAATGCCCAGCTTGCGCAAGCGGTAATGCAGGTCTTGCCGGGAAATGCCCAGTTGCCTGGCACTGTCGCTTACATTGCCGTTTGTCAGTTGTAAGGTGTTGTGGATTAAATCTGCTTCACACTGCCGCAGGTATTCTACAAGCGGTTTGCCGGCTGTTTCCGGGGAGGAGAGGTTAGCAGGCTGTTTTTCAGCTAAATTATTCAGCATGCGTTTGACTAAAAATGCGGGCAAATCCTCCAGGATTACCTCTGTTGCCGTATGTTCAACAATGCTCATGGCGCTTTCAACGACATGCTCCAGTTCGCGGACATTACCTGGCCACTTATACAGTGATAAAAGCTCCAGCAGGTCGGGTGAGATCTGTTTAACCGTCAAATGCAGCTGCTCATTAAAGCGGGCGATAAACTCCTGGGCAAGGACAGGGATATCTTCCGGCCTCTGTCTAAGGGGGGGAATATGTAATACAACAGGCGTTAAACGGTAGAGAAGGTCATCCCGGAAAGAGCCGTTGCCGGCAGCTTCATATAAATTCTGGTTGGTTGCGCTGATAATACGGCAGTTGATTTTGCGTTCAACTTTATCGCCGAGCCGCCGCACTTTTTTATCCTGCAATAAGCGTAATAACTTGGCCTGTAACTGAATACTCAATGAGTTGATTTCATCCAGGAACAAGGTGCCGTTTTCAGCCTGCTCACATAACCCCGGAGCATCAATAGCGCCGGAGAAGGCCCCTTTTACCGTACCCATCAGCAGGCTCTCCATCAGGGTTTCGGGGATGGCGGCACAGTTGACGGCGATGAAAGGGCGCGAACTATAAACGCTCGCATTATGGATTCCCTGGGCAAAGAGTTCTTTACCGGTACCGGTTTCGCCATAAATCATTACTGTCGAAGCGGTCGTGGCTATCCGGCGGGCTTGTTTAATCGCCTGCCTGATTAAGGGGCTGATGCCGACAATGTCATCAAGGGTAAAACTTGTGCCATTGGGCCGGTTTTTTGATTTGCTCTGATCGAAGCAGTTTACAACCTTTGTTAAAAGCTCATTAATAGAGGGGATATCCCGGTTAATGGAATATACCGCCGTGAGCTCGCCATTTTCGAAAAAAGGATAGGAATTATACACAATATCAACCTTTTTTCCGGTATATAAATGATAAGTCATATACTGCTCCAGGAGGGGCTTTTTACTTTGCAGTACGGCCATACGCTGGAGGTTTTCCAAGGGCAGCGAGTAAACGTCAACATCCCTTCTGCCCAGCATATTTGACCTTTTTGTAGCTTCAATTTTTTCAAAAGCCTGGTTGTAGATCAGGATCGTTCCATCTTTATTGGCTGCATATACACCTTCTGATATTGCATCGATGATTTCGTGCAGCAGTCTGTTTTCCCGGCTTAATTCCTCCTGGCTTTTTTGTTTATGTTCAAGCATATGAAGATCACTCCTCCAACTATATACCGTGTTAAGCTCATAGCGAAAAGAATTTTTTCAGTGACAAGATTCTTTTCATTTGCTTAAATCCCAGGTAAACATGCTGTTTATTACGTATAGGTGAAAAATAATTCTTCACCGGCCAGACAAATTGAGTAGTTTTATTGGATCAGCCTGCTTTTTTGGAATAAGGGAATTATTCATAAAAATCAAACTATTCCAGGCCCGTTCCGGCCATGTTGTTGCAGTATGGCATAAGACTTGCGTTAGTTAGTAGTGCAACCGTTGATGAAGGAGGGAGACAATAGGGCAAACCGTATAGTCGGACTCATTTAAATTGTAGTCAGGAGGGGCGTGCAATGAGTACAGAAGAAAAAAAAATTGATCAAATGTTGTTTTGGCCGCCGTTATTGTTAGTTGCTGTGATCTGCGGGGCAATTATTACGAATCCTGAGGCCGGAACCAATGCCGTAAACACCGTATTCAACTTTTTAACCGGCCAGATGGGCTGGGCCTATGAAATCTTTGTTCTGGCCAATCTGGGGGTTGTGCTCTACTTTATATTTGGTAAATTTGCCAATAAGAGATTTGGGGGCGAAAAACCCGAGTTTAGCACTCTGAGCTGGCTGGGGATGCTTTTCTCGGCCGGTACCTCGGCTGCTATCCTGTATTGGAGTCCGATTGAATTTTACTTTTATCTCACGGCGCCGCCTTTTGGTTTAGAGCCGTTATCACCGCAGGCTACAGCCCTGGCCACCGCCTATCCCCTGTTTCACTGGGGACCGAGCAGTTATGCCCTCTATGTCGGTGTGGGCGTGGTATTCGGCTATCTGTTTTTCGTGCAGGGTAAAGAGGTGTTTCGCCCCAGTACGGCCTGTGAAGCGATGCTGGGCAGTCACGCCAACGGCTATGTAGGCAAAGCGATTGATATCTTTTATATGGTGGGGATCATTGCCGGGATCAGTACTTCGGTTGGTCTGGGAACGCCGCTTTTGAGCGAGGTTATTACCAAAATCACCGGTATCCCGCATACGCTGGGCCTGGATGCCGCTATCCTTGTTATTTGGACGATCATTATCGGCATCAGCGTGTATGGGGGACTGGACAAAGGCATCAGACAGCTAAGTGATTTCAGAAACTGGCTGGGTTTTGCCCTGCTGGCGTATGTTCTGATCGTAGGGCCAACCGCGTTTATGTTCAACAACTTTTTTGACAGCCTGGGTGTCATGTTCAATAACTACTTTAGAATGAGCCTGTATACCGATCCTATTCAGAAATCAGGTTTCCCCCAGGGCTGGACAATATTTTACTTTGCCTGGTTTATCGCCTTTGCTTTAAGTACCGGCATCTATCTGGCACGGATTTCACGGGGCAGAACAGTGCGGGAGTTTACCTTAGGGGCCACCTTCTCCGGTATCACCTGTGTCTATACCTATTTTATGGTTTTTGGCAACTATACCATGGATTTGCAGGCCCGGGGGGTGTTAAACCTTGCCGAAATTATAAAAACCCAGGGAGTGCCGCGGGCGATTGTGGAGATATTTGCGACGCTGCCTTTTGCCACCGTTATCCTGCCGATTATTTTGGTGCTGCTGTTTATTTCCACGGCAACTGTTATTAATAGTATAGCATATACACTTGCTATGGTAACTACTGAAAAATTAAAAACCGGTGAAGAACCTGCCAAATGGAATCGGGTATTCTGGGCCCTGGTTTTAGGCGGTCTGTCACTTACTCTCATCTTCCTGGGTGGCATGAAGCCGTTGCAGGCTGCCGCTGTTGCCGGGTCCTTCCCGACCATGTTTATTATGGCGATTATCCTGATCGGCTTTATCAAGAAAGCGGGCCGTGAGTGGGAGGTTACCGAGACCGCCAGGCCCGAAGACCTGGCTGCTGGGGGCAGTAAGGAGCCAGGCCGGACGGTTAAGCCGGAAAATGAAAATATTAAAGCGTAAAAACATAACCAATATAGGAGTGTGAGTCATGTTCAGATTTACTGCAGAACAACATGTGTATGACATTAATGGCGTAAAGATCGGCGGTCAGCCGGGCGAGTTTCCGACTGTACTGATTGGCAGCATGTTTTACCGGGGCCACAAGATTGTCGAGGACGCAACCAAAGGCATTTTTAATGAGACTGCGGCTAAAGCCCTGCTGGATCAGGAGGCTGAACTGAGCGCCGAGACGGGTAATCCCCGGATTGTGGATGTTCTGGGAGATACGCCGGAGGCGCTGGCCCGCCACGCCGAGTTTATTCTCCGCCACACCTCTTCCCCGTTTCTGTTGGACAGCGTCAGTCCCGAGATCCGGACCGGGGCCTTGCAATTGCTGGGAAAAGACCCGGCTATTACTAGCCGGCTGATCTACAATTCAATTGAGGAGAATTACACAGAAGAAGAGCTGCGCATCATCAAGGAATATGGCATTAAAACCGCAGTCGTGCTGGCATTTAGCAAAAAACACCTGAAACCCAACAGCCGCCTGAAACTGTTGAAGGGCGATGACAAGACCGAGGGCTTGATAGCGGCAGCCAAGCGGGCCGGTATCGAACAGTTTCTGGTAGATCCGGGAGTATTGGATGTAGCCAGCAACAGCTGGACAACCAAAGCTATTTACGACGTAAAAGAGGAATTAGGTTACCCGGGCGGTTGCGCCCCGTCTAATGCCTTATATCTGTGGAAAAAGATGCGGTCGAAAGGGTCTCCTTATTTTGAGGCGGCAGGCACAGCGGTATTCACCTATCCTGTCACCCAGGGTGCCGATTTCCTCTTGTACGGTCCGATCATGAATGCCCCCTGGGTATACCGGGGCATTGCCACAACTGATGCCATGATGGGCTATACCACCAAGCTTACCGGTACCAAGCTGGGAACGTCGGATCATCCGTTATTGAAGCTGTTTTAACCGGGAAGCCCTGCTCCCCGGAAAAGATATACAATGAAAAAGAGAGGTGTTGGCAATGATTCCTAAATTTAATGTATTAACACCTGCGCAGGTTGATCAGGTTCATGAGCAAACGATGAAAATCTTGACTGAGATCGGCGTGGAATTCTCCTATGACCCGGCGCTGGAAGTACTGAAGTCGCACGGGCAGAGAGTAGAAGGACAGCGGGTATATTTTTGCCGCAAATTTGTCGAGGAGCAGGTGGCTAAAGCGCCGGCAGAGTTTGTACTCCATGCGCGCAACCCGCAAAACAACCTGACAGTCGGCGGGGAAAACATTATCTTTATGCCTGGTTATGGCGCCCCGTTTATCCATGAAGCAGATGGCAGCCGCCGCAACTCAAACATGGCAGACTTTGATAATTTTGTTAAATTGGCGCAGATGAGTCCAAACCTGCACATGACCGGCGGCAACGCTGCCGAACCCAATGATGTGCCTGACTCCATCAGGCATCTGAAAATGGCATACAGTTCCATCATCCATTCGGATAAATGCTTTATGGGCAGTGCCTCCGGTTATGATAAAGCCCAGGATAATATCGAAATGGCAGCAATCCTGTTTGGCGGCCGGGAGGTTATTAAAGAAAAACCGGCTTTGATCTGCCTTATCAACTCGGTTACCCCCCTAAAATATGATGACCGGATGCTGGGTGCCCTGATGGCTTATGCAAGGGCCGGTCAGGCTATGGTTATTGCTTCCCTGGTTATGGCCGGGTCTACCGGACCGGCAACAATGGCCGGTGCGTTGGCCCTGCAGAATGCCGAGGTACTGGCCGGCATTACCCTGGCCCAGAGCATTAATCCGGGTACACCGGTGGTATACGGGTCAACCTCAGCCATTACCGATATGCAGACAGGATCACTGTCCATCGGTAATCCGGAAGGGGCCTTGTTTACCTCGGCCAGTGCGCAGCTGGCAAGGTTTTACCGGGTCCCGAGCCGGGGCGGCGGCGGCTTGAGCGATGCCAAGATTGTTGATGCCCAGGCTGGCTATGAATCGATGATGACACTGATGGCAGCCAGTGTGACCGGGATTAACTTTGTCCTGCATACTGCCGGCATCCTGCAATACTTTATGGCGATGTCGTATGAGAAATTTATTGTCGATGATGAGATTGCCGGCATGATTCTGCGGTATCTGCGCGGTATTGAATTTGCCGATGATAAGTTTGCCTTTGATGTCATTGCCAAGGTTGGGCCGGGCGGGCATTTCCTAACCCAAAAGCATACCCGGCAAAACCATGCCAAAGAGCTCAGGCGGGCAATACTCAGTGACCGCTTGTCCTATGACGGCTGGGGGAAAGAGCGGCTGGATACTAACCAGCGGGCCGAGCGGAAATGGAAAGCGATGCTGGCTGAATATCAGGCCCCGGCACTGGACAGCAGCATTGAGCTGGCTTTGCAGTCCTTCATAACGAAGAGAACGGCTGAATTATAGGGTCAGTCCGGTTCCATAAGGATTATACGCGTAAAATAAAAAACCAAGGATGACGGAGGTATATGAATATGGCTGATATTTTTGCAAACCTTAAGCAGGCTGTTCTTGATGGTGATGAAGACCTGGTAAACGAATATGCCCAGCAGGTAATAGATGAGAAGATTGATCCGGTTGCCGCTATTGAACAAGGCCTTATTAAGGGCATAGAGGAGCTTGGGGCCAAGTGGAAAGCGGGCGAAGCGTTTTTGCCTGATGTTATGATGGCGGCCGATGCGCTTAAAACCGGCCTTGATATGCTGGAGCCGGTCATTGCCGAGTCCGGAGCTGCCGGCGGCGCGGCTAAGGGCAAGGTCATTATTGGTCAGGTAGCCGGTGATATTCATGATATCGGCAAAAATATCGTTGGCGCCATGATGACGGCTGCCGGCTACAAAGTATATGATATTGGCATTGACCAGCCGGCCGAGAACTTTCTGGCCAAGGCGGAAGAGGTAGGCGCCGGCGTGATAGCCGCCGGGGCCCTGTTAACCACGACAATGGCTGCGCAGAAGCAGATTATCGAATATCTTAAAGGTAAAAATGTACGGGAAAAATATAAAGTCATGATTGGCGGCGGCCCCACCAGTCAGGCTTTTGCCGATGAGATAGGTGCCGACGCTTGGGCTGAGACCGCCGATGAAGCCGTAACGCTGTGCGATAAATTAATCGCCGGCTAAGTTGAATAAAAACAGGCTTTCCTTTCGCTAATTGCCGGAAGGGAGGCCTGTTTTTCACTGTCGGCATAGTTATATCCGGTTTAACCGGACATACTAATTGGTGTTTTCCCATAATCAGGCCAAGATAGTGGAGGCGTAGGAGAGTATATGCCTATAGAACTGACGGTGCCGGCAGTTTTTGACAGCCTGGGCGATTACAGCTATACAGTTCTGCTGGGAGCCATGCTGCTGGCCGGTATTGGCGTACCCTTGCCGGGAGAGTTGACACTGGGGTTTACCGGCTACTTAATATATACCGGTCAGGTGGAAATGGTGCCGGCTGTTGCCGCCACTACAGCCGGTGACTTGCTGGGGGCTGCGTTTTGTTACGGTGTGGGTTATCTTGCCCGCACCCGGCTGGGAGCAAAATATTTACATTTGCTCATTCCGGCAGAAGACAAGCGGGTTAAGCTTGCCTACTGGCTGAATGGCTATGGTATTGGCGCCTTGATGTTTGGCAGGCTGCTGCCGGTTATCCGGGGGGTCATCCCGCTGACCGCCGGTTTTGTCCATATGAATGCCAGGCTGTATCTGGTTGGCAGTCTAATTAGCTCTGCCGTCTGGTGCAGCAGCATTATTTATTTCGGCATGGGCCTGGGCCATAACTGGCAGCGGCTTTCCGGATTGACAACAAATGCCGGCCTGCTGACTGCCGGCCTGATTATTATTATTTTTGCCGGCGGCTATCTACTCCGCAAGCGTTGACAATGTGTTAATATAAAGATAATGTAATCATAACAAATCCCATAGTTTTCCAGTGTATAATTCGTAATAGCGGAAAAAACACTGTGAGGGGGATTGGGAATGAGTAACAGTACATGGAATTGGCGGTGGCTGATTGCCGTTGGCATTACAGCGGCACTGCTGACAGCGGGGGTGAATATGCTGACTGTGAGTTCGGTTGAGGCTAAAGCCGGCACAGCGATCTTTGATGCCGAGGCCCATCGGGGCGGGCGTGATGCCAGGCCTGAAAACACGCTGGTTGCCTTTGCTTATGCTATGGAGCTGGGGGTAACTACCCTGGAAATGGATATGCAAATGACTAAGGATGGCAGCATTGTTATCAGCCACAATCCTTTCATGAACAATAGCCTGGCTAAAGGCCCGGACGGCCGTTATGCCGAACCCGGGAAATATGATATCCGGACAATGAACTTGGCTGAGATAAAAAAATTTGATCTTGGGGTAATGAATCCGGCTGCCGGCGATTATTATGAAGGTCACGGTAAAACCCAGCTATCGTTTCCGGGGACAAGGATGCCTACCCTGGAAGAGGTATTTGAATTGGCCAGAGACTATGGCAATGATAAAATAATGTTTAACCTGGAGACGAAAACCTACCCCGATCCTGCTTTCCCGGAGGCTAAGAACAGTCCGGCTCCGGCTGTATTTGTGAAAAAAGTCTATGAAATCATAAAAAAATATCATATGGAAGACCGGGTTATGCTCCAGTCTTTTGACTGGCGGACTCTGAAAGAAATGAAAAAGCTGGCCCCTGACATTACCCTGGTTGCCCTTACCTGTGAACAGCCTGCCTGGGGCCGTGACAGCATGTGCCGTCAACCGGGTGAGCCCGGGGCCTCGCCCTGGATGGCCGGTCTGGACATTGACACCTTCAAGGGCGATTATGTAAAAGCCGCCAAGGCGGTTGGGTCTGATATTGTATCACCGTACTGGGAAGAATTATCCAATGAATTGGTTAGTGAAGCCCATGAACTGGGCATGAAGGTAGTACCCTGGACTGTTAATCAGCCAAGCAAAATGAACATGCTGATTGATATGGGGGTAGACGGGATTATCACGGATAAACCATGGCTGCTGCGGGAATTGCTGATCAGCAGGGGCATTGCCGTAGCCGAGCCAACAGTCAATGCCGGCAGTCCCTACCATACGGGTACCGGTATGGCGGCCGGCACCACCAAGAGTTTAACCAAGGGCGCCGACTCGGCCGAATAAAATGACAGCGGAAACTCCCTGCTTCCCACAGTAGTGAAGCAGGGAGTTTTTTTGCGCAAAAAATTAAAATATCCGGGCACTTATTTATGGTTATGGTAACAGGTATTTATCGCTAATTTAGGGAAAAAGTAAATGTAAACAGCGATGAATGCAGGTGGTAAGGGGGACGTGCCGGTGGAGGCTTATGAAAAAATTCATAAACTGTATGAACTGATTGAGACCAAAACAATAGCTGCTTTGCCTGGCCCTTATAAGGTCGGGGTTGACCTGGGAACGGCTGATGTTGTGCTGGTAGTTACCGACAGCGAGGGCAATCCGGTCGCAGGCAGTTTGCGCTGGGCTTCCGTGGTTAAGGATGGTCTTGTTGTTGATTTCCGGGGGGCGATGCTCATTGTTGAGGAGTTAAAAGCCGAGATAGAAGCCTTAATGGGCGTTGAGCTGGCTAAAGGGGCCACGGCTATTCCGCCCGGTACGGTGGGGCGGAATGCCATGGCCTGCGGGCATGTGATTGCCGGGGCCGGTTTAGAGCCTGTCTGTCAGGTCGATGAGCCAGTGGCAGCTGCCAAGGCCCTGGGAATAACCCATGGTATTGTTGTGGATATTGGCGGGGGGACCACCGGCATCGCGGTGCTAAGAAACGGTGAGCTGGTGTTTACCGCCGACGAGCCTACCGGTGGCACCCATGTGTCGCTGGTATTGGCCGGGGCTTACAAAATCACGTTTGAGGAGGCCGAACTGCTGAAACGGGATGCCGGCCAGCACCGCCGGATTATGCCGGTTGTTTTGCCTGTTATTGAAAAAATGGCGACAGTGGTAAAAAATATGCTGGCCGGGCAGGCAGAATTTGACGATTATCCGGTGTATGTTGTTGGCGGTACCGCGTATCTGCAGGGGTTTGAAACAGAATTCGGCAAGGCTTTCGGCCGGACGGTGCATGTACCGCCCCATCCCCTGCTGGTTACACCGCTGGGAATTGCTATGTTTGGCTAAAAAGTATATGCCCTGCAGATAATTATGATCTGCAGGGCATATATTTACCTATATCACAAAATGGAGCGATAGATCGCTTCTACGTCCTCGCGGGTACCCTGGCGGGGATTGGTCAGGCAGCAGACATCCTGCAGTGCGTTTTCTGCCAGCCGGGGGATATCTTCGGCCTTAAAGCCCCGCAGCTCCCGGAGTTTTGCCGGTAACCCCAAATCCTTATTGAGCTGATTTACCTGCGCAATAAACGTTCGGGCTTTGGCTTCGGCAGAACTGCCGCCGGCTTCCAGCCCGGCAGCGCAGGCCAGGTCCGCATATCTGGTTACGGCTGCCGGCAGATTGAATTCCATAACCGCTGGCAGCAGGATGGCATTGCAGAGTCCGTGAGGCAGGTTGTAAAAGCCGCCAAGCTGGTGAGCCAGTGCATGCACATAACCAAGGCTGGCATTATTAAAGGCAATACCGGCCAGGTATTCGGCATAAACCATAGCTTCCCGCGATTGTAAATCAGTGCCGTCGCGATAGGCAGTCCGTAAGTTGCCAACAATCAGTTCAACAGCTTTTACGGCTTTGCAATCTGTCACCGGGCTGGCATTTGTGGAGACATACGCCTCAACCGCATGGGTTAGCGCGTCCATGCCGGTTGCTGCTGTCAACCCGGGCGGCATCCCCAGCATTAGTGCGGCATCACTGACAGCGATAATCGGTGTGACATGCCAGTCATTAATCGTCATTTTTACGTGACGCTCTTCATCGGTAATGACACAAAAGCGGGTGAGTTCACTGCCGGTACCGGCGGTTGTATTGATGGCAATAAGCGGCATCGCCGGCTTTTTGGATTTATTTAACCCCTCATACTGACCGATTTCACCGCCGTTGGTAGCCAGCAGGGCAATGGCCTTGGCGCAGTCGTGGGGTGAGCCGCCGCCAAAGGAAAGCAGGAAATCGCAGCCATTATCCCGCAGCAGCTTTAAGCCGTAATTAACCTGGGCGACGGTGGGATTAGGGGCAACATCTTTATAAATTATATAAAAAACTCCTTCCGAGTCAAGCAAGTTGAGGAGTTTGTCAATCAGCCCGGTATCAACTAATACTTTGTCACTGACAATCAGGGCTTTTCTGAACAGCATTGGCTTAATATAAGCGGCAATTTGTTCCATACACTCGGTGCCGAGGATGCTAATCGGTGTCATAAAATACTCATTGACTTTTTTCATTGGGCTCAGCCTCCCTTGTCCATAAGTTCTTAAAACAATAGCATTGTTTAGTGTTTTGTGCAAGCCTCCAGCAGGTGAATAGACAGAGGTTAGCAAAAAAATGACAGATTCCTGCAACCGACAACTACTTTTTTTATCCTGCTGTGAAAATGAGTTATATTTTTTTTACCGGCATCAGCGGCGCTGCTTCTGTGCCGGCGCGAAGGATTTGCCTGGCGGGGCAGCGACGGAAATAGAACTTTTTAGATAAATTGCTTTAACATCTTGCGAATACCACTTGTGGCAACAGGATAATGGCTGTATCTGTAGAATGTGCTAAACAAATAACTAAATATACTCCACCATACAGGTGCCTCTCAGTTAGAGGGGAGAATAGGGAAGCTCGGGAGGATTGGAATCAATCCTTAAACGACGCGGTCGCGCCACTGTAATCGGGGAGGAATGCCCAGTCGAAGCCACCGTTTTGCGGGAAGGCAAGGGTGTTCCGATGAACCGTAAGCCAGGAGACCTGCCTGTTACGGCTGTTATTTACCCCCGCGCCAGGGGTAGTACCAGAAGGACTGGATTTTATGTAAATAGAACCCTGGCCCTTTTGGGCCAGGTGTTTTTATTGTTTTTACACAAAAGAAACAAATAAAAACCGGGGGGAATTAGATGGATTATCAATTAGTGGTCGCAGAGTTGCTTGACGGGATGGCAAAACCACCCAACAGCCTGGGATTACTGGAAAAAATATTTAAAAAGATGCTGCTGGCCTGGGGGAGTATGCAGCCGGAAATCAAACCGTACCATCTGATCTTCGCTGCCGATAACGGGGTGGTGGAAGAGGGGGTGGTCAATTTCCCGGCGGAAATCACGTACCTCCAGGCGCAGAACATGGTGGATGGACGGGCTACCATCAGCTGTTTTTGCAGGGCGAATCAGGTCCCTTTCACCGTTGTTGACATTGGCATCAATAACCCGCAGACGGCCGGTGTAAACCGCCGGGTTGCCTGGGGGACACAGAACTTTATGAAGGCTGAAGCCATGACTCTGGCTGAATTCAACCAGGCATGGCAGGTGGGGGAGGAGATGGCTGATCAGGCCATTACCACCCACGGCGCCAACCTGGTATCTTTCGGCGAAATGGGAATTGGCAATACCACGACCTCCTCGGCTGTTCTGCATGCGATGACCGGGATTCTGCCTGAGTTCGTCGTTGGCTACGGAGCCGGTCTTCCCAACAGTGAACTGTTAAAAAGAAAATGCGTGGTTGTGGCCAAAGGCGTTGAACGCCATAAAGAAAGCTTCACCAGGATCGAGGATATTATGCGCTGCGTCGGTGGTCTGGATATTGTTGCTATTTGCGCCGGGATGACTGCCTGTGCCAGGCGCAAAATCCCGTTTGTCATTGACGGTTTTATCACAGCCGTCGCTTTCGCCTGTGCTGCCAGAATTAATAAAGAGGTTGAGCATTACGGACTGCCCTCACATATGTCGAAAGAGCCAGGCATGGCCTATGCCATGCTGCTGGGCAATATTCTGGCCGACGATGTGCCGATCAGGGCCAACATGGCGCTGGGAGAAGGTACCGGGGCTATTTTAATGATTTCTATGCTGAAGACAATGGCGTTTGCTGTGTACAATACAGCCAGATTAGCCGATTTTGCGTTGACTCCTCCGGGCTCTCAACAATTGGCAGCTATATAACTGCTGTTTTTCGACGGTTATTTGCCTAATACAGCAGGAATTGACCAGCCTTATAGCAAACCTATTCTCCATAGAACATGTGGTGGCAATACAGGGAGAAATTTTTGTGGCTATTGATAACCAGTTTGTGCTGGCAGAGATTGTTAATACCCGGATATTACAGGAGATTCAGGATAAATTCTCGGAAACTACCGGGATCGCGGCTGTTGTGGTTGATGCTGATGGCAAGCCGGTAACAAAACCGAGTAAATTTACCGATTTTTGTGCCTATGTGCGCTCTTTTCCCACCGGGCTGAGCCGCTGTATGGCCTGTGATGACAATGGTGGCCGCAAGGCTATGGAGCAGCAGCGTCCTTTTGTTTATCATTGTCATGGCGGGCTTACCGATTTTGCCGCTCCCATTATTGTCCAGGATCAATATGTCGGGGCCCTGCTGGCCGGCCAGATCGTA
>JAEWGR010000168.1 GCA_023388195.1 Bacillota bacterium
CCGGTATCTCCTGTAGCTCCTGTATCGCCGGTAGCCCCTGTAGCTCCGGTATCGCCGGTAGCCCCTGTAGCTCCAGTATCTCCGGTAGCTCCGGTATCGCCGGTAGCCCCGGTAGCTCCGGTATCGCCGGTAGCCCCGGTAGCTCCGGTATCGCCGGTAGCTCCAGTATCGCCGGTAGCTCCGGTATCGCCGGTAGCCCCGGTATCGCCGGTAGCCCCGGTAGCTCCGGTAGCCCCGGTAGCTCCAGTATCGCCGGTAGCTCCGGTAGCGCCGGTATCGCCGGTAGCTCCGGTATCGCCGGTAGCTCCGGTAGCGCCAGTAGCTCCGGTAACACCAGTAACACCGGTATCACCAATAGCCCCAGTAACGCCGGTAGCGCCAGTGCCGCCGGTAGCCCCGGTGACGCCTGTGTCGCCGGAAGCCCCTGTTACCTCAGCTATTTCTCCTATTACTAAAAAGGCTTTAGTTAATACCACTGGCGAATAAGTCACCGTACTTAGTGTTCGGTTTACTAAGCGTAAGGTTATTGGGGCAAGGTCAACCTGTAAAAGGGCAAAACCAGTTACTTCCCCGGTTTTTAGGGGCGAATCGCCTAAGATTTCATCTCCTTGTGAGGTCGAAATAGCAAAAGATATTCCTGTTGACCCCAAAGCTGACTGCGTTGCTACCCACCAGTTGATAAAGTACCTGCCAGTTTTATTTATAGTGATTATTCCTGTCAATGGGTCATATGTTACAGATCCAAAATTACTTATGATATTATCAAATATTACATTGGTATTTGGTGCGACCGTGCCCCCTACTTGTCTCTGCAGTTGAAGACCTATGGTATCCACGCTCTTACCTCCGTTAAATAATTCTATAAGGATTGGCTGAGCATTGTTCAGCCTTTACTTTGTTTAATAAAATTCAAATAGATTCTGCGAACATAAGAACGACTAGGCTTCTGCCATCGTCCTGAGGGACTTGGCATAAGCCAAGTCTTTTCTTTATAACTACCAAAATAATTACATAATATAGTATGAAGATTTTTACAAAACCGTGAATATTCCAGCCGGAAGATTCTGGTATATTTCCCGAAATAATATAACCCTGATTGGGAGGCAGAAGGGGTTTTACTTATAGCCGTAATTGCGATAAAATTACATTAGAACAAGCCTAATTTAATGGGAGGTAGCACGGATGGAAATGAAAAAGTTTGGTTCAAAAATTTTAGTTAGATGTGACAGAGCCGATGAGATAGTGGAATCAATTAAGAAAGTCTGTAAGGACAACCACATAAAGCTGGCTAGTGTGACCGGTATTGGGGCTGTGGACAAAGCTGTTATCGGGCTATTTGATCCCAAGACCAAAGAATACCACTCAACGCAAATTAATAAAGACATGGAGATTACCGCCCTTGTCGGCAATATTACCCGCATGGATGGAGAAGTTTACCTACATACCCATATTACACTGGCAGATGCCTCCTATAATGCGTTTGGCGGGCATTTGACTTCTGCCTGGGTAAGCTGTACGGCTGAGATTATTATTGATATAATTGAAGGTGAAGTTGGCCGGGCTTTTAGTGATGAAATTGGACTGAATTTGATAACAATGAAATAATGACAAAAAGGACCAAACCGAGCTGGTTTGGTCCTTGCTTATACCTTGTTCATAACAAGACAGTTCTAGTTATCTGTGGCCAAAATAATTGCAGCCCCAGCGATAAAAGGCGATAAATGCCCTGGACAATAGAAAGGTAATTGTTAATGTATAAAAAGTTGTAAACCAACTCCATTCTATATAAGTGATAAGCTCAGTATAGACTTCTATTGGATATTCTATCATTGTCATACCGGCACTAAACAATAAAGCGTAACCAATTATAGGCAAAAAGCTTTTATCTTTTGTTACCTGATTATACCATACACACAGGATGGGGAAGACCCACAATTCAAACAGTATGCAGGTATTGTAGTAATGAGGAAACAACCGGACCGGGTAATCAATAAGCTTGAGATTCACAACCGGACTGCCCCAGGTAAAGTCAATAATGCCTTTGAACAGTAGAACAACGACCCAATCGCGAAAATATCGCCAGTCTACCAGAAAGATTAATATTAATAAAGCAAGGACAGCGGCAAGTATGCTGATTATTCCTTCGAGGCTAAAAAGCATTATAGGAATCCTTTCCATATTTCTTTTCATCAATTCGTTCACCTGTAAAACAACCTGATAACAGCCGATCGGTTAATTATAGATTTCCCTGCATTAGCTAAATTAAAACTTAATAGGCACTAAGTCTTTCATGCCAGTATTTGGTGTCAGATTTTAAAGAATGTGACCAGAATATAGGCAATGCTGAGCCGCCAGTGGCAGGAGCCCGCAACGAGTCCGGACGGCGATCTGCATAAATAGCCATACAGCCGGCAAACTAATGGTATCATTTAGCAGTCAATTGTCACATGCTACCTGAAGACTATGGAGGTGCTTGTTATGCAGCAGAACCAAGACAAATCGGCCGCGCCGGACAGGGATAAAAAAATGCGGCAGATGGAAGAATTCAGCACAGACCATAAAGGCCGGAAGCTGACAACCGATTTGGGTGTAAAGCTTACCAACACCGATGATTCGCTCAAGGCCGGCATGAGGGGTCCTACTTTAATGGAAGATTTCCATTTCCGGGAGAAAATCACTCATTTTGATCATGAACGAATCCCGGAACGGGTAGTGCATGCCCGTGGTTTTGGTGCTTACGGCTTTTTTCAGGTTTATAAGCCGATGGCCGAATATTCCAAAGCTAAATTTCTCCAGGATCCGGGTGTTAAGACGCCGGTTTTTGTCCGTTTTTCCACTGTCGCCGGTTCCCGGGGTTCAGCCGATACGGTACGTGATGTGCGTGGTTTTGCTGTCAAATTTTATACAGAGGATGGCAACTACGATCTTGTCGGCAATAATATCCCGGTGTTTTTCATTCAGGATGCTATTAAATTTCCTGATATTATTCACGCCGTTAAGCCTGAGCCCCACAATGAAATACCGCAGGCGACAACGGCCCACGATACATTCTGGGATTTCGTTGTCAATACGCCGGAAACGGCCCATATGGTGATGTGGGTGATGTCAGACCGGGCCATTCCCCGCAGTTTCCGGATGATGGAAGGCTTTGGGGTTAATACCTACCGTTTTGTCAATGCCCAGGGCAAGGCCCGTTTTGTAAAATTCCATTGGAAACCGCTGCTGGGTGTGCATTCACTGATGCGTGACGAAGCGCAAAAGCTGTCTGGCAAGGATCCGGATTTTCACAGACGGGATTTATGGGATGCTATTGACCAGGGAAATTACCCTGAGTATGAATTTGGGGTACAGATGCTGGATGAGGAGCAGGAATTTGATTTTGACTTTGATATTCTTGATCCGACCAAATTTTGGCCGGAGGAGTTAGTACCGGTCAGGATAATTGGTAAAATGACTTTGAACCGCAATGTGGAAAATTTCTTTGCGGAAACGGAACAAGTGGCTTTTTGTCCCGGCAATGTCGTTCCCGGCATTGATTTCAGCAATGACCCACTGCTGCAGGGACGCCTGTTCTCTTATCAGGATACCCAGCTTATCCGGCTGGGAGGACCCAATTTTCATCAAATTCCCGTCAACAGGCCTGTTGTTCCTGTTCATAACAATCAGCGCGACGGGTATCACCGGATGACTGTAGATAAGGGTATAGTCAGCTATTCCCCCAATGGCCTGCAGCAAAACTCGCCGGCTCCGGTTACGGAGGAAGAAGGCTATGTTCATTATGCTGAAAAGATTGATGCCCGTAAAATCCGCGGGCGCAGCGACAGCTTCCGCGACTTTTACAGTCAGGCCACTTTGTTTTGGAACAGTATGTCAGGTCCGGAAAAGGAACACATCATTGATGCCTTTCATTTTGAAGTAGGCAATGTTAAGGATAAAGCGTTGAAACAGCGGGTCGTAGATATGTTTAATCAGGTAGCGCCGGAACTGGCCGCAAAGATTGCTCTCGGTATTGGGGCAAACCCGCCGGCGGAGCCAGGGGGAACAGGGGTGACCGCCGCTTCTGCTGCTGTGAGTCAGGAGCATACAAGCCGGACACCGCTTACCAGAAAGGTCGCGGTGCTGGCAGAAAACGGTTTTTGCTACCAGGGGCTTAATCAAGTTGTTAGTTTGTTATTAAATGCCGGGGTCAGTGCCGATATCATCAGCAGCCGTATGGGGCTGATCACCGCTAAAGACGGTAAGCAAACAGAAGCCGTAAAAGATTTTACGACGGCAAATGCAGTTTTGTATGATGCCGTCTATGTCCCGGGCGGAGCCCAGAGTATTGAGAGTTTGAAAAAAACAGCCGATGCCCGTGACTTCATCAACGAGGCCTACAAACATGCCAAACCATTAGCTGCCGCCGATGAAGGCGTGGATTTGCTCCAGGCTACCGATGCAGGCCGGGGCCGGCTAGCACCGCCGGCTAGTGCCGGACAGTTGGGCAGCGGGCAGGGTGTGGTAACTGTTCGTGCCGCTTCTGACTGGCGCAGTTTTGGTGAAGAATTTGTTAAGGCAATTGCTATGCACCGCCATTGGACACGGGCCTAGGCAAAAGAAAAAATGATGAAATAGCCATATACCATAATGGGGTTGGAATATAACATTTCAACTCCATTTCTTATGTTTTGGGGCGGGTCAGCCACCAAAACCAGCAGTGGTTAATAACCGATTTTCTGCCTGCTGAAATATTATTTGGGATATTCTTGCACTGGCTGTTAATAATAATGTTGTATTCTGTCAGAAGGGAGGTATTTACATGACGCAGTTAAGTCAACTGGAACTGCAGCATTTACGGCACATGATCGGTGGCCATGAGACTGTGGCCAACAAGCTCGAAACCTACGCTCAACAGTGCAGTGATGCTCAACTCAAACAAATGTTTCAACAAGATGCAGTAGCCGCCAGGAATGCAAAACAAAAACTAATGTCATTTCTTCAATAGCAAAAGGAGGTATAACGGTGAACGATAAAGACATGCTGAATGACTATCTGGCGTCGATAAAAGGGAGTTTATCCACATATGCCAGTGTCATAGCGGAGACCAATAATGCCCAGCTGCGTTCAACCTTTCAACAGATGCGGGATCAGGATGAACAGCGGCAGTATCAGCTTGCCCAGACTGCTATGCAAAAGGGGTATTACAAACCAGCGGCCCTTGCTCAGCAAAGCGAAGTTCAGCAATTGAAAAACGAATTGATGAGCGCTTCAGCCCAATAACTATACATAGTAGGCCAAGAAAAGTCGCGATTGCAAGCAACCAGGCGACTTTTCGTTTTTTCGGTATTGAAGTTTTGGGACCAGATTAACCAAAGGAGGGAAAAGCGGATTGTGATTGCCGTAAGTCAACATACGACACTGGTCACAGGCCTGTTACTGGCCATGTTTTTTTCGTCGCTGAACCAGACGGTGGTCGGGACCGCTATGCCAAGGATTATTGGCGAATTAGGCGGGTTAAGTATTATGACCTGGGTTACGACTGCCTATATGCTAACCTCAACAACTGTGGTGCCGATAGCCGGCAAGCTCGCTGATCTCTATGGGCGGCGAGTGGTTTATATCACCGGTTTGACGATATTTATGCTGGGCTCGGCCTTGTGCGGGACCAGCAGCAATATGCTGCAGTTGATTATTTACCGGGCGGTGCAGGGGCTTGGCGGCGGGATTATGATGCCGCTGGCTATGACGATTGTAGGCGATATTTTTGCGCCTGAAGAGCGGGGGAAATGGCAGGGAATTATGGGCGCCATATTTGGGCTGGCTTCCGTAATTGGCCCCACGATTGGCGGCTGGATTGTTGATTATTCCTCCTGGCAGTGGGTATTCTATATAAACCTGCCGATTGGCTTATTGGCGACAATTACCATCTATTTGGGGTTAAGGAATGAACAGCTGCTGATTGACAAGGTGGTTATTGATTACGCCGGTGCAATTACCCTGGTTACTGGAACGGTAGGGTTGTTGTTAGGCTTAAATCTTGGCGGTACAGAATATGCCTGGTTATCGTGGCAGATCCTTGGTTTGCTGGCAATATCACTGCTGTCCTGGATCTTATTTATTAATTTTGAGAATAAGGCTGTCGAACCGGTGTTAAGTCTGGAATTATTTAAAAGCAGGATTTTTACGGTTTCCAATATCGTCGGCTTCTTAATGGGTTTGGGTATGTTTGGTTCGACTATGTTCTTGCCCTTGTACTTTCAGGGCGTGCTGGGAGTCAGCGCCACCAGCTCCGGGAATACTATGCTGCCAATGATGATTGCCATGATGCTCACAAGTGTGGTTGTTGGCCGTCTGGCAACCCGGATTGCCTTCCGATCCATGTATATAGCCGGGATGGCATTAATGTCCCTGTCCTTTTACTTATTGAGCACGATGACTGTAAATACCTCGCAGTTTACGGCTATCGTATATATCATTATCCTGGGGGCGGGAATCGGTGTCGTAACGCCTGTTATTACTCTCGCCGTACAGAGTGCTTTTGGGCCGGAGCAGCGGGGTGTGGCTACCTCAGCCACTCAGTTTTTCCGCAGTATTGGCGGCACAATTGGGATTACCGTACTCGGGGCCATCTTTAATGGTTATTCAGTCAATATCATGCGGCAGGAATTTTTTCCGGCCATTGAAAATGTACCACTGGCGGCGACCGGCGTGATGGCTGACATGCTGGTTAGGGCCCAAACCGATCCCCGGAG
>JAEWGR010000002.1 GCA_023388195.1 Bacillota bacterium
GCAATTAGCTCCGTACCGTTTGAAAATGCGGCTCATTTTTAGCAATCTGGTTTTCATGAATCCCGAGAAGCCTGAAATAGTCATAACTTGTCATAAAAACCACAACAAAAGACCCCTACGCCACCCCCGTGAACAGCACTACCTATAACTTTTTCGAAAAAACATCTGTTTCAATCCCAAATTCATCAATTCTTTTGTCAATTAGAATCCACCCCTGGTTTTTATAATATTCCGCCGCGTGTTCTGTTCTCAGATACAACGTCGTAAATCCCATCGTTCGACCTATGTTCGATATTTCAGTAATCAGTTTTTTACCTATACCTGCTCCCCTATATTGTTTATCAACTACCAGCCCGGCAAGCCAAGGTTTTAGAGACAGTCCTTTTAAGTCATTTTCAAAAAGTGATACTGTACCAATACAGGTTGTCCCTTGCTTCACTACGATAGTTATAGGCAGACTATCTTTTTTACCCTTCCCTAACTTTTCAACTACATTATCCAGCGATATTCCACTCCTGATATTTTCCACGAACTCTGTATATAACCAAGTTGCTACTACTGGTATCAATTCTTGGTTCTCATATAGGTATTCAAATTTCAAGATTATCCCTCCCGTAATTGTAGCCGTAGTTATATTAACTCTCGCTTATAAAAATTCAGACCATAAACGGTTATGGCTATTTATTCCATATATTATATTATTTTCCTTTTAGATACTAAATTTTCTTGTTCTATTACATAAGACTAAAATGTTCACGATGCCAGTAAATATTTAAGAGACATTGGGCAATGACTTGACCAATGTCTCTTTGCGCGTGAATCAGAATCCATGATAACTATGTACTCAATTAACCTCGTCAGTAATCACTATATCGTATTCCATACGTTGGTTGTAGCTCTGGCAATCTCAGTTCCCGCAAATCGTTTTACAATGTGATATTCTCCTGGTTAATGAGAACTACTTGCCAATTGTTTACGGCTCCTGATTTTTTCAATGACCGTGGGATATAATGAAAAATCGGTGTGGGGCAGAAATTTTGCTGCTGACATTTTATTCAGAAAATCCGGTGCTTCAGCTAAGGAGAGATAGATGATACTGCTCATTAGCTCTTCTACAACCGATAATTGATCTGCATCTTGCAACAACTTGCAGGCTCCTTTTATAGAGCCATTTCCCAGCTGAACAAACCTTTCTCTGGGCAGGTCGGGATATAGCCCAATGGTAATCCCAGACTCAATATTTATATAGGTGCCAAAGGCTCCGGCCAGATATACCCGTTGAATCTTATCCGGCGTAATAGCCAATGCCTCTACTAAAAACGCTACCATGGTGTTCGCTGCCGCTTTTGTATCCATAAATCTTAAAATATCAGCCTGACTGAATATTAAATCCTCCTGTAAGGCTGATTCGTGCTCCCAGGCGTAAACAACGATATATTCTCCGTCCCGCCGCAGGATTCTCTCTGATCTGCCGGGAATAAAGCGACCCGAATAATCAATCCAGCCTGCCAGCAACATTTCAGCAAGAAGGTCAACAATCCCTGAACCGCATATCCCTACAGGCTTTGCATTCTCTATTGTAGTAATCTTCAACTGATTTTGCACAATCTGTACCGAATCTACCGCCCCTGCTTTTGCCCGCATTCCCTGCTTGCTGATACCGCCTTCCAAGGCAGGTCCGGCCGCACCCGCAGCGGAAAACAGAAATTCATTGTTGCCCAAAAGCATTTCGCCGTTTGTGCCAATATCCATATAGAGAGCCAGTTCACTTTGTTCATACATCTTGGACGCCAACAGCCCGCTGATAATATCGCCACCTAAATAATTAGCTGTAGAAGGAAAACAGTATAGTAAGCCATTAAAGGGTAAGCCTATTTCGCGGCCAGCAAAAAAACCGGTCCGGTTAAAAGCTGGCGTATAGGGCGTATAGAAAACATACCAAGGGTCAATCCCCAACAAAAAATGAATCATGGTAGTATTGCCGCCGATAATGAATGTACCGCATTTGTCCGGAGAAATGCCGGTCGCACTTTGAATCTTATCCATGAGCTCAATAAAATTGAGCAGCGTACATTGCTGGATTTCTCTTAAATGAGCATCATCATCCTTAACATAAACGATGCGACTAAGGATGTCCTCACCAAAACGTACTTGATGATTGACCCCGCTTTCTTCCCACACAATATTTCCGGAATTCAGATCGATCAGCTGCATGATAACCGTTGTGCTTCCAAGGTCAGCGGCATAAGCAAAATTCTGATCTGCCGTATTTCCCCGCTCAAGATTTACAATTTCCCAGGCAAAACCTTTTTGAACTAAGGTAACTGTGAGCTTCCAGTCAAAATCCCGCAGCTGCTTATAAGACAATTTAATGGTTTCAATAGAAATCTGAACCTCGCCATACTCCGGTTTTAAAGCTTGACGGATTCTGTCAATGTCGGCCACAAAATCTCCGTTACCCGGCACTCTCAATTCAAGGTATATTTTTTTACAAATTATATTCTTCATAAGTCTTCCTCTTCATGTGAAATATATGACATATTGCCGCCACCAAAGGGTTTCTCCTCTGACGCAACTTCAAATTTGGCCTTTAACTGTCTTTAAGCGAACTAATATTTAGAAGGTGCTTGTACGCCAGTAAACCTTATCAATTCCAAGTCATTTGTCGCAACCAATAGCGGCAGGATTCTTGTTATGTAGTTGCCATTCAAATAACTTTGGCAATCAACTGGACAAGATTAAAATACTTTCCGCCCTCAGCCTTCATCATTTTGATGTCCTCCGCAACAATGGGATGATAGCCGGTCAGCCATTCTTGCCACGCCTGTCCGCAACAGGCCATCTCGCGGCTGTCCACCATTTCAATGCCCTCGGCCCTCTTCCACAAATCTTTCCACCAAGCAAGCGAGTGCAGGGTTCTTTCCATCTCACTATTCCAAAACGGCTGCATATCATCGGGAACGTTTTTCCCGAATTCGTAATGTAAGCCAGGAATAGCCACGGCGATATAGCCGCCCTTTTTCACAAAAGGAATGAGCTGCGGGAGCATTTCCGCTGTATCACCGAAATAGTGGTAAGCGTCCACCGTAAACAACAGGTCAAAGTATTCGTTTGCGAAAGGCAGTCCCTTGGTCGCATCTACTGAAATTGGAACAGCTTTAGCGTCAATCCCGACAGATTGGAAACGCTCATAGTTTTCGGTCGGTGAAATCCACAAGTCGGCGGCGAAAACTGTTGCGCCGTATTTTTGTGTTAGCAAGAGCGTAGAAAGACCGCACCCACAACCGAGGTCAAGTATACGCATATTTTCATTGACGTTTAGGTATGACGCTAATTCCTCTGCTACGCGCATGGCATTAGGCCCCATCATGGTAGCTTTCAAAAATTCCAGGTTATTCTGACTGGAAATAAATTGATTTGTAAATGTGTACATGATAGTCTTCCTCCGTTATTTCTTTTATCTTGCCGCTATACATCAATTATAGTAATTGTATTATTACAATACACCCTGCAAGATAATTCAGAAACGAAAAGCGACACGGCAACTCCCCTGCCGCTCTTCTCTTTAACATTGAGTTTTCATATCAGCCAATATTTTGTAAATTGTTTTGGGTGATAAGTAATTACAGCTCGCAATGTCCTCAACCGAAATACCGTCTTGATACTGAGAAAAAATGATCTCGTTGCGTTCCTGAATATATTGCCTGCTGTTTTTTGCTTCCCCCCACCGTTTTTTATTCTCTGCTTTGCGTGGGATATAAATATATTCACCGTCAATATACTGTTGTATTGCTTCTAACAAATGGGGGGGAAATACACTAACTGCGTTCTTGTAGCCCATTATGCTCCTCCTAAAAATGTAGTTTTAGGATTGGGCATAGGCTATCTCACAGCATATTTGTTATGCGATAGCCTTTGCCCCGCATAACACCGACTCTACATAATATAGGATGATAAGACATTTTCCTTTCTTAAAGTTTATTTCAAACGCTTTATCCAATTTGAATCTGATATACCCGGATCGTTTTTTCGGTTACAGTATTCCAGCCTTTACTAACTCAGCAACGATCAAGTCCTGTAGTTGTCGACTATGGTTGGAGGTTCAGCAAGGTGGATAATTTTGCACAAGTAATATATTCCCATAAAAACAAAAAAACTCCTGCCAAATTAATGCAAATTCGGCAACAGTCATCATCTGTGTCGGTGACAGGGATAGGGCGATTACTTCATCGCGCTTTTCATTCAGTTGTTTTTTATTGACAAAAACATCTCTGCCCATAAGCTAGGGCCGTGCTGGAAAGATTATTTCAGCACGGCCCTTAAATTAAGTTACTAGCTCCAGGTTCACTCTACGAAACTGGAATTATATCTGTAGAAGTCTCGCGATGTTTTCTCCCAAAACCTGATCTAAAACATATCGGTCTGCTACCAATTTTTCTATAATCATTTTTGCTATTGATGGCGAAGCATACGGAGCATCTGAACTAAAAAAGGTTCTTTCAGGCAACTCCCGCATGGCAAAGGAGGGAGCTACCGTCGTATTGGTAGCAGACAAATCTAAATAAGCATTGGGGATTTCTTTGACTGCTTTTAACGTTTCCAGCCAATGCATACCGCCCATATGTCCCAATATTGTCGAGACTTGAGGATAACGTTTTGCTAATGTTAGTAAATTCTTGATATCGCTGCCGTTTAATGGAAAATAGGTATGCACCCATAACGGCAAATTATCAAACTCTTGCGCGGCACGAAATAATACCTCCAGTTTCTCTACCTGACCCGCTCCAGGCGTTAATTCCCCAATCCCCCGGAACTTATTGGCTATTATATACCGCTCGATCCACTCCAGGTTTTCTGAATATGATAAGCCAATAGGGATTGGTCCAAAGCCAATATATCGCTTAGGGTTTGCCTGAATTACGCCGGCAAGTTCTTCAATAGCCCGAATTCTTTCCGGCAAAGGATTCTTCACTCCGTGCAAGATGTCATATAGAATGTTCAATTCTGTTTCAAACGCCTGTAATGTAGTCGCTGTCTCTGGATGTATCGTAGTGCTAAACAGAACTGTCTGATCAATTCCAGCCTCGTCCATCCATTGTATTTGCCTCTCTGGCGGCAGCACAACATGAGCATGACTGTCAATAATCATCGGTAAACGGCCTCCTAATGCCCTGAATCTTGAGACTCTATCGACTGTTCAAAGGCTTCTATTCTTTGCTGCAAACGCCCCCTGATAAAATGCAGCAGATTTACTTGCTCATCAATTTCGTGTAATTTGACTTTATACAATTGATAAGCTTCCTTACATATTGGACGATCACTTTGTGGCAACGTCGGACAAGCAATGATGCCGGCAATGTTGTCAGCCGTAAGCCCTAAGCTAAGATAAAACTGGATTGTTTTTACCCGCGAAATTGCAGCATTATCATATTCACGGTAGCCATTCGGCAGTCGTCCAGCAGTCAGCAGACCCTTTGCTTCGTAGTGCCTTATTGAGCGTATGCTCGCACCCGTTTTACGTGATAACTCTCTAATTAACACAGGCTAAACTCCTTTCCGTCTCCCATGGCTTCATTATAAACGATGACACTTATGTTATGGTCAAGAATTATTTTATTGCTGTCGAATAAGGCGAATTGCAAGGCTTGCGTGTTTACCGCTTCTACGCCAAGCTGACATGTTGTATATCAAGTGATTCCTTATGCTCTTTTCGATTGCTTTAGGGGGAGCGAATGACGGTTTCGAACTCCTATAAATTGATAAGTCAGTAACCAGATTTAACTGGCCCTTAAAAATTTGTCCCCAAGTGGATCTATAACAGCATTCATGCTTATGCTATCATTTACCCAATCCGCTGTGAAAATCGTTCTTTCATGCCAGTTGTACTTTATTTAAGGAGATGTACAATTTGTTAAAAGTGACAGATGCTTGGAAAAAAGCGTATCCCGGAGCAAGTGTTGGTATAATGATTATAAATAATGTACTTAATCCTGCCCGTAGTACAGAATTAGATATTCAAAAACAAACTTTGCTAGAGTATCTGGCAACAAGGTTTGCCGATCGAAAAGAATTAAATAATCATAGTCCAATCAGAGCTTATGATCATTATTACAAGTATTATGGAAAAACATATCATGTCAAGCAACAACTAGAATCCATTATTTTCAAAGGTAAAAGGATTCCAAGTGTAGCTTTTCTGGTTGAAGCTATGTTTATGGCCGAACTAAAAAACTGTTTACTGACTGCGGGACACGATTACAAGATGCTAGCCCCGCCCCTAACTCTAAATATTGCAAAGGGTGATGAAAAATATATTCTCATGAATGGTCGTGATCAACAAGTAAAGCCTGGTGATATGCTTATTGAAGATTGTGAAGGAGTTATTTCCAGCATCATTCATGGACCTGATCTGCGAACTAAAATAATTCCTGAAACTCGAAAAGTGGTTTTTATCACCTATGCCCCTCCAGGCATTACCCAGAAGGAAATCACAGGACATTTATCTGATATATATAATTATGTCGCAATTGTCGGCGCACCTGAAATGGAGCTGCAACATATATTCAGTTAAGTCAGCTTTTTTTCCACCTATTTTTAATTAAAGCCTGTTTGCGGTAAAATGCAAGCGATTAAGGTAAGGCCGCCGGCAGTTTAATGAACCAGATTGTCTGATATTTCTCGTCTTCTTCAGCAGGAATTATACGGATCGTGGGCTGGGCCGGCTTGCCTTTGCTGGTAAAGCTGCCGTCGGGATGCAGAACATAATTACCTACTTTCGCTTTTTTGTTTTCAGCGTCCTTAATGTCCACACTCAGGGCGAAATCATTATCATTGGTTACGACGATGGTTCTTTTGTCAGGCAGCATAGTAAGCCCCTCCGCTTTTTCCCGGTCCCAGCCAAGGGCGCGAAGGTCTACCACCAGACGCTTAGTTGCCAGGGTGATACCAGCCTGTCTTAACTCAGCAGCGGTGGTGGCATACTCCGGTTCCTTGCCGCTTACGCTTTTGCCGGTGAGATCTGTGGCGCCCTTAATATCGACCAGATAAATAAGATTGCGCATTTGCTTGCCTTTATCTGTCCCTTGCTCAATAACCAGGAATTGGCTGTCAGAGATTGCATAGATATCGCCGATTTTGGCATCATTAGGAGAATTGTATGCCGCCACATCGATCGGATAGGCAAACATCTTCGTTTTGCCGGTTTGCGGATCAAGGGCCACGATCCGGGTAAACCGGGCGGTGGCACCAGCTTTTCCCGCCAAATTCAGCGGACTTTGCTCAGCCGCATAAATAAGGCCGTTAGGCGCAAGCGTCAGACCTTCAAAACCACGGTTTGGGGTACGGTATTTCATAATTTCCGGCAGTCCCTTGCCTGGTGCATATTTCTTGAGTAGTTTTCCCGCTTTATTGTATTGAGCGATAAAAGGGCCATATTCGTCACAAATCCAAAAGTTACCTTGAGAATCAATGGCCAGACCTTCAGGATCCATGCCTTCATTGTCATAGCCCAGATTGTGGAAGGTTTCATCCAGTGCGATCTCATTGGTAGCACCAATCAGGCCAGGGGCCAGAGGCAGGCCGGTAATGGCTCTTCCCTTAGCATCCTTAAGACTGATAACACCGGTAACTTCAGCTTTAGTACCCTGAATACGGATAAGGGCGATTTGCGGCTGGAAGCGGGGCGACGGAAAAAACTTGCTGCTAAAGATGCCGCCTGGCGTTTCATACTCAGGACCGTCACCATTAGGTCCCCGGTCGGTAAGGCCATAGAACTCAATGACACCGTCTTTGCTAATGCCCTTGAAGGCCAGAGCCGACCCATAACCTGTCAGAAATCCCCGGGGAAATACTTGCCTGTTGGGACCTGGATAAGCAACGTAATATTTCTCAGGGACACTAACCTGATACTTGGTGACAACCGGTGCTTCACTTGCCCAGACTGCAGTGCTGAGAATACTAAGTGCCAGACTGGAGATGATGGTTAGCACAAGAAAACGCAGGTGATTCATTTTCATGCCTCCTTAATTTTACCATAATTATGTATTAAGCTTATAATGACATACTTATATCGCAATCATGTTAAGAAATGGTTATTAACATGTAAACTTTTTTCCAGCTTATACTATTTATTCTTGGGGCAATATACTTTTCCTGTGTCCCGTTTTGACTGCAGGACTGCAACTATTACGTAAAGAATAGTAAAGAAAGGAGAATTAATTCTTGGGGGCTAATGATTATGACCGGGCGATGTATGAAAGATCTGGATATCTTTTCGGCTTTAAATCACTCCGAACGTGAGCAGATCGGCGATCTTGCTTTAAAAAGAACGTACCGCAAAAATGAGATAATTTTCCATGAGGGAACAGAGGCAGACTCGATTTACCTAATAAAAACCGGTAGGGTAAAACTTTATAAAGTTTCGGAAGAGGGTAAGGAGTTTACACTGGATTATTTAAAAGCTGAAGATATTTTTGGCGAGGTCACTTTTTTTGAGGATGCCCTTCATACCATGAATGCCGTGGCGATGGAAAATACGTTTATATGTTCCTGCACCAAAGAACTTTTTGTCAAATTGTTAAATAACCCCGAAACTTCGCTTAAAATTGTTCAGTATATGGTCAGAAAAATTAATGCCTATACTGAGCATATATCCAGAAATACATTTCGGGACGTAAAAAGCAGAGTATTAGGTATTCTTTGCCGACTGGCTGAGAGCTACGGGATACAAACCGATGCCGGACTCACCATAGCGATAGATCTTACACACCAAGAGATCGGCAACCTTGTCAGTGCCTCGCGTGTTATGGTTTCAAATGTGTTAGGTGAATTACGCAAAGAGCATCTGATTTATACCGATGGTCAGCGTATTACCTTGACTACCGAAGGTATTACGTTGTATCAGAAACAAAGCAGTTAGCATGTCGGTTCACCAACGCGCAGCACATAGCTGCAACAATTGTAACAAAAGCCGGGCTGTAGTCTATGCAATTAAAATAACATGCCTTTGCAAACAGCAAAGGCATGTTATTTTTGGCTAAAGCAGAGTCACGCTATCAGGAATTTTCGTAAAATTTCCCGCTTACCCTCATTCTAACATTCGGGACACATCAGGCTGTAAAGCAGTTTACCGAGAATTTAATTATCAAGCCAGTGAATCAGCCGCCTGTAAGATAAGCAATTAGCGGTAGTGTAACTAAGCAGCAAATTGTCGTAATCAGGATCGCACCGACCGCGCAGCTTTCGTCCGACCCGTTGGTGCGCGCAAACATGGCAATGGCTGTCATACTAGGCATTCCCGCCAACAGGGTAATGAAAGTAATGATTTCCGGTTGAACCCGGAAAAACCGTAATACCGAGAATATGAACAGCGGCACAGCTACCATTTTTATCGCAACAATTGCGTAGTATTCTACCTTAGTTACAAATCTTTTTACATTGCAAAAGCAAAAGGTCCCGCCAATGTAGATCAGCGATAGCGGCGTTGTCATATCGCCAACCGCTCCCAACGCTTTATTTAATGTAACAGGCAATTTCCATTCCATCAAAATGAAAAGGATGGCTAAAGAAATCCCGAGCATGGCCGGATTTAATATGTTCCTGAGATTTGCCATTGATGAATTATGCTGCATTTTCTCCTTCGGTAAGGTCAGATGAAAGCCGATGCTCCAGAGCAATATCTGATCAATGATGGTAAAAAGAGCCATATAGAGCATTCCCCGCTCCGGCAGAATTCCCAGAATCAGGGGGATACCGATAAAGCCCACATTCCCGAACATGGTGGAAGCATGAAACACATGCCCGTAATTTCCGCTTAAAGAAAATATGCGTTTAAGGAGGAAACCTGTAAGGAAAAGTATCCCAAACATAAAAAATGCGGACAAGACAACCTCGGTAAAACCAGAAAGCATATCGGTACGGGTCGCGCCATTTATTGATTTATGGAAAATCATAATCGGCAGGATTAAACGCATGATCAGCCTGGATAAATCACTTAACGTCTTCTCGTTGATGGCTTTTGATTTTATCCCGATAATACCGATGAGAATGATGACTGTGAAAATCTCCAATTGTGTAAGTACAAGATAAAACGAGTTCATAAACTCCCCTTTACAAAAATGATTAGATTAGTTGCACTACTGGGCCCCAGTGTAACAATAGCATAAACTCTCTAGTAGCTAGAGGGTCAAGAAAAATGTCCGCTTAAAAATTATAAGCGGACATAGGGCAACAGTATTTCTGTCACATATTTGTCGATATCATTCGTTATACCATAATCAATCAGCGCGATTTCGATCGAGTCATCTACCAGTTCATAGTGATGACTTTTCATATAAGCAAATAATTTATTGTAATATTGTGATGCGTTCAGATGCGAACCGGTAAAACGAATCCGTAAATAGTCCCTGGCCGGAAACGTAATATCTGAGGCAGTAATGCGGTCTTCGTCTTCCAGAATCATGAATATGCTGGAATACCGGTCATACCTATTGGCCTTTAGATCAGAAACCGAGATCGAAATACCGATCTTTCCCAAAAAGACATCGCCATCTATGCCATAATTCTTGATTAATTCTGCCAGCGGATATTCAATATCATCACCCAGGACATACTCCCGGCGTAAATAAGCTACCTGCCACTGGGGGAGCTTTACCTCGGCAATGGTATCCAGCGGGGTATTTATCGCGTCCTCCATTTGTTCCAGACGGCGGGAGATTTTTCGTTCAATTGTCTCCAGTTCCTTTTTCTTAAGGGCAATTTTCGCCTTTTGTGCGTTTAGCATTGTCATAAGCGTGCCGGTGTCACGATAGTTAAAAAAATCAAGCAGGCTGTTGATCGGCACCCCTAACGCCCGCAAATACTTAATTGAATTTAACCGTTCAAACTGTTGGGTTGTATAATAACGGTAATTAGTCTGCTTATTAATATATTGAGGTTTCAACAGGCCAATCTCATCATAATACCTAAGCGTTTCTACTTTGACAAGAAATAGCTTGGCTATTTCGCCAATGGTAAAAAAATCTTTCATCGTATCCTCCTCTCACAGAACCGTAAGGGACACTAGGACAGGCATTTTCTACGTTGCATTATACCATAAAAATTCAGCGCATACGTTATAAATTGTATGCGCTGTTTTCCTGTGTACTCGCCTGGAGGGGACAGCGGGGACGTTCCTTTTCTGTCAACTTTTTTGCTATTACACCCCGGGCTATGCCTGTAGCTCGTTCTATTTGCCGAGAGACACTCCTTCTCTTTCCGTCTTATAGCTTCATTACGGGCCAGATCCCCGGGAAGTTATATGGTAAAAAACCTATAGCACCCATTTTTTTGCTATCTACCCATTTTATCACTGCACTCTCGGTTTATTATATTTATGACAAAAAAGGAACGTCCCCATTGTCTTATTCTAAATCAGTACCTCAAGCGATTATAGGCCGACTGTGACAGCCGGCCTATAATCATCGTATGCAGCACACCCACTAGGTAGGGTGCGGGTTGATTTAGAATCTGAAATTGCTAATCAGATGATAGGACGGCTTGTAGCTGCTGAAGCCGGATTTCTCTTGATCATACGGCTTTAGATTATAGTAGCGGGCTTCGAGGTTGGCATTTTTAGCAACCACGTACTGTACGCCAAAGCCATAGCCTTTGGCCCCGTCCTTACCCCAACCGTTACCGCTGCTTATCACAAGATTGCTCGGATTGCTTGAGGAATCAACTGCATAGTTGCCTATTGCCAGGTAATCGAAGCTGACGCCGAAGGTGCCTGGCTTGGTGTTGTCAATGCCTTTCCAGAGCAGGCGTCCCCAGTAACCGTGATCCTGAGCCTTAGCGGGAAGCTTGTCATCGCCGTTTTTCACATACTCGCCGGTAACCGTAAATTCACCCGTTATGCTTGAGAAACCGAGTGCGGTTTGCTCTAAGTTGTAATTGCCGGCAACACTGTTGGTCATGGTATCGATCCGGGTCAGCGTCACATTGGCCGCCGGTCCGGTCAGCACTTTGACAGTGCCAAAGAAAGCATTTGTTGTTATACCGCTGGCTGTGTAAGCGGCCAAATCACCGAAGCCGGCCGTATACTGCACATTGTTATGCTTATACACAGCCATAGCGCCATCCAGGGCGACAGAGTCCCACAACAACCCCTGGCCTAACGCCGGCAGCATACGGCCGGCCGCATAGACAGTGGACTTATTCCGCCACTGGAGTTCGATTCGGTCAAAGCTGACTGTATTGTTTGCAGAGGTTTTTGTATTGTCATTTACCGCCCGTACATTCGATCGGTTCGTAGCAGCAATCCGCGCCAGAAGGCTCACATTCTCGTTTATGTCGGATGCGAGGTTCACACGCAGCCGGTGCTCTGTACGGCTATTATTTTTTTTATCAGTATTTTTAGCAGCCTGATTCCAGTTGGTTTGATAGCGAATTCGCGTATCGCCGCTAAACTTGACGGCTGGCTTGTTTTTTTCCAGTGTTGCCAAACGGCTTTCTGTTTTGGCATCCGTACCGGCTTGGGTATTCATATTGAGTTCAGGTGAAAATTCGGCCTGCAGCTTTTGAATGATTGCCTGCTCCTGGCTGCCGGCCTTATCGGCTTTGGCAATGGCTTTGGCGACAATTGCCGCCATTTCCACCCGGGTCAGGATTACGTCTTCGCGGTATGCACTGCCGCCGAAGCCTTCGACCAAGCCAGCTTGAGCCAACTGGCCCACAGCACTGTAAGACCAGTGATTTGCGGGAATGACGGAAAATAGATTCGCAGGGGCGGCCAGCACCGTACCGGCTACACTCAGGCTAAAGGCAGTTCCTAAAACAATCGCTAATTTTTTCTTCATTTCATTCTCTCTCCATTCATATTCTTTCTTGCATACCGGAAAAGCGCACAGAGCCGCATACATTGGAACAGGCCAGCAAACACGCCGAAAAGAGGGATACTCATTTGCAAACGCTGCAAATGATCTTTTCTTGCAGAGCATCCTCCTCCTTTCCATGAAAATAAATAAAATCCGCATAAAATCTTTACTTAGTAAAAGCAAGAATTCCATGCGGATTAACCCAACTGCGTAGCAGCGTACTGCGTCCATGACGAAGTCAAACAACAGCGCTGTTACCTGCACCCCCACATCCATCTCCTTATCGCCCGTAAGTCAACAATGAATCTTGTTATAAGCAGGCTTTCTGGCTTATAGATCGTCGCCTTCGCTTCTGTCTTCCCGAAGTTTCCTTCAGTGACTCTTTTTAAGCAGGCTCCCTAGTTACAGCTGCGGGACAGCACGGGATTCTCACCCGTTTTCCTCTCATCGTTCAGCAGCAACAACTGCTGACACTTATAACGTACACTATGAAATTGTCCTGCCATCTAATAACCGGCAAACGGTTAGCTTCTGTCACTATAAACGTTTATAACGCTTCTGTGCTCACCGTAATTTGGTTAATAGACGGCACATCAATAATCCGCGTTGCGACCTGCTCTGCCAAATACATGTTATGAGTAATCAGCATCAGCCCCATCTTATGTTCTGCCGCATGCTGCAGAAGAAAGCGCCAAATATGGGCTTGGTTAAGCGGATCCAGCATGGTAGTCATTTCATCGGCAATTAAAAAACGCGTCTTCGCCCCTAAGGCACGAACCAGGCAGAAGCGCTGCAGTTCACCGCCGGAAAGCTCGTTAGGCCAGCGTTTCAGCCATTTTTCCTGGATTCCCATTTGCTTGAGCACTTTTTCACTGGGCATTCCGGCTTCCTCCAGGGAGGTTTTCATTTTCCAGCGGGGATTTAATGCTTTTTCCGGATGCTGGTAGACAAGCTGAATGGGACAATACCCTTGCTGGGGCAAAGGTTTGCCCTCCCACAGAACTTTACCTGCTGCCGGTGCAAGATAACCGGCGATGATTTTTGCCAACGTACTTTTGCCATAGCCACTAGGGCCGACCAGGGCGACTCTCTCGCCCGCTTCGATGGTCAGGCTTACATTTTTGAGTATCCACGGACCGTTCTGATAACGAAAACTTACATCTTGGACTTCAATAATGGACGCCACAGCTGCACCTCATTTCATTCCCGGCAATCTCCCAGATGGCACAACTTGTCCCACACTCCGGGCAATAAGGCAATTGAAATCCGTTTTGCGGCAAGGCCTTAAATAAGGCGCGGCTATAGGGGTGCTTCAGGCCCGCCCCATCGCCGGAAAAATCTTCCCGCCGCGCAGTCTCAAGCACCGTGCCACTATGGAAAATCGAAATCCGGTCTGCTACATGCAAGGCTAAATCAATGTCATGGGTAATCAGCAGCACGCCCTTGCCTTGATCAGCAAAGTCCCGGAAATCCTGCAGCGCCTGAACAGCAATTTTCAAATCTAAACCCGGGGTAGGCTCATCGGCGATGATCAAGTTGGCATTTGCCACTACCGCCGTCGAAATCAAAACACGCCGCGCCATGCCGCCGGAAAGCTGAAACGGATACAGCGAGGACACTTGCGCAGCCAGGTGATATTTCGCAAAAGCCTTTGCTTGTGCTGCCCGCAGCGTTTCCCCTTCCCGGCCCCGGACTTGTTCGCCCACCCGCATCAGCGGATCCAGATATGCGACAGACTGAGGAATAAACGCGATTTCTTTGCCTCGCAGCTGTTCTTGATATTCCCGCGTCAACGGGTTGCCCTTGTACGTTATATGGCCGCCAATCTGGGCATTATTCGGCAATATCCCCATAGCGGCGTGAGCCAATAAGCTTTTGCCGGAGCCGCTGGAACCAACTACCGCCAAAATTTCGCCGGTATAAATCTGAACACTCAGATCGGCAATAACCCGGCTTGTGACTTTTTCCAACGCCGCATTATAGCTTTCAAAGGTTATGGAAAGTCCCCGGACATCTAAAAGCGGTTCTTTTTTCCCTTCTGCCACTTACGTTCTCAACCTCCTACTCACGGGCACTATATGGATCAATCAATGTTTTTAAGTAATCCCCGATTAAGTCAAACAGCATTACCACCAGCAATAGCGCCAGCCCCGGGAAAAAAGCCAGCCACCACATACCGGTAGCCAGATGTTTCATAGATTCAGACAAAATGACCCCCACCGCCGGCACATCCAGCGGCAAGCCATAACCAAGAAAGGTGATGCCTGCCTCATGCAGGATGGCATGGGGGAAAAGCAAGATTAGGCCCACGACATACTGCGGGAAAACATGCGGAATAATATGGCGGCTGGCCACATGCCAGGGACTTTTCCCCAGTTTTTGGGCAATCTGTACATATTGACCCGATCTGACCTGCATTACCTCCGCCCGGATTACGCGCGTCAGGCCCGGCCAATGGGTTACCGCCACCCCGGCAATAACACCGGTCGCACCGCCGCCAAGCGCAATGGAAATCATGATCAGTAAAATCATATGGGGAATCCCCATGCAAAGATCAACCAGCCAATTAACTGCCGCATCCACCTTGCCCCCAAACACGGCAGATAAGCTGCCCAGAGCAAGGGCAATAACCGAGCTGACCGTTGCGGCCAGCAATCCAACCCGGATACTCATGGACAGGCCGGCAACGGTCCGGCAAAACATATCACGCCCCAGGTAATCCGTCCCAAAAGGATGTGCCCAGGACGGCGCCAGCCGCTTTTGTTCATAGTTCGGCGAATATAACGCCGGGTCCATCAAACTTCCGCCGATGGTAATTGCCAGCAGCACCAGCAGCCCGGCACTAATCGTTACAATGACTTTTTGACGATAATTTAAGCTCCACTTAGCCGCAGCAGTCTCTGCAACCATATCAGCTTTCATGACTGCCTCCTTCCCGGATTTGCGGATCGATAATTCCATACATTATGTTGGCCATAAGATTCCCGCTGAACACAAACAGCACACTAAACAAGGCAATGCCTAACAGTAAAGGAGCGTCGCCCTTCAGTCCGGCCAGCGTGGCCGCATTGCCAAGGCCCGGGTAGGAGAAAACTTTTTCCGCCAGAATGGAGCCGCCAAAAAGCTCACTAATGGAGGCAAACTGCAGCGTAATCCCCGGCAAGGCAATATTGCGCAGCCCGTGACGCCAGATGATTTCCCAGGGCTTTTCCCCTCTCGCTTTGGCAAAAAGAATATATTCACTTTTGAGTACATCAATCAATTTTTGCCGCGTATGAAGCGCAATGCCAGCTACACCGCTTACACTCAAGGTCAAAGCCGGCAAAATCAAATGATAGATGCGCTCCCCCCAAGTAACCTCATGGGCTAATTTTTCCATTGGCGCTGCCAGGCCCATGGGAAACCACTGCAGCTCAATGGCAAAAATCATTAGGAACAACAGGCCTAACCAAAAAAGCGGGGTTGACGCCAACGTCAGACAAAAGGTCTTAATGGCGCGATCAAGCCAGCGATCCTTATGCATCGCCGCGACAATCCCCAATATAAACCCCAGTACTCCCGACAGTACCCACGCAAAGCCCATCAAAGCCAGTGACGCCTGAAAGCGTTCGCCGATAATTTTCAAAACCGGCTGCTGATAGGTGATCGACTCCCCCATGTCTCCCTGAAGAACATGTCCGAGCCAGAGGCTATACCGCTCTATTGGGGATTTATCAAATCCCCAATATTCAGCAATGGCCGCTCGCTGCTCTTCTGACACGTTAGCATCACCCAAATAGGCATCCACCGGGTCAATCGGCGATAAAATAATGAGCAGGAAGCTGATCATACTCACGGCCATTAGCAGCGTCAACATCCGCAACAGGGTACTGCGGAAATAGCGGAGAAATCTCTTATTCACGGAAACTCCTCCTATCTTTATTTCCAAGTCCACTCATTCATATTTTCGACAATCGAAATACCCTGGCCGCGTGTGGGCAATTTGTTAAGCGATGCAATTTCAAGACCTTCCTTGACAAGGTAGGTTACATCCGGACGGGTTATCCATAAATAAGGCACATCCGGTTGCGCAAGCGTCTGACCTTCTTGCCAATACCCATTTATTTCGTCAGGTTTGGTTGCCGTCAGCGCTTTTTTTATGACCCCATCAACGGCCGCATTGGTATAAGAAGAAGGGTTGCCAATCACGGCTTTGCCGATTTGTGAAGAATCATAATACCGGTAAAACTCAATCGGATTAGGTTGTCCGAAGACCCAGCAGGTCGGTATATTTCTTGCCTCGCGGCACTCGGCCCACGGCGCGGATTTAGGAACAATGCGGATTCCCAGCTTTTTCGCATCCTCGGCGAGAGCAACCACCGTATTATAGCGAGCTTGGTCATTGCTGCGCCCGGTAATTACAATTTCGGCCTTAACGCCATTTTTCTCGCGGACACCATCACCATCGGTATCCTGCCAGCCGGCAGCTTCTAATATTTTTTTTGCTTCCTCGACTTGATTGTCTTTAAAGCTGTCGCCATTGCTCCAGACAAGCTCCGGTGCTGCTCCATAGGCGGCTGTGCCAAGGCCGCTTAACGCATTCTGAATAATGCCTTCCCGGTTAATCCCCATATTCAAGGCTTTACGAATCGCGAGATCGCTGGTTACATTGTTGCCTACTTTTTTCCCGTTAGCATCCGTCATTTCCGGAACAGTTGGCAAGTTAACGGTGAAGGCATCCATCGCTGGCATCTTGTACAGCTTCATGCCGGCAACCTCCGTCTTGGCAAACTCAGATTCAACAAGCACTACATCCAGTTTCCCTGATTTGGCTGCCGCCAAAGCAGCATCTTCGTCCAGTTTTAAGATCGTTACCTTTTTCAGCTTGGGCTTTATCCCGTAATAATGCTCATTGGGCACAAGGATGAGCTTTTGATCTTTTACAAACTCCATAACCTTCCAGGCCCCGGAGCCGATTGGCTGATCGCCATAATTCTTATTATAGGCATGTTTGGGAACAATGCCGACCTCACTCAAATTGAACAAAAACGTCGACCAGGGATATTTCAAACGGAAAACGACTGTGCTGTCATCCAAAGCTTCTACCGAATTCAGCATCGTCAAATCAGCAGCCGAAGCTTTGCTTTTTGTTGTCTCAAAAGTAAAAACCACATCTGCTGAGGTTAACGGATGACCATCCGAAAACTTGGCGTCATTGCGGATTTTAAATGTATAGGTTAACCCATCAGGACTGATTTCATAGGCAGTAGCCAGGTCGTTGGCCAATTGATTTTTTTCTTTTACTTGCAAGAGATGGCTATGAAAAATATCCGGCGCCCAAACGCCATAGCCGGCAGTTGGATCAAAAGCCCCGGCTACCAGGTTGACTCCCGCCGAAATAGTAATTTCATCCTTTGCCGCCTTTTTCTCGTCTTTGGCCGCGCACCCTGCAAGAAGAATCGTAATTATCAACATACTAAACAACAAAATCTTTCTCATATTGCTCTCTCCTCTATCACCTAATCGGCTCTTGGTAAGAACTAAAAGTATGTGCCTATGAATCTGCTATGCCGTTTTCCCCCTCCCTATCACAGCTGTGTTCTCCGCCCGCATTCCGTATACAGCGGACTTTTGTTGAGCAAAACAAAAACTCTCCTGCTTACGGTTAGCAGAAGAGTTATATTACAAGAAAAATCAAACTGAAGGAGACCAGTATGCTGTACCGGTCAAGCCGATTGCTCTCATAATCCCCTTCCTGTCGTCCGCAGGTCCATGCCGTTACAAATACACAGCACTATGGTGATTGTCAGTCAGGCAGTTCTCCTGGCTCCGGATCATTACTCGGCCAAACCTTCCCAGGATGAATCCCAGTGGCTGCATATCCGGCAAAGGATACTGCGTTTGGCTTTATTTTCCGTTACAGTGGCGGGACCGCGCCGGTTTTACACCGGTCTTCCCTTTTAAGCCTCTTTGCGAGGCACCTGGCTCTTTTTTATTTTATTGTAGTTTTAAGTCGAACTATCATTCATTTTAGCAAGGCTTTTTGTCAGCGTCAATATAAATTTGCCAGTTGGCTGCCAAATGACAAACTAATTCCTACTTTAGATTATCGTTAGGAGGCTTTTCATGATAGAAACTCAGGCAATTAACGCCTGAGCTTCTATTCATCAGCTATATTGTTTGTCCTGCTTCATAAGCTTTTAATAAAAATTCTTTATTATTAGCCGCAGTGTTGGGGTCTCCGCCGCCTGCCAGTAGCAGGGTATCAACTACATGTAAGCCAAACATCTTCAGCATAGCCTCATTGAATTGAAAGGATGCCTGAAAAGACTGCCTGTTGGGATCTCCTTGCGAATACACCATGATCAGGCTTTTAGCAGCATACCGGGGCTTGAAATTCTCATCAAACAAGCCGCAGAGTCTATCCCATAACAGCTTCATTTGCGCTGTAACCTGGCCGATGTATACGGGCGAGCCAAAAACCACAACATCGGCATCGACAATCTGGTTAAACAGGTTCTGAAAATCGTCTTGCAGGACACAGTGTCCGGTCTTGCGACAAACTAAACAGCCTTGGCAGGGTTTGATGTTCATATTATAAAGATTAAAAATAGTTGTTTCGGCACCGGCAGCTTGTGCGCCCCGCATAACTTCGTTAACAAGGGTGGCCGTATTGCCATTTCTTCTTGGACTCCCTATAAAAGCAACAACTTTTTTCATATAGTATCCTCCTATCTTTACTTCGCGTTGTATTTATACTACCATTAAGTTTATCATAGTAATAGATATGTATTTATACTAGTAGTATCAGTGCTAGGATGAGGAAGGAGGAGGTTATGGATAATGAAAAGCAGCGATATAAAGAATTAGGAGATTTCCTAAAATCACGACGGGCAAAAATTCTGCCGGCACAGGTTGGTCTGCCCGCCGGGATACGCCGCAGAACTCCCGGTCTGAGAAGAGAGGAGGTGGCTTTACTTTCAGGAATCGGGTTAACCTGGTATACGTGGATTGAGCAGGGACGTCCTATACAGATATCCACACAAGTACTGGAAAGTTTAGCCAGAACCCTGCTGCTTGACAGATATGAAACCAGCCATCTTTACACGCTTGCGCAGCATACGCCACCGGCCAATTTTCCTATTGGCAATAACACGGTTAATCCCATGCTGCAGCATGTACTGGACAACTTAACAATTTCTCCGGCAACCATTCTTGATGCCCGTTTTAATGTTATTGCGTGGAATAGAGCTGCTGCAAAAATTTTGTTCGATTACGGTACGGTTGATGCTGCTAAGCGTAACCTGCTGCGCATCATGTTTACAAATAAAGAATATAAACAGACAATTGCTGATTGGGAGGCCGCCGCCCAAGAGATGATTGCCTGCTTTCGCACCGTTTATGCAAAATTCGTCGGCGATCCATGGGTTGAGGATTTTATAAAGGAACTCAGGATCGAAAGCAAAGAGTTCAATGCTTGGTGGTCGATGCACGATATTAAAAAAGATGCGGAGATATTAAAGACGATCAACCATCCGGTATTAGGACAATTGCAGTTCGAGTTTACCAGTTATTTGCTGATATCAGATTCTAATTTGAAACTGTCGGTACTTACTGCGTTTCCCGGATCAGATACAGAAGAAAAGATAAAACAATTTTTAATGGGCTAAGATCAAAAATAATGGCTAACAAAAAACAGGGACCCTAATTCTTTGCTGAATTAGGGTTCCCTGTTTTATTGTTAGCAAGGTCACGCTTGCATATAAGACATTGCTCTTTCCCGTATTTGGGGCAATTCAACATATAAGTTTTTACCCGGACAAAGTGTTGTATTTAAGTCACGATGTCCAACCACGCTGTTATAATCGGGGGAAATATTATATATGTGGCTCAAAGCCGCCACCAGCCTGGCTGTTCTTGCCAGTTGAACCGCAGTAGGCATTGCCTCTTCAAAGTTACCATCCAACACAATCCCGACCGAAGATTCATTGTGGTTGTAGGTATGGGCGCCTACCGTATCTCTTGGCCGCCCTCGTTCAATCATACCATTTTTGTGAATTACATAGTGATAGCCAATACCTGACCAACCGTTTCGCAAATGCAAGCGATGAATTTCCGCTGCCGTTTCCTCGGCAGCGCCCATGCCAACATGATGAATAACAATTAAATCTGTTGCGGCCCGTGTTACAAGGGAACCAAACGTCAGGTTGTTTTCTTGAATCTCCAGATCTCTCTCTTTAATTGCTGTCGAACTGCTAAAGCTGCCTATGTCAATCCGCAACCGGTACATGCCGGCACGAAGTACGGACGGAATAAGTGCATACCGCATCTCCGGCATGACCGTTTGGTTCTTAACAATAAAACGAACCGAACAATCCTGCTGGTTGACAGCGTTTACTTCAACTCGCTTAATATAAGGATTTTCATAATTCATTTGTCCGCCTAAATCACCAGGCCGGCATTTTTTTATCAAAAACAGAAATTCATTGGGAGCTGTACTTTGAATGATCTCCGTAACGCCCGAAACCATCAATTCCAACCAGAAATAACTTTGGTTAGAACCGGCCGGGGTTTCTAAGCCACTGCGAATATACAGCAGCTTAGTCGCTTGCTCCTTGGCTAGTGCCGTACATACATCCCAAAAGTTTTGTCCGAACCAAATAGCCGAACAGACGCCAAAAGTGTTCCGTAAAAAATCTCTCCGCTTCATGTAATAAACCACCAAATCTATTTTACTTCGATACATTTTATTTCGATCTGCCTGCTAAAATACCTGTCCTATGAATTAGGAAAATTGAGGTAGTTTGGGGGCACGACAAGGACTGGTG
>JAEWGR010000138.1 GCA_023388195.1 Bacillota bacterium
ACCAAACCAAGATGGGAAAAGCGATGCGGGCTGTGTCCTTCGATACAGATGCTGCCCGGCTTATGGGGATTGATGTTGACCGGGTAATCTCGTTTACCTTCGGCATTGGCTCCGCGCTGGCGGCTGCAGCCGGCGTACTCGTTGGTGTTTACTATAACTCGATTGATCCTTTAATGGGGATTATGCCGGGTCTTAAAGCCTTTGTTGCTGCAGTTTTAGGCGGTATTGGCAGCATTCCCGGGGCTATGCTTGGCGGTACTATTCTGGGAGTTATTGAAGCGTTGGTCAGCGGCTTTTGGTCTTCAACCTTCCGGGACGCAGTGGCGTTTGGAATTTTGATTATTATTCTGCTGTGGAGACCGACTGGTCTCTTGGGTAAAAATATCCGGGAGAAAGTGTAGGTGCAGGCCATGAATTTACGAGGAAAAACTAAAACAGATCTTATGGGGTTAGTGGCCTGTATAATCGCGTATGCCGTTGTTCAGGGACTGATACTTGCTGATATAATTGGGCCTTTCTGGCAGCTTAATATTATTTTGATTGGCATTAATATTATTCTGGCTGTAAGCCTTAATCTTATTAACGGCTTTACCGGCCAGTTCTCTATCGGTCATGCCGGTTTTATGGCAGTCGGTGCCTATTTGAGTGCCGTTTTGACTGTAAAGCTGCAATTGCCCTTTATTGCTGCGATACTGGGTGGTGCCTTTGCTGCCGGGATGTTAGGTTTTGCTATCGGCCTGCCAACTTTACGCTTAAATGGGGATTATTTGGCTATTGCCACCTTGGGCTTAGGTGAAATAATCCGGATTTGCATCCTCAACATTTCTTATGTTGGCGGGGCATCAGGCTTTATGGGGATTCCCCGGTATACTGATTTTACCTGGGTGTTTGGCCTTACCGTGTTTACGGTGTTTGTTATTAAGAACTTTATTGACTCTACTCATGGCCGGGCATGTATTTCTATACGTGAAAATGAAATTGCTGCCGAAGCCATGGGGGTCGATACAACAAAATATAAGGTTTTGGCTTTTACACTGGGGGCAGCCTTTGCCGGGGTGGCCGGTTCATTGTTTTCCCATTATTTCTATATTGCCCATCCAGCCTCTTTCACTTTTATGAAATCGTTCGATATTTTGACAATGGTGGTGTTGGGCGGTCTTGGCAGTATCTCTGGCAGCATTACCGCTGCAGTTTTACTGACCTTTGTATCAGCGGCACTTGCCAGCTATCCCGAGTGGCGGATGATTATCTATTCGCTGATGCTCATCATTTTAATGTTGTACCGGCCGCAGGGCCTGTTTGGCAATAAAGAGTTAAGCCTGAAGATGCTAGGCCGCTTGACAGGAGGTAAGAAACATGGCTCTACTCAAGGCAACTAAGCTATCAAAAGTTTTTGGCGGCCTGAGGGCGGTCTCCAATTTTGAGATTGATATTGCTCCAGGTGAACTGGTGGGGCTTATTGGTCCTAACGGCGCCGGCAAGACAACGGCGTTTAACCTTCTAACCGGGGTGTATGAGCCGACGGAAGGGCAAATTGAGTTTGATGGCAAAAGTGTTGTTGGCCTTAAACCATACCAGATTACACAGCGGGGGATTGCCCGTACTTTCCAGAATATCAGGCTGTTTGCCGATCTTACCGTACTTGACAATGTAAAGATTGCCTATCACTTTCACGTAAAGTATGGCCTGATGGAATCCTTCTTTCGTATTGGCGGCTATCATTCGGAAGAAGCGGAGATTGAGGAGAAGGCTGTTCGCTTTTTGGAAATTTTCCAACTGGCTGATAAAAAAGATGAAATTGCCAAAAATCTTCCCTATGGTGAGCAGCGCCGCCTGGAAATTGCCCGGGCGCTGGCAGCTCAGCCTAAGTTGCTGTTGTTAGATGAGCCGGCTGCCGGGATGAACCCCCAGGAGACGCAGCAGCTCATGGAAATGATTCGCTGGATAAAGAAAGAGTTTAATCTTACCATCTTGTTGATCGAACATGATATGAGCCTGGTTATGGGCGTATGTGAGCGGATTTATGTTCTTGATTATGGCAGTATTATTGCCCAGGGGACGCCGCAGGAAATTAAAAATAATCCACGGGTTATCGAGGCCTACCTCGGTGAGGAGGTTTAGATTATGGCTATGTTAAAAATTGATAATATTAATGTATACTATGGTGCCATCCATGCGCTTAAAGGGATCAGCGTTGAGGTAAACCAGGGAGAAATTGTTACCCTGATTGGCGCCAACGGGGCCGGCAAAAGCACCACTCTTCGGACTATTTCCGGCCTTCTAAAACCTAAAACAGGCCAGATATCTTTTGAGGGTCAGAATATTGCCGGTGTGCCTGCGCAGAACATTGTAAAAATGGGTATATCCCAAGTCCCTGAAGGCCGGCGTGTGTTTGCCCATATGTCGGTACTTGAGAATCTGGAACTAGGTGCCTATCTTCGTTCTGATACCAAAGAAATTAAAGCCGATATGGATACTGTATTTGCCCGCTTCCCCCGGCTGGGAGAACGGCGCAGTCAGCTATCAGGTACATTATCAGGTGGTGAGCAGCAGATGCTGGCGATGGGACGTGCACTTATGAGCCGCCCCCGAATTCTGCTTCTGGACGAACCCTCAATGGGTTTGGCGCCGCTGCTGGTTAAAGAAATATTTTCTATCATTAAAGATATCAACCAAACCGGTACCACAATTCTTTTGGTTGAGCAAAATGCCCATATGGCACTGTCTATTGCTCATAAAGCCTATGTTCTGGAGACCGGGCGCATTATTTTGTCAGGTGATGCCAAAGAACTGGCGGCAAGTGAGGAGATAAGGAAAGCATATCTGGGCGGTTAACCACCGCCCGGATACCTATAGCCAAGTTTCAACATTATACATATGTAGGGGAGTGTATGCTATGATCGTATCCAAACGAATGACAGCCAACCCCACTACCATTACGTCAGCCATGACGATTGTGGATGCGCTGCAAATTATGCGCAGTAACAAGTTCCGCCGTTTACCGGTGGTAGACAATGGCAAGCTGGTTGGTATTGTCACTGACCGGGATCTCCGGGAGGTATCGGCGTCGCCGGCAACGTCGCTGTCTGTATTTGAACTTAACTATCTCCTGGCTAAAATGCAGGTAAAAGACATTATGACCAGAAAGGTGTTAACAATAAGTGCGGATGCTACTGTGGAAGAAGCGGCGCTTTTAATGTATAACAATAAGATCGGCGGGTTAATTGCTGTTGATGCTAATCAGGCTGTAGTCGGCATCCTGACGGAAACGGATATATTTAAGGCTTTTGTTGATGCCATGGGCTTGCCTCAGGGCAAAACCCGTCTGAGCCTGATTGTTCCGGATCGCTTAGGTGTTATTCATGATATTTCCGGTGTGTTCAAAGAGCAAGGCGTCAGTATTGGCAGTTTTGTCAGCTTCCCAACTGAAGATAATCAGTATGAGGTGGTTATCCGGGCCGAAATTAACGATGTCAAAACAATAACCGACCGCTTAGCTGCGTTGGGCTATCCAGTGCAGCATATTGCTCAGATCGGTTAGTTACGCCCTAAATCTGCTAAAGAATTTTACACATTTTGTTTGCTGTGCTAATATAATAAGCGTAGGAACAGGCGACCGGCTAAGCCGGTGCAGCCGGGCAGCGCAAGCAGCAGGTAAAACCTGTGGGACCTTATCGTCTCCACAGGTTTTTTTGTTATCCCGTTGGTGTTTAAGGGGAAGGCTGAAAAGAGCTATGGTCTTCTGCCATCATCCTAAGGATTGGCACAAACCAAGTTTTTCTAACGTTTTAATTGGAGGTAACGGGTTTGGAAACTAACTATAACCATTTAAAGCAACAAACAGCACGGCTATCGGTCATATCGAATACTCTATTGGTACTGCTTAAGCTAGTTGTCGGCTTGTTTACAGGGGCGGTTAGTATTGTTTCAGAAGCAGCCCATTCCGCTGTTGATTTAATTGCTGCTCTGGTGGCTTATATTGCCGTAAGAAAAGCCAGCAAGCCACCTGATAGCCAACATGCGTACGGACATGGTAAAATTGAAAACCTGTCAGCAGCATTTGAGGCTGTTTTGATTGTATTAGCGGCACTCTGGATTGTTTATGAGTCCATAGATAAGATTAATAATCCCCATACGCCGGAATATCTGGAATACGGTCTCATTGTGATGGCTGTATCAATTGCTGTTAACTACTGGGTTTCCGGTAAGCTGTATTATGTGGCCCGTTTAACAGGTTCGCATGCTTTGGAGGCTGATGCGCTGCACCTGAAGGCCGATATCTGGACAAGTGCCGGTGTATTTATCGGTTTGGTAATTATCAAGCTGACAGGGTTATATTGGCTTGACCCAATAATTGCTATTGCTGTGGCCGTAATTGTGTTTAAAGCCGGTTTTAGCATGACGATGAAGAGTATTTATGAACTGACAGATGTCACATTGCCTGAAGCGGAAGAAGAAGAAATCAGGGCGATTGTTCACCAGCATCCGGAAGTTATTGCTTTTCACAGGCTAAGAACCAGACGATCCGGCAGTTTCCGCCTGATTGATATGCATATCGTTCTTAAAAAAGATATGTTTCTTGAACAGGCACATGATGTTTGTGATGAAATCGAAATAAACATAAAGTCCCAGTTTGCACCTTGTGATGTGATTATTCACTTAGAACCATGTGACTACAATAATGGCTTTGGTTTCTGCCCGGCCGAATGCGGCGAAAACTGTAAGCATGAGTGAAGCAGGATTTTAACCAGGCAGGTTATAATATATCAATAGGCAGTCTATTCGAAACTTAGCCTGGGAGGGGATACCTGTGGTAAGACTTACAGAGTACAGTCAGCGCGGCGGCTGTGCTGCCAAACTGGGGCCAGGCGATCTGGCCGGGGTTTTGAAGCAGTTACCGGTAATGGTTAATCCTAATGTGCTTGTTGGCATTGCTACATCAGATGATGCCGGGGTATATAAATTAAATGAAACAACAGCCCTGGTGCAGACCGTTGATTTTTTTACTCCCATAGTGGATGATCCATATCTGTTTGGACAAATTGCGGCGGCGAATAGTTTAAGTGACATTTATGCAATGGGAGCAACACCGTTAACCGCACTCAATCTGGTGGCTTTCCCTAATTGTAAGCTGCCAGGAGAAGTGCTGCAGGCTATTTTACAAGGTGGGCAGGACAAGGTCGCTGAGTCTGGGGCTGTTATTATTGGCGGGCATAGTATTGCCGATGATGAGCCCAAATACGGATTAGCAGTCACGGGTCTTGCCCATCCAGATAAGGTATGGACAAATGCGGGGGCCCAAACCGGCGATTATCTGGTGCTGACGAAAGCGCTGGGTACTGGTGTTCTGATGTCGGCAGCCCGCGCCGATTTGTTTCCTCAGGGAGTGGCCGCGGCAACTGCCGGTATGGCAGCACTGAATGCTGCCGCCGCCAGGGTGGCGGCCGGCTTTAGTGTTCATGCCTGTACGGATATTACCGGTTTTGGATTATTAGGACATCTTTATGAAGTGGCGGCCGGCAGCAAAGTATCGATAACTGTCAATAGTACAGCCTTGCCGCTGTTGCCTGATGCTGCTGCTGCTGCGGCCATGGGGCTGGTGCCTGGTGGGGCTTACTCTAACCGTAATTATCTCAAGACAGTAACTTTTGCCGAGCATATACAGGAAAATATCAGGGATATCTGTTTTGATCCCCAAACCTCAGGGGGTTTGTTATTTGCGATACCAGGAGAACAGGCAGACGCATTACTTGCTGCCTTGCATGACGCAGGTTTAGTACAAGCCAGCTTGATTGGACAAGTTATGGCAGGCGGAAAGGGAGAAATTTATGTCAGATAAAGTGATTGATTGCAGGGGTTTGGTTTGCCCACAGCCAGTTATTCAGACTAAAAAGACACTGGAAACAGTCGCGGCAGGACGGATTACTATCATTGTGGACAATGAGGTAGCAAAGATCAATGTGGTTAAGTTTGCAACTGCCAATGGGTTAGGTGCAGCTGTAGAGGAAAAAAACGGGCACTACTATATTACAGTCATTAAAGGCACAGGTCAGCAATCAGTAGCAACTGCGGCTACGGTGCCAGCCCCTGCCCCGGATGCCCGCAGTCAGGTATATTTGATTACGCAGGATACTTTAGGACATGGTGCACCGGAGTTGGGCACAATATTAATGAAAGCATTTATGACAACCTTGCTTGAGTCTAAGCCGCAACCGGAGGCGCTGCTTTTCATCAATAGCGGCATCAGGCTGACAATACAGGAATCACCGGTGCTGGAGCAACTGCAAATGCTGGCTGCAAGGGGTGTTACCGTTCTGGCGTGCGGTACCTGCCTTGATTATTATCAGCTCAAGGATAAACTGGCGGTTGGCGAAGTGACAAATATGTATACAATTGTTGAAACTATTTCCCAAGCTAAAGCTGTAACGCTGTAAACAGGTGATGTTATCCTATCAGGGCTATAACCGTCTGATTTCTTTTACTTCGGTGCATCAGGCCGTTAAAGCTGAAAAATTACTGGTACAAAGTGGTATCCCGGCCTATGCCCTGCCAACACCACGGGAGATTGATATTAGCTGTGGTCAATGCCTGCTGTTTGCCGCTGAGCAGGAACAGGTAATACTTGACCGGTTTGCTGACGCCCGGGTATGCTGGTCAAAATTATTTAGCCGGACATTGGCAGGCGATAATGTGTATGTTTATGAGAAGATAAATGAGTATGATGGAGGTAAACTGTGGAACAATTGCTGACACCAGACTTCTGGCTGGCCATGGCGGTTACCATGATCCGGTTGGTAGCTATTGGCATAGGCGGTATGGTATTGCTTAGATTTACCAACATGATTATTGAGCAGTTTTTTATCCCTAAGCCAGGAGCAAAGACAATATATCTGGAAGAACAGCGGGCCAGGACGCTCAGCAGCCTGCTGCACAGTATTATTCGATATGTTATTTACTTTGTAGTTGCCGTACTGATGCTCCAGGAGTTCAAAATCGACACTACTTCCATTGTGGCCGGTGCCGGTATTATCGGCTTGGCTGTAGGTGTTGGCGCCCAGAGTCTGATTAAAGATTTTATAACCGGGTTTTTCATTATCCTGGAAGACCAGTATGGGGTTGGCGATTATGTAGTCATCGGTGATATGAACGGGACTGTCGAGGAAATGGGGTTTCGCGTTACCAAACTGCGGGATGGCAATGGTATTCTTCATATAGTTCCCAATGGCTCTATTCTCAAAGTGAGCAATTACACACGGGGGCATATGCAAGCTGTTGTTAATGTACCTGTGCCCTATGAGGCCGATATTGGAGAGATATTTGAAATCTTAGAGGAAACTTGCAGTACGGTGGGGGCAAGTATGCCGGAAGTGCTGGCAGGGCCAAATGTTGTGGGTGTGGTTGATCTAAAACCGGGAGAGGTGGTTATCCGCATAACCGCCCAAACAGTACCGCTACAGCAGGTGAAAGTGGAAACAACATTGCGCCGGCTGATAAAAGAACGGTTTACCGCCGCCAGGATCCCGGCACCTCAGCCGGTAAGTACGGGTTCACCATTTCCGGGAGCAGCGGTTAAAACAGGAGGATGACATGAGCGAAAGATACAACTATAAAGTTGGCGAGATTGTCAAAATGAAAAAGCCCCATCCTTGTGGTGGCGATCGCTGGGAGATTACCCGTACAGGGATTGATTTTGGCCTTAAATGCCTGCAATGCGGCCGTCAGGTAATGATTCCCCGGCCCAAGTTCGAAAAGGGCGTTAAAGCTGTTGTGCAGGCAGGACCGCCGGCAGGCAAGTAATACAAGATTGACCGGTGTGTACTTGTATTTCAGCCGGCAATATCTTACAATGTAAAAGTTAACTGTATTCATTCAAACATTCTGGCTGAAAAAATCAATCAGCTCTAAAGGTGGAGTAATATTCATGAGCACTAATCTTGAAGTTGGTATTGTCGGTTTGCCTAATGTAGGTAAAAGCACGTTGTTTAACGCGATTACCAAAGCCGGGGCCGAGGCTGCTAACTATCCTTTTTGTACAATCGAACCCAATGTCGGTGTTGTTGATGTTCCTGATGACCGCCTGGCAAAATTAACTGAAATGTACAAACCCAAGCAGCGGACTTTACCAGCTGCCATGAGGTTTGTGGATATTGCCGGCCTGGTGCAGGGCGCAGCCCAGGGGGAAGGCCTTGGCAATAAATTTTTATCCCACATCCGTCAGGTTGACGCAGTGGCGCAGGTCGTCAGATGTTTTTCTGACGATAATATCACCCATGTGGCAGGTAGTCTGGATCCGTTGCGGGATATTGATATTATCAATACCGAACTATGCCTGGCCGACCTGGAGACAGTGGAGAAACGCATTGACCGTGTCCAAAAGCTGCTTAAAAGCGGCGATAAAAAAGCCCCGGCCGAGCTGGAAGTGCTAAAAACTGTGCACCAGGCCCTGGCCGATGGCCAGCCCGCACGGCGGGTTGTAACTGACGGGGATATGGCAGAAGTTATCAAAGACTTGTTTTTGCTGACGTTAAAACCAACACTGTTTGTTGCCAATGTTAGTGAAGAGGAAGCCGCTGACGCCAGTGCGAATCCACATGTGGCTAAAGTTAAAGAATATGCGGCCCGGGAAGGGGCGGAAGTCATTATTGTTTCTGCCAAGGTGGAGTCAGAAATTGCTGAGCTGCCTGATACTGAGGCCTGTGAATTTTTAGCCGATTTAGGTTTAGATGAATCGGGGCTCGACAAATTGATTCGGGCAAGTTTCAAGCTGCTCGGTCTCATGACATTTTTTACAGCCGGTGAGCAGGAAGTGCGGGCCTGGACAATCGTTCGCGGAACAAAAGCACCGCAGGCTGCCGGTAAGATTCACAGTGATATTGAACGTGGTTTCATCAGGGCTGAGATTGTGTCCTATACCGATTTGATGACAGCCGGCTCTCACAATGCGGCTAAGGAAAAAGGCTGGGTACGTCTTGAAGGTAAAGAATATATTATGCAGGACGGCGATGTAACCTATTTTAGATTTAATGTATAGAGCGGGCTGCCTGCCGCTCTTTTTCTGTCTGCCAGACGTCATGTTTTAGCTGAAACACCCATCAAAGAATGAAAAATTGTTATTTTTCAGGATAGAATTGATAACTAAATTCTGTTGACATAAGTTCGCCTATACCCTAAAGGGCACAGGCGGCTTCTGCCGGCGTCCCGAGGGACTTGGCACAAGCCAAGCCCTTTTCTTATTTTAGGGAGGGATCGGTGTGAATAAACCATCAAAGACATCAAATTTTTTTAATATTACTTTGCTGGGGGCCGGGCATTTTTGCAGTGATTTTTATGCCAATTTTTTACCGGCGCTACTGCCGATTGTTATGGTTAAACTGGGGCTTTCCCTGACTATGAGTGGGATGCTGGTGATGGTTTATTCGGTAATTTCCAGTGTGTTACAGCCGGTCAGCGGCTATATCATTGATAAACACGGTTTTGCCTGGCTTATCCTGATTACGACACCGGTTAGTGCTTTTTTCATCTGTTTGTCTGGTTTGGCAGATAGCCAGCTAACCTTGTTTCTCCTGGTTGGCCTGGCTGGGCTGGGGGCATCAGTATTCCATCCGCTGGCGGCCAGCCTCATGGGTAAAGTGGTAACCGCTGAGACTAAGGGAACGGCCATGTCAATTTTTATATTTGGCGGCAATGTTGGTTATGCCGTGGCCCCGGCGGTTATTTTATATTTACTGCATATTACCGGCCCAGCCGGCCTGTTGTGGCTAATCCTGCCGGCGTTGGTGGTAACAGGGGCCTCTTACTTGTCTGGTTTGCATAAAATTAACCTCCGCCCGGTTGCGAGCCGGGTAAAAAATGCGGATAATAAACAAGCAGACCGGTGGTATCGCTCCCGCAGTCTCATTATGCTGAATATTGTTAATGCCCTGCGTTCCTGGATGCAAGTGGCTTTACCTACTTTTTTACCGGTGGCACTGGCTGCTGCCGGCCAGCCGCCGGCTGTAGCCGCCAGCATGCTTACGGTATTTTTATTAAGTGGGGCCTGCGGCGCCTTATTTGGCGGCTGGCTGGGAGACAAAATCGGCCGTAAAGCCGGTTTTATCGGGTCTTTACTGTTATGCCTGCCTGCTACCTACTTGTTTTTGTGTGATTTTACTCCATCGCTGGTTAGCTACAGCCTGCTTGCACTCAGTGGGGCCTTACTTCAGAGTACGGCACCGACATCAGTTGTCTGGGCACAGGAGCTTATACCGGACAAGGCCGCGATGGCATCGGGTATGATGCTGGGATTGTCTTTTGGATTGGGCGGCGTTGGCGCGGCAATAACGGGAGCCTTGGGTGATTATATTGGGATTATTGAGGCACTGAGGTGGTCGCTTATTTCGCTGGGGCTGGCCCTGGTGTTGGCTTTAACTATTCCTCAGCCCGCAAAGCACCCTGCCAGCAGTCAAATTCAGAATATCTAACAGTTTGTACTATTCCTCTTGCATTTTCCAGATAGATAGTGATATAATTATTTAGTCGCAGCTACATAGTGTGACATGGTTTTGTTATTCAAAACCTTCCCTGCTCCCTAAATGGGAGCCAATAGTCCAAAGGAGGAGGTGATTTCGTGAGAAAATACGAAGTCGTGATTATTGTTAAGCCTAATGACGAAGAGGTTACCAATGCAACCATTGCCAAGTTCGAAAATATTATTAAGAACACTGGTGGTACAATCGACAAGGTTGACCGCTGGGGCAAAAAGCGTCTGGCTTATGAAGTAAAAGATTTCATGGAAGGGTATTATACCCTGATTAACTTCACTGCCGAGCCAGCTACGGTATTTGAGCTGGAGCGGGTGCTGAAGATTACTGATGAGATTCTTAAGCACATGGTTATTCGCTTGGAAGATTAATTTTGTAGCCAGGAGGTGTGAGGATATATGAATAAAGTCATCCTTGTCGGCCGCTTGGCGCAAGATCCGGAAGTGAGATATACCCAGAGCGGCAAAGCTGTTGCCTCTTTTTCACTGGCCGTCAATCGTTTTGGCGGTGGTGCTCAGGGGCAAAACAATGCTGACTTTATCCCGGTTGTTGCCTGGGAGAAACTGGCCGAGACATGCGGAAACAATCTTACCAAAGGTCAGCGGGTACTAGTCGAGGGTCGTCTGCAGATCCGCTCATATGAAGCAAATGATGGGCAGAAACGTCGCATCGCCGAAGTGGTAGCGCAGTCCATTGAATTCCTGGAACGTAAACAGGCGTCAAGTGGTGACGCTGGGAATATAGATATAAATTCGTTCGGCAAAGATGTCTTCCCTGAAGAGGAAATACCGTTTTAAAAAGGGGGGTAAATGAATGGCTATGAAACGTGAAAGAGGCCGTAAACCGAAGAAAAAGGTTTGTAGCTTTTGTGTTGATAAAGTAAGCTCTATTGACTACAAAGATCTTCCGAAACTGCGCCGGTACACCACCGAGCGGGGCAAAATTCTGCCGCGCCGCATTTCTGGTAACTGCGCCAAGCATCAACGTCAAATGACGTTAGCTGTTAAACGCGCTCGTAATATCGCTCTTCTGCCGTTTACCGCAGAATAAGGCGATCATATTGTGACCTAAAGAGTAAGAATGCCTCTTGTCTAGGCTTCTTACTCTTTTTTACATCATCAAAAAGTATAGGTTTCTGATCATAAGTAAGAATGGCTGAGGATTCTGCCGGCCTCCTGAGGGACTTGGCACAAGCTAAGTCTTTTCTTATCCACAGAATTAACGAAATGCAGAGTTTGATTTCAGTGACAGGAAAAGTCTGACACCAAAGGGCACCGCCGGCTTCTATCGGCGTCCTGGAGGATTTGGTACAAACCAAGTTTTCTAACAAAAAGGAAATATGTTGACAGTATGGAATATATACCCATGTCGAATGTTGGTGCAGGCTGGGCAAAATGTAATAAAACCGCCTGGCAGCTGAGTACCGGGAGGTAAATCTATGCAATATGACACTTCCTCTATATTACTGGAAAACATCAGCGATGGATACTTTGCTCTTGATACTAATTGGCGGTTTACGTATGCTAATGGCAAAGCGCAAAAAATACTGCGAAAAACCTGGGAGGAGCTAATTGGCCAGGATATTCATGTTGTGCTGGCAGCCGGGCGGGGTCATTCTTTTTTGTGCAAATATCAGGAAGCTGTGGCAACAGGGCAGGTGGTTGAGTCTGAATTACTAGTTGAGGAATATAATATTTGGATGAAAAGCAGGGCCGTGCCCTATCCCGGTGGATTACTTGTTTTTTGTCAGGATGTAACTACTGAGCGGTATTTGTGGAAGTTGCCGGACATTTTCAGCAGCATTAGAAAATTATCAGAATGGATCACCGATATTGACCATTTTATGCAGGTGATTGTTTCCTCCCTGACAACAGGCCTGGACTGTCACGCAGCTGTGGGGTGCAGGAATGAACAGGACAGCTGGCAGATCAAATATGTATATAATCAATCGCCGGATATTATTGGGGGTCAGCTACCTGACTGCATTATGCCGCCCCTAAAGGCCGCAATTAGCAGGCGGCAACCGGTAGTATTCGAGCCTGCGGCTGATTTTGATGGCGCAGAGTGTAGGGATGACATTTGTGCTCGAGATAGAACTTTGGTTATACCCTTATTCGTCCGCGGCGACCGCGTAATCGGGTGTATACTCTTTGATAATTTGCCTGTGGGCTTCAATGAAGCGCAAATAGTATTCGCCAAGCAGGCCATGGAGTTTATGGAGCTATTTTTAACTAATGCCTATGATATAACTGAGATCAAAATTATGGAGAAAGAAATGCAACATCTGGACAGATTAAATCTGGTCGGCCAGTTAGCAGCCGGTATCAGTCATGAAGTCCGCAATCCAATGACAACGGTGCGGGGGTTTCTCCAAATGTTGATGAAGAAAGATGGCTGCCAACAATATCAAGAATATTTCGAATTAATGATTGGCGAGCTTGATCGTGCCAATTCGATTATTTCTGAGTTCCTGTCAGTCGCTAAGCCCAGGCAGCCTGATTGCAATGAAGCCAATCTAAATAATATTATCCGTGCTATTGAACCATTACTGACAACAGATGCGTTGATTGCGAGCAAGCATGTAGTGCTTGAACTGGGCACTGTGCATAATCTGTATGTAGATGAAAAAGAGATTCGCCAGCTATTGCTGAATTTAGTACGGAATGGCCTGGAGGCTATGCCGCGAACAGGTACTATAGTGGTTAGGACATATGAAGAGAACGAGCAGGTGATTTTGGTAGTACAAGATGAGGGTGAAGGGATTCCGAGTCATATTATCAAACGTTTAGGTACCCCCTTTTTAACCAGTAAAGCCAATGGTACCGGCCTGGGTTTAGCGGTTTGTTATGGAATTGCCAGCAGGCACAATGCGCAAATAGAGATTACCACTGGTTCAACCGGTACTACTGTATATGTAAAGTTTACAAAAAAACAGGGTTAAATAAATTGGCAATTATTAATACTTATTCATCTTATACCAGGCCTTGGTTCTACACCGGGGCCTTTCATTGATTTTCCTTAGTTACCAAGAAGGAAATAATAGTGTCTCCTTAGAATATAATAAGATGGACTAAGGAGGGGGTTTAGTGTTCTCCCAAGAATCGGATATCTTGAGAAAGATTAGGCTAATTGAAGGCTTAAAGGCTGATCTTTTGGCTGAAGTGGGTAAACTATATCAGGCAATGGCCCGCAATCAGCGGGAAGCTATTGGCGAAGCGCTGGCTCAGGTTGTTATTTCAGTCTACGTTTTAGGGCGCAGATTGGGGATTGATTATCCAGAGATGGATGAGGCTGTAAATACTAAGCTTGGGCACAATATAAACCAGGAACCTGAAGTTGAACGTTGGTTTGGAGATATGAGCGAATACCGCCGCCATCTCCGCCAGAAGAGGTGAAATATGCAAAAAACTCCAGTCAGACCGATCGTTGAAGGCGGGATACTTACCGCTGTTGCTATACTTTTTGCTTTAATCAGCACGTATGTTCCTGTTATTGGGGCTTTTGTCAACCTGATTTGGCCTGTTCCTATCGTACTTCTCGGGGTACGGCATGGATATAGATGGAGTATCCTGGCTGTTGTTGCATCAGGCATCATAATCGCACTCCTCATGCATCCGCTCACTGCTGTTTCAGTTGTTGTCGGGTTTGGATTAATTGGGATTGCGCTAGGTTTTGCGCTTAGACAGGGTTTTTCACCTGCAAAAACCTTACTTTTAGGGTCGGCGGCATCGCTGGTGTCCAAAGCAGCTGTTATCGCCATTACGGCAACGGTAATGGGGTTTAACCCGCTCAACCTGCAAACAGAGGCGATGGTTAAAGGCCTGGAGCAAGCGATGAATTTTTACCGGACTATGGGGATGAAGGCGGAAGATCTGGCTCAGATGGAGGCTGCTATGCGGCCAATGATTGATCTTATGAAGATTATTTTACCTGCCGGCTTTGCATTGGCAGCTGTTGTGGATACCTTTCTTAACTTCCAGGTGGCTAAGGCGGTGTTAGGAAGGCTTGGTCACCGGGTTGAGCCTTTTCCCCCGTTTCGCCACTGGACCGTACCTCGCGCTACCATATATGCTTTGGTGGTTTCATTACTGGCCCTCTACTGGGGAAAGTCACGGGAGTTCGAACTCTTATATAATGCCGGTATGAATCTGCAGGTAATTGCTACCATGCTGCTGACTGTTCAGGGATTGGCTGTCTTTTACTTCCTTGCCGATAAATACAATTTGTCAAGACTTGTACGAGGTATTATACTATTCTTGATCTTCTCTAACGGGATCTTCATGCAGGCCATAATTGTCGGCGGCGCGTTCGATCTGATTTTCGACTATCGTCAACTGCGTGCTCCGCGTTTGGAGTAAGAGGAGGGATTTAAATGCCTCAAGGCCCGTCATTCTGGTTTGACACCCGTATTTATCTGGCTGTTACAGCAACGTTTTTGATTATCATCGGCTATTATAACCCCTATGCCGCCGCGTTGGGGGCAGTCTTACTATATGCACTCTATTTATATGGGCGGGAACGCTATTCGGCCCGTCAGAAAGCGGTTAACGACTATTTGGAGACGATTGGGCGCTGTGTTGATTCGGCTGCGGCCCAGGCCTTTCAGAATTTACCGCTGGCCATCGTCATCATTGATCAGCAGGGGCTTATTGAATGGCGTAATCATTTGCTGGCAGAATGGGTTGCAGAATCAACCGAACCAGGCCAGTCACTGGCTAAAATCTGGCCGTCACTGCCTATTGAAAAATTCGCTGATAAAGATGGGCAGATTAGATTTGAAGCCGGTAACCACCATTTTGATGTCATTTACCGTGCTGTTGATCAGGCCCGCACAGTTCTTTATATTGCGGATGTGACCGGGCACGAGTCCGACAGGATGGCAAGCTGCCAAATCCAGACGGTGCTGGCGTATATCCAGATTGACAATTATGATGATGCATTGACCGGCTTGAGTGAGAGCCAGCGGACAACCATATTAGGTGAAGTAAACCGGATGCTGGCAGAATGGATTACCGAGCTCGACGGATATCTAAAAAAATACAGTGAAGATACCTATATTGCGGTATTAAACCGCTGTGCCCTTGAGCGGTTGATGACTGGGGATAAATTTGATATTTTAGACCGGATTCGTGGGATTCAGGCCGGCAATAAGATTCCGGTGACATTAAGTATGGGGGCAGCTACCGGGGAAAACTCGGTAGCCGAGCTTGGGCAGCGTGCTCAGGCCGGTCTGGACCTGGCTCTTAGCCGTGGCGGTGACCAGGCTGCTGTCAATATTAGCGGCAAGGTTCAGTTTTTTGGCGGCAAAGCGAAAGCGGTTGAGAAGAATACCCGGGTTAAAGCGCGTATTGTGGCGCAGGCTATCCGGGAGCTCATTGATCAGTCTGACAGTATCGTTGTGATGGGGCACACAGGTGAAGACTTTGACAGTCTGGGAGCAGCCCTGGGGGTTGCCAAAATGGTCCGCCACATGAAGAAACAGGTTCATATTGTTGTAAGTCAGCCAGGCGTGGCTGTAGATAAATTATCAGAGCTACTGCTGGATTATGAAGAATACCGGGACCTGTTTATATCCCCGATGCAGGCGGCATTACTGGTTAATGCCAAAACAATGGTTTTTGTTGTCGATACACATCGTCCGGAATTGGCTGCAGCGCCTGATGTTCTGGCCAGAGCCGAACGAACAGTTATTATTGACCATCATCGCCGGGCTGAGACGATAATTGCCAATACCCTGCTAGTATATCTCGAACCGTCAGCTTCGTCGGCCAGCGAATTGGTTACCGAGCTTCTGGGTTATTTTGATGATAAGCTGGAGCTGAACCGGTTAGAGGCATCGGCATTGTATGCGGGGATTGTCGTTGACACTAAAAACTTTGCAGTCCAGACGGGTGTGCGCACTTTTGAGGCTGCTTCTTATCTGCGACGGGCCGGTGCAGACCCGGCTTTGGTCCGGCACCTGTTCCGTGTTGATTTTGAAACAATGAAAAACCGGGCCGCTATTATTGAAAATACGGATATGCCCCACGAAGGCGTCGTTATCGCCATCTGTCCGGCTGATGTAAAAAACGCTCAGGTAGCAGCGGCACAAACTGCGGATATGTTGCTTAATATTGAAGGTGTGCGTGTTAGTTTTGTGTTATTTAAAACGGAAGATGGCATTGGGATTAGTGCGCGGTCACATGGTGATATTAATGTTCAGGTAATTTTGGAACAGCTGGGGGGCGGTGGCCATCAGTCTGTCGCCGGTGCCAAAGTCAAAAATACCACAACCGATGAAGTTAAAGTTAAACTTATTGATATAGTAGATAACTACATAAAGGAGAGTGGGACACATGAAAGTAATTCTGCAACAAGAAGTGAAAAAGCTCGGTAAAAAAGGTGAGATTCTGGAAGTATCTGAGGGCTATGCCCGTAATTATTTATTGCCGCAAAAACTGGCCATTCCGGCCACTGCCAATAATGTTAACACAGCCACGCAGCAAAAGGCATCAGAGGAGCGCAAAAAAGAGCGGATCCTGGATGAAGCCAAACTGCTGGCTGCGCAAATGGCTAAAATAACGGTAGCCATCCCTGTAAGAATGGGTGAGGGCGGCCGGCTTTTTGGCTCAGTAACGGCCAAGGACATTGCCGATGCCTTGGCCACCCAGCATAAACTTGAGATTGATAAGCGTAAAATTGAGCTTAAAGATGCACTCAAGTCACTGGGGACATTTACTGTGCCGATTAAGCTGCATCAGGAAGTTGCTACCCAGATTGAAGTAATAGTAAAGCCGGAGTAAGGCCGGGCTTGATCCTTCCTGACACTCTACCGGTTCCGGCTTTCAAAACCGTAAAATAGAAAGGTATATAAGACAATGAAAGATTTTTTTAACAAACTGGTACGCAGTAGCAGCCGGGAGCGTTCTGTTAGCGGTCTCGGCAATCAGGAAGATCAACTTAAACGCCAAGTAGCCGCCTTGTACGGTTTGTACACCGGTGTTATGGGCGCAGAAAAAGTTGTCCTCAAAGCCGGCAAACTAGGAGCACTGGAACTTATGCGCTCCAGTGAGTTGCCTGAGCGGGTACTGGCATTGCAGAAGCTGGTGTTTGAAGATCCGACCATTGATACATTGCCTCCAAGCCAGGATATTCCGGGGATTTTAGGGGAGATAGAGGAAGAATTGGCTGACCTGTGCGCCCGGCGCACGTTAGAAGAACGCATTGAAAAGAAAATTGCTGAAAAGATGGAAGAACGTCATCAGGAATATGTGCAGGAAATCCGTATGCAGGTTATAAAGGAAGAAAGCGATGCCAATGCCGAAAACCCGCAGACGCTGAAAAAGTTCGCTTTGCTGGAAAAACTGGAGAACCGAAAATTAACCCGATCCGCTATGGCTCTTCTGCGGCCGGCGGCACTCGACGAGATTGTCGGTCAGGAACGGGCAGTTGAAGCTCTCAGAGCTAAACTGGCTTCACCATATCCGCAGCATCTCATTTTGTACGGGCCGCCAGGGGTTGGTAAAACGACGGCCGCCCGCCTTGTGTTGGAAGAAGCCAAGAAACTGAGAAACACCCCGTTTGCCCAGGATGCCCCATTCGTTGAGGTTGATGGCACAACCCTTCGCTGGGACCCGCGTGATGTTACTAATCCGCTCCTGGGATCGGTGCATGACCCTATTTACCAGGGCGCGCGCCGTGATCTGGCCGAAAGTGGTGTACCTGAACCTAAGCCCGGTTTGGCAACAGATGCAACTGGCGGTATCTTGTTCATTGATGAAATTGGTGAAATGGACCCTATGCTGCAGAATAAATTGCTAAAGGTGCTTGAAGATAAACGGGTATTTTTTGACTCTGCCTATTATGATCCTTCAGATGCCAGCGTACCCAAATATATAAAAAAATTGTTTGAAGAAGGTGCACCGGCTGATTTTGTATTAATTGGCGCAACTACCCGTGAAGCAGGAGATATTACGCCGGCGATACGCTCCCGTTGTGCTGAGATATATTTCGAACCCCTGACCCCCAAGCATATTGAGGAAATTGTCTATAATGCGGCTGTCAAACTGCAAGTCGCCATTGAACCGGAAGTGCCGCAGCTTATCAGTGATTATACAATTGAAGGCCGTAAGGCTGTTAATATACTATCTGATGCGTATAGCATGGCGCTGCTGCGAAGTGACAATGATCAAGAGCAGGTTATTATCAGCAGCGAGGATGTATACCGGGTGGCACAAGTCAGCCGTCTGTCCCCTTATGTTAATCGTAAGGCGTCGGTTACCCATGAAGTCGGCAAGGTATTTGGACTTGGCGTTAGCGGGTACCTTGGTTCAGTACTTGAGATTGAGGCTGTTGCCTTCCCGGCTGAAAAGGGCAAAGGCAGTATCCGGTTCAATGATACTGCCGGCAGCATGGCAAAAGACTCGGTATTTAATGCGGCGGCTGTTGTCAGAAAACTGACCGGCCACGAATTGGCCAGTTATGATTTGCATGTCAATATTATTGGTGGTGGCCGTATTGATGGCCCATCAGCCGGTACCGCCATATTATCGGCGATTATTTCATCAATTACAGGCAAGCCAATCCGTCAGGATGTTGCTATTACCGGGGAAATTTCCATCCAGGGCCGGGTTAAGGCAGTGGGCGGTGTTTTTGAAAAAGCCTATGGTGCCAAGCAGGCGGGCATTGTTACCATGATTATTCCCCACGAAAATAAAACAGATATACCGGAAGGGCACTTGGGGCTGGATATTCGTCCAGTTACAACCGTAGAAGAAGCGTTGGCAATACTTTTTGACGAAACTCAGGCAGCCAGCGCGTAAAAAGTAAGTAAGATTGCCGCGCTTTGCTTTCAGGACAAATCCGCCTGAGCAAGCGCGGCATTTAAGTGAGGGAGAAGAATACATGATTGACCGCGTTCCGCCCCAAAACGTAGAAGCCGAGCAATCGGTGCTTGGCGCCATGATGATTGAACGCGAGGCTATCTCTAAGGTTTCGGAGATCATAAGGCCCGAAGACTTTTATCGCGAAGCCCATCGCCTTATCTATAAAGCAATGCTGGAGCTGTTCAATAAAAACGATGCGGTTGACCTGGTAACCGTGGTAGAGATATTGCGTCGGGACGAAAAACTGGAACCTGCCGGCGGTATAGCCTATGTTTCGGCTTTAGCCAACAGTGTTCCGACTGCTGCCAATGTTATGTATCATGCCCGGATTGTTGAGGAAAAAGCGCTGTTGCGCAATCTGATTAATACGGCTACCCATGTAGCCGGCATGGGATATGAGGCCAACGAAGAAGTCGCAGTCATAATGGACAAGGCTGAAAAAATGATTTTGGAAGTATCCAGCCGCAAAGCCGGTCAGGAATTTGCTTCCATTAAAAACATTATTTTTGATGTTTTTGACAAAGTATCTGAGCTTTATTCTTCTAAAGGCGGTATTACCGGTTTGTCTACCGGTTTTAAGGACCTGGATAAACTGACCTCTGGCCTGCAGCCATCAGACTTGATCCTGATTGCAGCCCGGCCCAGTATGGGTAAGACAGCATTTGTTCTCAATATTGCCCAGAACATTGCTATTAAGGAAAAACAATCAGTTGCTTTTTTCAGTCTGGAAATGTCTAAGGAGCAATTGGTTCAACGCATGTTGTGCGCTGAAGCACCGATTGATGCTCAGCGTCTCCGGATAGGTGAATTAGAAAATAATGATTGGGATAAACTGGTCAGAGCTGCCGACCGTCTGGCTGCAGCCCCCATTTTTATTGATGATACTGCAGGTATCACGGTAATGGAGATGCGCTCCAAAGCGCGGCGGCTTAAAATTGAGCATGACTTGAAGCTTATTATTATTGATTATCTGCAACTTATGCAGGGCAGTGCCGGCAGTTCCCGCAGCGAAAACCGCCAGCAGGAAATATCCGAGATATCCCGTTCCCTGAAAGCCCTGGCCCGTGAACTTAAAGTGCCGGTAATCGCTTTGTCGCAGCTGAGCCGGGGGGTTGAATCCCGGCAGGTAAAAAAACCAATGCTAAGTGATCTCAGGGAATCCGGTTCACTAGAGCAAGATGCTGATATTGTTGCTTTCATTTATCGCGAAGATTATTATGAACCTGAGACTGAGCGCAAAAATATTACCGATATAATAGTAGCTAAGCACCGTAATGGTCCTGTTGACAGTGTACAACTCTTTTTTCATAAACAGTTTACGAAGTTTAGTGATTTGTCAAAAATGCCTGGATAAGCCGGGCAACGCAGCCTACATGCCAAGCAGCCCGCAGGGCTGCTTTTTTTGCGCTTGCTACATTTACTGAAATTCGTCAGTTTGTATGAAGGGGGTAAGAGAATATAGTAATTTCCCGAAAGGCCACGTCCTGTATGTAAGTGTTTTTTGCATAGTTAAGAGCAACAGAGGCTTGCGTGAACATGTTTTCTTGCTGGCTACGGCTTAAGCGTAAGCTTACTTATGGCCAAGCGTTAACCTGTACGCAAGTACTCAATTGGCATAAACCCTGGTAAATGGCCAATGCTATTGAATATGGGAAGAATTAATCTATTTCCAATACGTCGGGGGGGCTTTATAATGGAGATAGGCACTTTAGAAAAAATCCAGGACAGGAGAGCTAAGATGGAAGAGAGATTGAATGCAGTCACGCATGGTATTGGTACGGCAATGGCTGTTGGCGGGCTCGTGGTTCTTATAGCCGCCGCGCAGTTATATGGTACGGTATGGCATCTGGTCAGCTTTAGCATCTATGGGGTTTCATTGGTATTGTTATATCTGGCATCAACACTGTACCATAGCTTTACTGATGAAAAACTTAAATATGTTTTTAAGATTGTTGATCATGCGGCTATTTATTTGTTAATTGCCGGTACATATACGCCGTTTACGCTAGTTGTACTGCATGGTGCACTGGGCTGGACGATATTTGGCGTGATCTGGGCCCTTGCTTTGATTGGGGTTTTTTATAAAATATTCTATGCCGGGAGATTTAAAATTTTATCCACAATATGCTATCTGGTCATGGGGTGGCTGATGGTTGTGTGCATAAAGCCGCTTATTCTCATTCTGCCAACAATGGGAATCGGCTGGCTGCTGGCCGGCGGGCTTTTGTATACCATCGGGGCTGGTGTTTATCTATGGCGCCGATTGCCCTACAATCATGCGATTTGGCACATATTTGTTCTTGCCGGGAGCATATGCCATTTTGTGGCTGTCTTTTTTTATATCCTCCCTATTCCGATCAACTCGTGAAAGAAGCCGCCCTGTATGCAGTGCGGCTCCTCCCGGGGGATCTCAGGGGGATTAAGTAAATTCTATCGAGAATAATATGATAGATATTAAGAACAAGAAGTGTCATCAAAAAATCCAGGGAATAATAAGACGAATAAACTGATGACAAGAATGATAAACCAAAGCTCTCTATTGGTATTCCAAAACATAAAAAATCCTCCTTTTAGGTCGACTTAGTTAATCTACTCTATATTATTCTATAATTGATGCTCATGTTACAGGGCTCAATACTGCTTGCACCAGCAAACAAGTAACCAAAGCCGTGCGTTAAAAAGCGACTTTCTCTAGGCATCCTAAAATAAGAGTTAGCAATAAAAATATTACTAACTCTTTCTATTAAAAGGGGTAAGGTGCATAGTAACAAGGATGAGGCCGCCCAGTCTGACGCCTTAACAGCTAAAGCGCAGACCTGTTTCCGCAGCATAAAAAAACAAAGCAGAGAATAATAATTATAATCCAGATCCAACCATCCCAATAGAAATCCTGGCTGATAAATCTCGGCTGATCATCCATAATAACTCCTCCTTACAGAAGTATAGTTAATACATTGTATGCTTACAGGTATTGAATGTGCTTTGCGATATGCGGTTAACGAAAAAATACATCATAATGAGTATTTCCCGGAAATAAACATTCAGACAAGCCTGCTATTGCGGATGCGGCAGGTTTGTCTGGTTTTCCGAACAATAATTTTAATATTAATATAATCATTCGTTTTTTTATTGACAGCCATTTCTGCGAGTGCTATGATAAACAAGGGAAAAAAGGGGAAAAACTAGAGATAGTTCATCTGCAAGCCAGAAGTGATGTTGATTATGTAAAAAATATAGGACTGCCTGCTAACATTCAGAACAGTTCGGAAAGCGAAGTGGTATCATGATTGAACGTTATACGTATCCCGAGATGGGGCGTATTTGGACTGACGAAAATGAATTCCAAACAATGCTTGATATTGAAATCGCAGCGTGTGAGGCTATGGCCAAGCTGGGACAGATTCCGGCTGAAGCTGTACCTGTTATTAAGGAGAAAGCTACGTTTTCAGTAGAGCGTATACGTGAAATTGAAAAGGAAACCCGCCACGACATTTTGGCATTTTTGACCGCTGTGGCTGAGAATGTGGGTGAACCGGCAAAATATATTCACATGGGATTAACTTCAAGTGATGTAAAGGACACCGCTTTAGGCGTGATGATGAAGCAGGCTGCTGATATCATCATCGATGATCTTATTAAATTGCGTGATATATTGAAACGGCGGGCAGCAGAACATAAGTATACGGCGATGATCGGCCGCACACATGGGATTCATGCTGAGCCGCTTACCCTTGGTCTGAAATTTGCATTATGGATGGATGAGACTGAACGCAATATCGAACGTGTAAAACGTGCCAGGGACACTGTAGCTATTGGCAAACTATCCGGTGCTGTAGGCACCTATGCCAACATTGATCCGTATATAGAAACGTATGTATGTCAGCAAATGGGAATTAAAGCCGCTAAACTGGCTACTCAGGTTATTCAGCGTGACCGTCATGCGGAATTTGTGACTGCACTGGCCATTGTCGCTGGATCATTAGATAAATTCGCTACTGAAATTAGAAATTTACAACGTACTGATATTCGGGAAGCAGAAGAGTATTTCCACCCGGGGCAAAAGGGATCTTCAGCTATGCCGCATAAACGCAATCCAATTACGTGTGAACGGGTGACCGGTTTGGCCAGGGTAGTACGGGGCCATGCTATGTCTGCTCTTGAAGATATGCCGCTTTGGCATGAGCGTGATATCTCCCACTCCTCGGTAGAGCGGGTTATTTTGCCTGACAGCACTATTTTGGTAGATTATATGCTGCGGATTTTTACTGACGTAGTTGATCGTCTGCTGGTTTATCCTGAGGCAATGAAAGCTAATATAGAAAAAACGGGCGGCTTGATTTTTAGCCAGCGTGTGTTGTTAAAGCTTGTTGACAAAGGAGCTGTGCGGGAGGATGCTTACCGCTGGGTACAGCGTAATGCTATGGCCAGATGGCTGGAAGGTGCAGACTTCAAAACTAATGTAATTGCTGATCCTGATATTAAGCAGTACCTTAACGCCTCTGATATCGAGGAGTGTTTCGAGTATTCCTATTATCTGCGGCATGTAGATACTATTATGGCGCGTTTTGGGTTATAGGGAGAGTATTTATTATCCAGTTGCGTAGGAAAGGATTGATTAGATGTCTTCTGTAGTTGTTATTGGCACTCAATGGGGTGACGAAGGTAAAGGCAAAATCGTTGATTTTCTGGCCGAACAAGCCAGTGTGGTTGTACGTTATCAAGGTGGTAATAATGCCGGGCATACGGTTGTTGTTAACGGTACAGAGTTTAAACTGCATTTGCTGCCGTCAGGAATATTATATTCTGGTAAAACCTGCGTAGTTGGTAACGGGGTAGTTATTGATCCGGCCGTGATGCTTAAAGAATTGAAGAGCATGCAAGATAAGGGGATTGACACTTCGGGGCTTAAAGTCTCAAATCGTGCCCATGTAATTATGCCATATCACCGGTTACTGGACGAAGTGGAAGAAGAGTCCCGCGGCGACCGGAAAATTGGTACCACTAAACGTGGTATCGGCCCCTGTTATATGGACAAAAACTCCCGCGCTGGCATCCGGATGGTAGATTTAATGGATGAAGAAGAGTTTTGCTTAAAGCTTGAATATAATTTAGAGGCTAAGAATCATTTGCTTAAAGCGGTGTACGGTGTTGAAGGCTTTGATTATGAGCAAGTAAAACAAGAATATTTGGAATATGCCCGTCAGCTTAAACCTTATGTTACTGATACGGCTGCGGTACTGCACGCAGCGATTAAAAATAACGAAAAGGTTCTTTTTGAAGGGGCCCAGGCTACACTGCTTGATTTAGATCATGGAACTTATCCTTATGTAACCTCCTCACACCCAATCGCGGGCGGAGCTTGTATTGGTGCCGGGGTAGGGCCAACACAAATTAATAAAGTAATTGGCGTTGTCAAGGCGTATACGACCCGCGTGGGTGAAGGTCCATTTCCAACTGAGCTTCATGATGAAATTGGTCAAACCATCCGGGAGCGGGGGCACGAGTATGGGACGACAACTGGCCGTCCACGCCGTTGCGGCTGGTTGGATGCTTGTGTTGTCCGCTATGCGGGGTATGTCAGCGGCATAGATTATATGGCTATTACCCGCCTGGATATTCTTGACGGCTTGAAAACTCTTAAAATTTGTACCGGTTATGAGTATAATGGTGAAATCCTGAATGAATTTCCTGCCAGCCTTAAAGTATTAGCCCAGGTAAAACCCATCTATGAGGAATTGCCAGGCTGGGATGAACCAACTAGTGATATTCGCAAATATGAAGATCTTCCCCTGAATGCCCGCCGCTACATTGAGCGTTTAAGTGAGACTAGCGGTATCGGTATTGGGATCGTTTCTGTAGGTCCTGGACGCGAGCAAACGATTATAATTGAGAATATGTTCTAGTTTGGTATGAAATAACCTGCGGCAATGCTGCAGGTTATTTCATTGCCTGATCAGCAAGCATATGGTTTCTGATCATAAGTAAGCAGGACTATAGGGCACAAGCCAAGTCATTTTTTATCGAAGAGTGTGGTCGCGTAGTCCTAAATAAAATTTTATTGACAAGCCTGTCGATATCTTGTATAATTTTATCTTGTGAAGACGATCCACTAGCTCAGTCGGTAGAGCACCTGACTTTTAATCAGGGTGTCCCGCGTTCGAGTCGCGGGTGGATCACCATTTTTGGCCCGTTGGTCAAGCGGTTAAGACACCGCCCTTTCACGGCGGTATCAAGGGTTCGATTCCCTTACGGGTCACCATAAGCCGAGAGCCAGGTTCTTGGGAGCGGAAGCGACGCAAGAACCTGCGCGAATCGCTTAGTTCTGGGCGATAGCGATAAGCAGAGAACCCAAGAAGGCGAGCCATCAGGCGAAGACTGATTGGTGTGAATCGCTTAGTTCTGAGCGGTAGCGAAGAACCTCCATTCTTAATAATTATCCGGGCGATTAGCTCAGCCGGGAGAGCGCCTGCCTTACAAGCAGGATGTCGGCGGTTCGATCCCGTCATCGCCCACCAAAAAGAACCTTTATTCTTTAAAGGTTCTTTTTCTATTCTCTAAATATATAAATCAATGCTGTGACAGAAACGACGTATCCCAAAAGGCCACCGAACGCCTTCTACCATCGTGTCAAAGCACTTGGTACTGAGCAAGCCTTACCCATGGTTGAAAAGGTTCAGAATATTAAATAATAACTTAAGCGTTTCGGTATCGGATTATTGCATTTGAGGAAGGATATTTTGCGTCTCAGTAAAGCATTGTGGAAGAGATGGAAGGCTCCAAGCTATAATAATGGTGTAGTTCATGAATTCACAAGAGCAGGCATGTTGCTTTGGCGCCGGGGGAACTGCCTGAAAAGTAGTGGGAATATTTAATAAATATTAAGTCTCTTAGTGATTTCATGAATTCTTATGTAAGGACATGAATATAAAGGGGTGTTCTCGTATGGAGGGAAAAAGCTACCCTAACCGCTGGCTGATTGCGTTAGCTGGAATAGTAATGCAGATCTGCTTAGGTACTGTATATGGATGGAGCGTATTTACTAAGCCATTGATGGCTGCACACAACTGGAGTAATGCTGATGTTACATTAACTTTCACAATTGCTATTGGTTGTCTGGCGATTTCGAGTGCCGCCGGTGGTTATATTCTTGATACAAAAGGGGCGCGTATTGTTGCTACAATCGGTGGTGTTCTCTTTGGTCTTGGTACTCTTATCACAGGCTATGGCGACCAGATTGGCTCGCTTACGGTAATTTATCTTGGCTATGGACTAGTCTGTGGATTGGGCCTGGGCTTTGGCTATATTACCCCGATTGCCACGTTGGTTAAGTGGTTCCCGGACAAAAGAGGACTCATTACTGGTTTAGCCGTAATGGGGTTTGGTCTTGGCTCGCTTATGCTTACGCTGCTTTCGCCGGGAATGATTGCAAGTATGGGCACCGCTATGACCTTTTATATCTTTGGTGCGATTTTCCTAGTGGCAGTCACAGCCGCTGCTCAGCTTATGGTTGAACCACCGCCTGGCTATGTGCCAGCCGGCTGGGTATCTCCAAGCGGCAAAGCAGCAGCAGCAGGCATGACTTTGGGTGAGGCTGTCAGCTCCAAGTATTTCTACCTCCTGTGGGCAATGCTGTTTATCAATATTACTGCTGGTATTGCTCTTATTTCCCAGGCTTCTCCTATGGCTCAGGATCTCATGCCCAGCTCAATGAGCGCTGCTGAAAAGGCAATGCAGGCAGGGGCTATTCTTGGTATATTTGCAATAGTTAATGGGTTAGGCCGGCTATTTTGGGCTTCTGCCTCAGATAAAATTGGCCGCCGTACTGTATTTCTTATCCTGTTTGGTACACAGGCCGTGGCTTTCTATTTCTTGTCCAGTACGAAAGACATGACTTTATTTACTATAATCTGTTCCTATATTTATGCCTGCTATGGTGGTGGCTTTGCCACGATGCCTGCTTATGCAGCCGATGTTTTTGGCACAAAATATGTTGGCCGGATCTATGGTTGGATGTTAACCGCCTGGGGGGCCGCAGGGATAATGGGACCCATGCTGTTTGCCCGGATCCGTCAGTCATCAGGCAACTATAGTGAGGCGCTTGTTATTACTTCCATTGCCTTGGCTGTGGCGATACTCTTACCTATATTATCTGCTCCTCCCAAAGCTAAGATTGAGAGTGGGAAAACCGTATAGTAAATTGTCTCCTTTTGCAAAGAAGAGACGGCACCTTTGCTAAGGCGGCGTCTCTTCTTTGTGATGATGTGGTGTTGTCCAGCGTGGGCTGGAATAGCTGGCCGATGCGGTAGACCAGGCATCTACTGAGATAAAGCAAGTAGCAGCGAGGGCAAATAGCAGAGCAATACGGGTAGATAAAACTGCGACTGCGGTAAAGCTGTGTTTGAGCTGATCGGCAAAGTTCTTAGATACACCAATATAAAACATACCGATAATCTGTCCAGCATCATTTTTGATTGGGGCATAGCAAGTCTGATATTTAATGCCGATTACCTCAGCCTCACCTGTATAAATTCCCCCGTCCAGTACGGTTTGGGTAACATAATCAGCTGCCTGTGTTCCTGTAACCCTGCTGCCCTCTCTGATGATATTAGTGGCAACGCGGGTATTATTTAAAAAGATAGTGACAGTGTCATCTGTTAAACGGCCAATTTTATCCACTAGTTCATTATCGTCATTGATTCGATGCTGGCCTTTATAAAGTTTTCCATTTTCTATGTGCCATGAACCAGGGCGCATATAGTCTGCTATTTCAAGTGCTGTGGCCAGGTCTGATTTAGCTTTCTCGGAAATTGCCACTTCAATTTGAATCTGCATGTCGCGGATAATGACAATACCTACGGACAGGGAAACGATCAGGGCTACACCGACAAAAAATACTGTAAGTCTTGTTTTTAAGCTCAATGACTTAATAAACCTCCTGTATTTATTTACTTGAGGCCAAGCGCAATCTTGAGATGTTTTACCCGGGTGCGGCTAACAGGGACTTCTTGTTTATTTAGATCATTCATGCGCAGCAGATAGGAACCATGAAACCATGGAGTAATCTCCAATACTTCATCCAGATTAATAATATACTGGCGATGTATGCGGAGGAAATTAGGTTCTGTTAATAGGTTATCAAATTCCTGTAAGGTCAGCATAGCTGAAAATTCAACGCTGCGAGTGCGAACAAAGACATCCTTTTCTTTTACATAAATGAAGACGATGTCTTTTTTATTTACGGGCACAATTTTACCGCCCGATAATACGCAGACTTTCGCAATTTGAGTTCCCCGGTCGCTGGCTGTTTTAGCGGAAAGATTGCGTATCTTTGCCAAGACGTTTCCTAATTTTTCTTCAGTAATGGGTTTGGTAACATAACCAACGGCGGGGGTGGAAAAGGCCTCGATAGCGTGTTCCGTGTGAGCGGTAATAAAAACAATATAGGGCACTTTAGTCATACTATTAAGTTTTTGCGCCATCTCCAGGCCAGTCATACCGGGTATAATGACATCTAAAAATACAATGTCAGGCTTTTTTTCCAGGATATAAATAAGTGCGTCGACACAATTTGTAAATTTGGCACATACCTCGATGTCCCCCCGTTGATTCAGCAAATACTCAATTTCATCACAAATAGGCTGCTCATCGTCAATAATTACAGCTTTTGTTTTCACGATGCACCACTCACTTTCTGTTTAGATATTACCGGGTACTTGGCTGGCATTTGCAGCCTGATTTCTGTACCAAAAGGGGGATTGGATGCTATAGTAAGACCGTTATCCGGACCGTAGAGGCTTGTCAGTCGCTTATGAACATTTAGCAGACCAATGCCATCACAATCGCCTGCCTGGATCTGGGCCTGTATTTCCAGGGGGATCCCAACACCATTGTCTGTAACTGTAATAATCAGTGAATTGGCCTCGATAGAAGCCTCAATTGCGAGTAAACAGTGGCCTAGCTTAGGAAATAGGCCATGATTTAGGGCATTCTCCACTAACGGCTGGAGTGAGAGCGCTGGCACAAGTGCATTGTAGGCAGCATCTTCAACATGAACCGCAACATCTAACCTGTCGCCAAACCGTGATCTGGCAATTTCGAGATAGGCAGTGACTGCAGTTAGTTCATCCTGCAGCGTGAGAAAGTCTTCCTGATTAGAATAAGCACGATGCATTAGCGTTGCCAAACTGCCTAACAAACTGCGGGCCTTATCGGGATCGGTGCGGCAAAAGGACATAATTATATTAATTGTATTAAAAAGAAAATGAGGGTTGATTTGAGCTCTAAGTAGTTTTAATTCAGCTTTCTCGCGCATTTTTCGTTGTTCGTCAATCTCGGCCAACTGAATTTGCACTGATAATAGATTGGCAATACCGTTAGCAATGCGAATATCCAGCTCCGACACGGTTTCATTGTTGACCCTGGCGAGTTCGATTGTGCCTACGACCTTGTTGCCTGTAAATAAAGGCACTACAACCCCTGCCTGCAGCGGGCAGTGTAAAACAGGGCAGCCCCGGTCTGTAGGCGCATTAATAACTTTCATTACTCTATTGCTGATGGCTTCCTTAACAGCCGCAGATATAATCGGTTCTCCCGGTTTATGATGTTCGGCACCTTGGCCAATGAATGCCAGGCGTTTGTACCTGCCGGTAATGGAAACGGCATCTACTTTAGTGAGTTCATAGATAATTCGGGCAGTAACGGTTGCGGAATGAGTATTAAAACCCAGGCGAAGATACGGAAGGGTGCGGCTGGCAATATTTAGTGACAATTGCGCCGCTCTGGCACCATAAATATCCTGCTCCGCCTCGATCCAGTTAACAATAAACGGAAAGATCCAAACACCGGCAACACTGACGATCATTGTAGGGATAGCAGATTTTATGATGAAGGCAGCAAGTGCGGTTTCGGCCGAAAATAATGTATATATAGTGAGTTGGCATAATTCCGCAACCAGGGCCATACTTGCACCTGTAAGCGGAGTCAATTGATGCAACCCTAATTGGAATCGTACAAGTCCGGATAATGTACCAATAAAAACAATATAGAATGCTAAAGCGGTTCCTAGCATTTCTGTAAAGAGCATATATGCACTGCAGATAATCCCAACGCTGAAACCTGTGACGGGGCCGCCGGCGATACCTGATAAGAGTAAGGCAATCAAGCGGGTAGTAATGAGTGGTTCACCCCAGGGAAGGGCGCTGTAACTACCTGTTATCGCCAGGAAAGAGAATAAAATGATGAGCGGGAACTGGCTTGGCAAATGGAAGGGATACCTGGTACAACGCATAATGAAACGGCTGCGCCCTGTGAGATAGGCCGTCATGGCAATAAAGGACAATGCACTTATTGATTCTAGCAGAGTAAAAATTGTCATAGGTTCCTCCCATACAATCTACAAAGGAATATTCGTCATACGCAATGATTCCCCCTTTTCAAAAAGCAGAGTTCGTGAATTATTTTTCGAATTTACTGAATAAAATGCAGCGTATTTTTGAGCTATGATTCTTAAATAGACAATTACTTATGTATAGCTGCTTGACTAATATCCTGGTGTAATATATAATAGCTTTGTTGGTAAATGCGGCCCTGTGGTGTAGCGGTCTAACATGCCGCCCTGTCACGGCGGAGATCGACGGTTCAAATCCGTTCAGGGTCGCCAACAACCATATACCCCAATAACGCCTCGGTAGCTCAGTCGGTAGAGCAGAGGACTGAAAATCCTCGTGTCGGCAGTTCGATTCTGCCCTGAGGCACCATAAGCACTATGGCTAAATTAGTTTTAGCTATAGTGCTTTTTTTTTGCATTAAAAGTAGCATTGTCACAAATTCTATATATATATCTGACTTTTAGGAGGGTAAAATATGTTTGATGATCGTAATCATGCCGGTGAGATCCTGGCAGAGAAATTAGCAGGTCATAATCTAAAAAAACCATATATTTTGGCAGTTCCCCGTGGCGGAATTGCTGTGGCGTCACCAATTGCAGCCAAGCTGCAGGCTAAAATGGGATTACTTATCGCCAAAAAGATAGGCCATCCACTTAGTCCTCAAGTGGCTATCGGTGCGATTATGCCTGACGGCAGTTTGATTCATGACAATCAATATGTCAGCGGCATAGGTGTGCAGCAGGACAGCTTTGACCAATTGGTTGCCGAGGCGCGTCAAGTGTTTGACCAAAGGGTCAAAATGTATGAGGACAGGCTTGTTAAAAATCATGAAATAAAAGGTCAAGATATCATTGTTGTTGATGATGGCGTAGCTACTGGCTACACTATGCAGGCCGCAGTTAAATGGATTCAGAAATGGAATCCTGCCAGCGTAACGGTTGCGGTACCGGTTGCACCTAATGATGTGACCAACAGATTACGTGAGAATAAGGTTAATGTTATCTGTGTGGATGAAAGGGATGTATTTAAGTCTGTTGGCAGCTATTACAAAAATTTCAGCGAAATGACCGACCAAGAGGCAGTAGAATATCATCGTTTGGCCCCCAATGGTATTGTTAGGCTGTAATGGGCATGGACCCCGGGGCGGGATTACAGCCCCGGGGTCCAATTAATACCTCTTGCTCCGCCTGTGTTTATATGATATAATAATTTACGTTGAAATACTAACTATCCCATTAAAGTATTCGGAAATTTATTTCAGTTATTTATAATGTGCGGGTGTAGCTCAGCTGGTAGAGCATTAGCTTCCCAAGCTAAGGGTCGCGAGTTCGAATCTCGTCGTCCGCTCCAAAGGAAATCAGATTCTCAGCAGGGAATCTGATTTTTTTATTTCTGCATCAACAGGAGTTATTGATGTTGATAAATAAAATTTTTGTTTATGGTACCTTAAAACAAGGGTTTTGCAATTATCCTAAGATTCACCCTTTCTGCAAGAATATTCGAAGTGCTGTGCTGCAGGGAATTTTATATGACTTGCCCTTTGGATACCCCGGAGCGATAGACGGCAAGGGGAAAATTAGGGGCGAAGTTTTTGAATTAAACGACGTAGAACTCGCTTTGCAAATACTTGATGAGCTTGAAGATTATTTGGGCCCAGGGTGCGCAGACAACGTGTATGAGCGGGTTATTCGCGAGGTCGGTTTGACTGATGGCTCATCTGAGTATGTTTATGTATATTTATGGCGCAATGAACAACTCCTAGCACATTGCGGCAGGATTAACAATGAAGGTGAATGGATGTAATTAGGGACCTAAGCTCTATTGACTATTAATTGGCAACGCTTATTATTAAAGGTAATTCTTGCATGGGAGGAATAGATATGATTATTGATGGCATTAAAGTTGTAACTGAAGCTGGGATTAGCGAGGAAGAAATTCGCTCTATAGTTCAGGAAGAAATCCGGTTGTGGAATCGCAAAGGGAAAGAGCTTGCAGGGGTCGAGCTAACGGTCGAGGGAGAAGAAATCGTTGTCAAAGCGGTTGAGCGTTCACCTATCAAACGAGTACGCCGTATTACCGGCTATCTCAGTACGGAAGACCGTTTTAACCCCGCGAAGCAGGCAGAATTGTTTGACCGGCAGGCTCATATATAAATTGCAATTGTTAATCAGGTTAAAATGATTGCCGGTGTCCCAGGTAGTTGTTTCATATAGGGAGCGGAGAGTATGTTATTTAATATCCACCCTAGTAATTTAGTAAGTGCGTTATCTATTGCATTGGAATTATCAACAGATGGTTTATCACGCCACCATTGGCGAACGGCACTTATTGCCAACCGTCTTGCCGAACAGATTAATTTAGAAGATTCGCAACGTCAAATACTGGTATATGCGGCCTTGCTCCATGATATTGGTGCTGCCTCCAACTGGTCCGAGAAAAAGAAGCTGCATATGTTTAAGGTTGGCGATGATATTTATCAGCATGCTGAAGCGGGGTATCAGCTGCTTAAAGAGTCGCCTCAGTTTAGTATGCTGGCTGAAGCTATCCGTCACCATCATGACATGTGGGATGGCTCCAGTCCGTACGGCCTTGCCGGTCAGGATATTCCGATTATCAGCAGGATAATTAATTTAGCAGATCGCTTAGAGATCCTGATTCGGGATAAGGTGTACATATTTGAACAGCGACCGGATATTTTATCGGCGATCAGAGACTTAAGCGGCAGTTATTTTGACCCCACTTTGGTTAAAGCATTGCATGAATTTGCGCGGCAGGAGAGTTTTTGGCTGGACTTAACGAACCCACATTATTATCAGAACTTCTTTCGTCAGATTGATGCATATGGCCGCATGGTATTCAATATTGACGATATTGTTAATATTGGTGAGATTTTTGCAACTATTATTGACAGGACTAGTCAATTTACAGGCATGCATTCTCGGAGTGTAGCTATGGTATCGGCATTTCTGGCCAAGGCTAAAGGCTATAGTTCAGAAGAAGTTAAATTGATGAAGATCGCTGGTTTGTTTCACGATTTGGGTAAATTGTCAATACCCAATGAATATCTGGAAAAACCGGGGAAACTGACTGAACGGGAGTTTTCTATAATTAAGCAGCATCCCTATTATACCTATCGAATACTTGAACAAATTGACGGGTTTTCCATGGTTGCCGAATGGGCGGCTTTCCATCACGAGACGTTGGAGGGTTCCGGTTATCCCTTTCGCGTGCCGGCAGATTCATTGCGATTAGGGGCCAGAGTGGTCAGTGTCGCTGATGTTTTTGTTGCGTTAACTGAGAATCGACCCTATCGCGGCCCGCTAAGCGTACGGGATATTGAAAAGATTATGCGGGGTATGGTAGATAATCGCAAGATTGATGGTGGGATTGTGGCCGATCTGTTTAGTGATGGCAGCGGTTTGGGGAGCCTGATTAACCAAATTGGTGAGATGAGCTGGTCGCCGGAGCAAAGCGGCAGGGATTAATATTTGCTACTACGGCAATATTGATTGTAATGGCCGATCTTGACATTATTGCAGGAGTAAGCTAAAATAATAATGTTAATTTGCCGGTATAGCTCAGCTGGTAGAGCATCTCATTCGTAATGAGAGGGTCACAGGTTCGAATCCTGCTATCGGCTCCAGTGAAGTTTAAGGTTCTGCGGGGTATTCCTGCAGGGCTTTTTTCTTTTTGTTCCTAAATAACCCCTGGCGGCTGGTGAAAACCGGTAGAAAAATACCGCCTATCAGGGCGGTTATGAAGTGTTGGAAATATCAAATTATAGATTGTCATAAACATTATGACAGCAATCGTGCGAGGTAAGCCATCTGGTACCTGTAAAATAGTAAGTGCATATAATGAAATAACATAATATCGAGGAGGTTGGAAATGGGTAAGATAATTGAATTAATTCGGGCTGACAAATCCGGAATATATATATTGCCGGCGGGGCTATCTTTCGATTCGGTGGATGTTATTTTAGTTAACGGTAATCCTGTAGATGAAGGCCGGTATACTATTTTAGCCAATAATACGGCTGTAGATATTTTTGACGCACAAGATAACTCTGTGATAACCGTGATACTGGCATAACGGATAAGCGCCGCCCAATGGGCGGCGCTTTAAGCTGAAAAGATATTCTAATCAGAATTCCTCCTTTAGGCAAGATAACTGAGCATTACCCTCTTGAACTCTTCCTATTTGGCAACAATTCAGTGAGTAAGTCCATAAAATCTGGCAGCAATAATACCACCTACGTAAAACAGCATATTTTACTTACGTGTGAAATATATATATAGCTGAGTGAGGTGAAAATCGGTGAAGATTTTTTACATCGCTAAATCTCATTTTGCTGTGTTTCTAATACCTGTAATCATGTTATTAGGAACAAATTATGTACTTGATGCTCCGGATAAGATGGTTGGTAAGGTTGTTATTGTCGATGCGGGTCATGGCGGTATTGACTCAGGGGCAAATCGTCCGGGTATACTCGAAAAGGATGTTAATTTGGCCGTAGCCATTCAGCTAAAAGATGTGCTTAATCAGCAAGGCGTTAAAGTGGTATTATCCAGGCAAATAGACAAGGAGCTTAGCCTGGATTGCGATAATGAGGCTGTTAAAGGGCGATACAAGCGAGATTTAATGGCCCGGGTAGAAATGGTAGAGGAGTCGGATGCCGACTTATTTGTCAGCATTCACGCCAATGCGGTTATGAATAATAAGCGGAACGGCGCAGAGGTCTTCTATTATAATAAGTCTGAAGCAGGGAAAGCCTTGGCTAATTCAATACAACTCGAACTATGTAATGTTACTAAAATCCAAAAGGCAGCCCAAGAAGCCGACTACTTTGTTTTGCGTCGCAACAAAATACCGGCTGCTTTAATTGAGGTTGGCTATATAACTAACTTGGATGAACGTCATTTATTACAGACGCCGGAGTACCAACGAAAACTGGCTGAGGCAATTGCCAAGGGTGTTTATGCCTATTATCAAACCTGTGAAGGGGTGGGCTCCTTTTGAAAGATTTACGTGCAATATCTTACCGATACAGCATTGTGATTTTCCTTTATTCATATTGGCATTTCAAAAAATATGACTTTTTAGCTTTGCCATAGTTTTCTAATCAAATTATAAAAATAAATGGTTATAATCAGATATAAACTAATATAGTACAATTATAGAAAGGAACCGCTTTCTATTTATATAAAATAACCCTATTATAAACACTTTGAGCCCAGGGCTGCATGCCTCTGGGTATTTTTTTATCAATGAGTCTGTTCCGGTTGCAACTCTACTATGTAAATACGAAAACCCGCCTAAACTTGTTTAAGCGGGATTTCCGTTGCGTTCTTATGTGCTTTTGGGATGTGCTGATAAGCTGGTTAGCAGTAATCGCAATCTGGGCAATTCTCACGGTCAGAGATACCGAAGGAAGTTAGCAATGAAAGATTGACTGTAACAAAGTTTAACTGAAAACATTCTTCGGAACCAGGGAGGACAACGGAAACATCTGTTAGGGTTGCCAAACAGTCGTCAATATCCATCAGGCGGCCGCAGGTAAATTGAAAGCCACCCCATGTTCTAATATTTACGCCGGCCTGCCCCTGGTAGAAACATAACTGGCTAATGAATGAATTTTTGCTGCGATCTTCTTCAGTCATTTATTTCGCCTCCTCCCGCAATGTCGATGTCGCCAAAGGGAAACGCATTTGTATTTACAGATTTAGCGACAATGGTACACAGG